>NZ_PPPD01000001.1:600000-900000 GCF_002901445.1 Deinococcus koreensis
TGAGCGGCCCGCTGCGGCCCGAGGTGCGCGCGCTGGCCCGCCAGATCGCCGCCTCCCAGGGCGCCGAGATCCGCCTGATGGACTCGCTCCTGAAGGAAAGGGGGGCCACTCCCCTGCCCGCGCCGGGTCAGGACATGGACGGCATGGACATGGGCGGCGCCGGGGAGAAGCACGACCACTGAGGGGCGCCCACCGCGTTCCTCCGGTCGCACAGGCGTGCCCAGACGGCTCAGCCTGACTTATCGATGGTTCGGACGGTGTCCAGATGGAGTCACAGGAGACGCGACGAACACGGCGGCTTTCGCCCCTCTCCCTTGAGAGGAAAGGTTTGGAATCGGCGAACTGCCCTGGCCAGGAGGATGAACCTGCATCTGGCGCCGTCCCGGATGGACGGAACTTGGACGGCAGTCTGTGTCAGACGTCCTCGACGTCCTCCGCACGGGCGGCCCGGCGGGCGCGGCGGCGCTCCTCCTTGCCGACCTTGCGTTTGGGGCGGGGCGGCAGGGTCAGTTCATAGCTACGTTCCGGACGGCAGGGAGCCGGATGTTCGCCCAGGGTCTCACCGGGGTCGGCGTCCCGGAGATTTCCGGCCAGATGGGCGTGGCGTTCGCCGCAGTACGGGCACTCGTCGACCACCCAGAACATCACCTGGGTGCCGGGCATGTCCCGCAGCGTCACGAACGCGATCCTTGGCCCCTGGCGGTCTTTCTTGCCCATAGGCGCCGAGGCTAGCAGGGAGCAGGGCGGGCATTTGTATGCCCCGTCCGTGGGGGGCCGGCGCCTCCGGAACCGCCCCCCGCCTGCGGGCTACACCTCCTCGTCGCCCTCGCGGAGGTAGGTGACCACCGAGCGGCAATGGGTCAGGCCGGCGTGCGTGTAGAGCGCGCGGGCCGGCTGCATGTGGTCGTGGGCGCGGGTACGCAGGCGGCGCAGCTCCGGGCGGGTCTGGGCCTCGGCGGCGGCCAGGGCGAGCAGCAGCTGGCCGTAGCGCTGGCCGCGCTCGGCCGGGTGCACCGCCAGGTAGGTCACGTCGGCCCGGGCGTCGTCCGGGGTGAACTCCAGTTCCGCGAAGCCCACGGTCTGGCCTCCGCGCAGCAGCGCGATCAGGCGCACGTCGTCGCGGGCGAAGTGGGCGTCATATTGCTCGGGCGTCCAGTCCAGCCGGCGGGCCCAGGTGTCCTCGCTGGCGCGGTACAGGGCGCGGTATTCGCTGATGGGCAGGGAACGCCGGATCTGGTGGCCGGCGGGCAGCACGGCCCGCCGGGCCAGCGGCTCCAGCACCGAACTGTAGAAGTCTGTGGTGTGCATGGGCGAGAAGCCCGCCGCTTCCAGCGCGTCGCGCACCCCCTGGTTATCGCGGGCGCAGAAGGCGTAGACCGGCAGACCCTCGGCGTCCTGCACCGCGCGCACCACCAGCGCGGCCAGCGGGCCGCCGTCGCCGATGGGGCCTTCGAGCACCATGCCGTCGCGGAAGGGCGACAGGGCGCAGTAGGCCCGCACGCCCTCGTCGTCCTCGTGAACCAGACCGCCGCTGTCCTCGCACTCCAGCAGCAGTTCGCCGACCTCGCGGGCGTCGGGGGCGAACACCTCACGCTCCGGAGCGTCGTCCATCCAGTGCAGCAGGGCGAGCAGGTCGGCGGCGTCGGTGGTCTGCATGGGGCGGATCATGGCGGGCAACCTCCAGGGCGGTGACAGAGGACGGTACGTGACAGGAGTCCGTGCGTGGCAGGGGTCGGGCGCGAACCCGTACGGGAGCGGACGACTCCAGCACAGCGTAGGAGTCCGCCCCCCCCGCTGTCTCCCCCCTGCCTTACGCCGGCGATGTCCCCGGCGTGCTATGCTCAGGGCATGCCCTGAACAGGGTACGCCGCCTGCCTCCCACCAAACACGAAGCCGTGTTTGAGGGGATTTTTCTTTTTGGGCGGTGGAACTGTGATCGCCCCGACAGAGAGGCAGGCGGCTGGCTTTACCGGAGGTGCCGCCGTGACGAAACAGTCGAGCAAACCGCGCCAGGCCGTTCCCATGGGCCGCTCCCGCCGTCAGGACGAGACGACCGTCCTGGGCAGCAGTGAGGTGGGCACCGACCTGCTGGCCCTGCGGGCCCAGCTCCACCGCGCCGAGAAGGCCACCCGCCGCGCCCCCACGCCGCCGCCCGTGCGCCCGCAGCGCCCGCAGCCCGTGAAGCCGCAGCGCGAGGCCGAACTGGCCGGCGTCCTGACCGACGAATTCAGCCTGCACCGCGCCCACGCCAGACTGCGCGCGGCCGTCTACGACGGCGCCTACCACCTGTGCCCCCACGCCATAGGCCACGCCCGTGCCGAGGGCTTCCTGGAACACGACATCCTGAACGTGCTGCTCTCGGGCCGGGTGCGGGCCGTGTACCCCGACGACCACCGCTGGCTGGTGTGTGGACAGTTCGAGGCCTGCGGCGTGTCGTTGCCCCTGCACGTGGTCGTGCAGCACTTCCGCAGCGGGGTTGGGGGCGGGCACATCGACATCGTGACCGCCTTCGTGCCCCGGCACCCCCACCACGTCATCAGCCGCGCCCGGCTGGCCGTCATGCTGCGCTACGACGACGAACAGATCCGCACCCACACGGCGGCGCCCACCCCGAAGGCCGGCCACCGCAGCCGGGGCCGCTGGAAGAAGAGTTCGTAGCGCAGCGGGGTCGTCCCCGGCCCCAGGATCTGGGTTCCGAACGTCAGCTGTGGACAGGCCCCGCCCCCTCTCCCCTGCTAGCCTCTAGCGCGTGACGCGTACCGGCCTCTCGGACACCATCGCCGCCATCGCCACGGCGCCCGGCAGTGCGGGCGTGGGCATCGTGCGGGTCAGCGGCCACCGGGCGCTGGAGGTCGCGGACGGCCTGTTCCGGGGGAAGAGGCGGCCCTCGAAGACGCGCGGCGGCCGCTTTCTGTTCGGAGACCTGCTCGCAGCGGATGGCGAGCGGCTCGACGAGGGGCTGGTGCTGGTCTTCCGGGGCGGACGGTCGTACACCGGCGAGGACGTGGCGGAGTTCCAGACCCACGGCAGTCCGGCGGTGCTGGGCCGGGTGCTGGCCCGCACGCTGGAACTGGGCGCGCGGCTGGCCCGGCCCGGCGAGTTCACCCTGCGCGCCTACCTCGCCGGGCGCCTCGATCTGGCGCAGGCCGAGGCCGTACTGGGGCTGGTGGAGGCGCAGACCGAGGCGGCGCGGCGCCAGGCCACCCTGGGCCTCTCCGGCGCCCTGGGGACGCGGGTGGCGCGCATCGGGGCGAACCTCACGCGCACCCTGGCCGCCCTGCAGGCCATGCTCGACTACCCCGAGGAAGGCGTGCCCGAGGAAGACCGGGAGCTTCCCCTGGCGGCGGCCCGGCGCGACCTGCTGGAACTGGTGGGCACCGCCCGCGCCGGGCAGGTCGCCACGCGCGGCGCGCGGCTGGCCCTGATCGGCCGCCCGAACGCCGGCAAGAGCAGCCTGCTCAATGCCCTGGTGGGCTTCGAGCGCTCCATCGTCACGCCGCTGCCGGGCACCACCCGCGACTATCTGGAGGCCGGGCTGGAACTCTCCGGCGTGCCGGTCACGCTGGTCGACACCGCCGGCATCCGCGAGACCGGCGACGCCATCGAGGCCGCCGGGGTGCGTCAGGCGCTGAACCTGGCGGGCGGAGCCGATCTGGTGCTGGCCCTGGAGGACGGCAGCGCGCCGCGCGAGGCCCTGCCTGCTGAATTACCGCCGGGAGCCCGCGTGATCCGGATCCGCACCAAGGCCGACCTGAGCGCCGCCTGGACAGATCCCGGCGCGCTGGACGTGAGCGCGGTGACCGGCGCCGGACTGCCCGAACTCCGGGAGGCCATGGGCACGGCCCTGCTGGGCGACGTCTCGCGCGGGGAAGCCTGGCTGACCACCGAGCGGCAGGCCGACGCGGCGCGGCGCGCCCTGGCCCACGTGGACGCCGCGAGCGCGTTGCCCGACGACCTGGCGAGTTACGAGCTGGAAGAGGCCCTGGGCGCCCTCTCGGAACTCACCGGCCGGGACGTGCAGGAGGATGTGATCGACGCCGTGTTCCGGAATTTCTGCGTGGGGAAGTAAGGAGTTCTGAGCTATGGGCTATGAGCTAAGCGCGAAAGGTTCTCGCTCATAGCCTATAGCCCACAGCCCTATTTGCCTATTTGTTCTTCGACAGCCGTTCCAGCACCAGCCGGCTGACCGTCTTCAGCGTTTCGAACACGCCCACGCCCGTGCCGGCCATCGCCTCGAAGATCTGCAGCTCACGGCTGGGGTCGATCACCGAGAGGATCATGTCGGTGGGCAGGGCGTCGGGGAGGTCGCGTTTGTTGATCTGCAGCACGATGGGCACCTCGCGGACGTCGATGCCGTGCTCGGCCAGGTTCTCGCGCAGGTTGCGCATGCTCTCGGCGTTGGCGCGCAGGCGGCCCGGCGCCGAGTCGGCCACGAAGACGATGCCGTCCACGCCGCGCAGGATCAGCTTGCGGCTGGCGTTGTAGAAGACCTGGCCCGGCACGGTATACAGGTGGAAGCGGGTCTTGAAGCCCTGCACGGTGCCCAGGTCGAGCGGCAGGAAATCAAAGAACAGCGTGCGCTCGTCCTCGGTCGCCAGGCTCACCATGTCGCCGCGCAGGTGGCCGGGCACGCGCGAGAAGACGTGCTTGAGGTTGGTCGTCTTGCCGCTCATGCCAGGGCCGTAATAGACGATCTTGCAGTTGATTTCTCTGGCCGCGAAGTTGATGGTGCTCATGAAGGTGTCTCCTGTACCCGGCCGTGGGCGCGGGGCTGCGGGGAAAATCGGCTGGACATGTCAGCCGAGCAGATCGTCAAGCAGCGCATTGACGCCCTTGTTGAAGTCGTCCCCGAGCTGCACCGCCGGTACGTCTTTGAGCTCGTCGAGCACCGCGCTCATCTGCGCGACCGCCTTCTTGGCGTAGACCTTGACCTTACCCAGCGGCACGCTGGAATCGAAGATCAGGGTCAGCAGGGTCTGGTCGCCCACGGATTCCACGTAGAGCGTGCCGTTCTCGCCCTGGTGGATCTGCTCGCTGAAGGTGCGTTCACCCAGCAGGTTGGCCAGCGCGGCGGTGGCGGCGGCGTTGCTGGCGACCAGCGTGGCCACCGAGTCCAGCGCCGGAGGGCGGGGCGCCCACAGCGCCTCCTTGTGCGAGAGCACGAAGCCTTTGCGGTCGACCAGCAGGCCGTAGCGCACGCCGGTGGTGTCGAGGAGATCCTGGAGCTGCTGATCTACGCGTTCGTAAGCGTCGCCGTACAGCTCAAGTGAGGGTTCGATCATACGCGGGCCAGTATATGAACCCATCTCACACAAGAGCCTGACGGCGGGCCGGATCGGCGTGAGGAACTTCCTACCCGGCGGCTGCGCCGCGCCCCACCCCGGGACGGCGGGCCTGCAAGGCACAGATCTTCACGTCTCCGTCAGGCCCGGGCGTTACACTCGGCCCCGTGAGTGCGCGCAGAAGGGTTTGGATGGGGGTTCTCGTGGGCCTGGGGCTGGCGGGGAGCGCTCTGGCGAGGCCGGTGGCCATCGGCGGCCTGATGCAGCCCTCGAGCCTGGATTCGCGCCTGATCGCCGGCCAGGAGATGATGGCCGCCTGGACGCTCCCGCGCCTGGGCGTGGCCGTCCGCAACGATCCAGCCGACCTGCGGCTGCAGCTGGGACAAAGGGAGCTGCGCTACGCCCCGGCCACCGGCTGGCGGGCGCTGGGCTTCGCGCTGGGAGTGCCGTTGCCGCTGCCACAGCTGCAGGGCGGCAGCCTGTACGTGCCCCTGGAGGCCCTGAGGCTGCTGGGCGTGGGCGTGCTGGCCGATACGCCGGGCCTGCTGGACTTCGCGGCGCCCACGAGCGTGCCGGTCGCCACCCTGCCGCCTTCGGCGCCGCCCAGCGCCCCGGCCCGCCCCGCCCAGAGCGTGCCCGCGCCCTCGGCCCCGGTGCGGCCCGTGCCCGTGCAGCCGGCGCCTGGGCAGCCAGCGCCGGGACAGCCGGCCCCAGCCGTGCCTACGCAACAGGCGCCGACCCAGACCCCGCCGACTCAGCCCCCGCCGACTCAGCCTGCACCGCCGCCGGCCCCGGTGGAGATCCGCCCGGTCAGCCCCCCGGCGCCGGCGGCCCCACCCTCGCCCATGCAGACCGGGATTCCCCTGCCGGTGCCTCAGCTGAGCACCCGGGCGCTGGCCCACCTGGACACCGTGCGGGTCAGCCGTACGCTCTACCGCACGGTGGAGGTGCAGCGCGTGGTGCTGGAGTTCAACGACATCGCCCCCTACAGCGTGTCGCGGCAGAGCGCCGGGCTGAGCATCCTGATGCCGGGCGTGACCTCGCAGCCCCAGACCCAGACCCTGCCGTCCGGCGACTCCCTGGACATCCAGACCACCCCCACCGGCAGCGCCCTGAACCTCACGACCTCCGGCGGTCGCAGCACGGTCTTCACCCTGGACGAGCCCTACCGGATCGTGGTGGACACCGTGACCTACACCGACGACCGGGTGCCGCCGCCCGTGAACCCGGACGCCATCCCCGAGGGCGTGACCTACCAGCAGCGCGGCGCCCTGCACGTGCTGAGCTTCGACCCGGCCCGCTTCCGGCCCCGCGTGATCAGCGCGCCGCTGGGCCGCGCCTCGGACGTGGGCGAACTGGTGCGCTCGGTGGGCGGCGTGGCCGGCGTCAACGGCGGCTATTTCGACCCGGCGAGCAACCTGCCGGTCGATCTGGTCGAGCTCAGTGGGCAGATGACCTCCGGCAGCCTGGAAAAGCGCGGCACGGTGGGCTTCACGGCCCAGGGCGAGCCGCTGTTCGGCTATCCCCGCCCGCGCTACGTGCTCTCCGGCGCCTTTGGCAGCGTGACCGTGAACAGCGTGCGCGCCCGCCCGGACGCGGCCCTGCTGACCGCCTTCGTCGGCGACGGCCGCACCAGCGTGGGCGCAGGGAACCTGACCACCGTGCTGGTCGCCCCCGGCGCGGCCGTGATCGAGCGGGCCCAGAGCGGCGAGCTGGTACCGGGCGCCGGGGTGCTCGCTTTCACCTTCGACCCCGTGCGCTTTCCCGCCCTGCCCCGGCTGGCCGGCCTGCCCCTGAGCGTCAGCCTGAACTGGCAGGCCAGCGACGCCCCCTGGGCCAGCGCCGTGGAGGCGCTGGGCGCCGGGCCGCTGCTCGTGCAGGGCGGCCGGGTGGTGCTCGATCCGGTGCGTGAGGGCTTCAATACGGCGGCCGGCATCTGGAGGGCGACCCGGCAGGTGGCCTTCGGCATCCTGAGCGGCCAGAGCGCCATCTTCTTCCTCGAACACGGCACGCCCGAGACCTTCGCCGCCGCCCTGGCCGGAATCGGCGTGCGCGACGCCGTCCGGCTCGACAGCGGCAGCAGCGCCACGGCGTACCTGTCGGGGGGCTACGGCGGCATGGGCGGCTACCTGAACACGGTCTGGAGCCGTCCGGTGCCCAACGCCATCGTGTTCGTGCCCAGGAGCGCCGACGCGCAGAAGGCCCAGCCGCAGAAATCCTCGAAGTAGGAAATTGCGGCCAGAGGCCACACAGAGGAGAGTTCAAAGGGCCGGAGCTGGCCGCGAGCCCGCAGACAGGCTCCTGGCCGCGCCCGGCCGCTTCATCTCCCTGCCACCACGCCTCCGGGGGGCGGGACTACACTGGCCCCAGAGCGCCCGATGGACGCTCAGACGGACTGCCGCTCCATTCCGTCACATCCAGAGCCGAACTGGATGTTCCTCACTTGCGGCGAAATCCGTCTTTGTTCCTTCTCCCTTCGGTCGGATGGACTCCGAACACGGAACGGAATCCATCGGAACCGGTACCACTCTCCCCGCGTCAGCCGGGGCACAGTCTGGGGGGCCAGCATGAAAGAGCGGTTCATCGTGCTCAGGCAGGGCAACGTCGCACCTTCCGATACCTCAGGGCCTGCGGAGACCGGTTCCGTCCTGCCGCCCCGAGCCGGCGCCCGACCGGAGACGCGTCCGCGACCGGGCGCCGCCCGCCCCGCTCCAGCCAGGGCCCAGCTCGGGGTGGAGACCCTGGATCGCCGCGACCTCGCCGACCTGCTGGGCGAGCGGGATGTCCGGGCCGTCGCGCCCAGTATGCCCATGCGCCTGATCTCGCCCGTGAAACGCTCCAGCAGACCCGCCGCCCAGGCCAGCGGCTCCACCTGGGGCGTGCAGGCCGTGAAGGCCGACACCAGCCCGGTGACCGGCAAGGGCGCGGTCGTGGCCGTGCTGGACACCGGCATCGACAAGGATCACCCGGCCTTCGCGGGCATGACCCTGGTTCGGCGCGACTTCACCCCCGAGGGGGAGGATGTCGAGGGCGGCGTCGACGACGAGGGCCACGGCACCCACTGTGCGGGCACGATCTTCGGACGAGATGTGGGGGGCCAGCGTATCGGGGTGGCGCGGGGAGTCGAGAAGGCCCTCATCGGCAAGGTGCTCGGCAAGGACGGCGGCGGCAGCTCCGAGGGCATCGCCCGCGCCCTGACCTGGGCCACCGAACACGGCGCCCACGTGATCAGTATGTCGCTGGGCATGGACTTTCCCGGACTGGTGGCCCGGCTGATCAAGGGGGGGCTGCCCGCCGAACTGGCGACCTCACGCGCGCTGGTGGACTACCGCGCCAACCTGGAACTCTTCGCCGCCCTGGCCCGCTACGCCCGCAGCCTGGGCGGCGACGAGGTGCCTACCCTGCTGATCGCGGCCGCCGGCAACGAGAGCCGCCGCAACCAGAATCCCGACTGGGAGGTCAGCGTGGCCCCGCCCGCCACTGCCGAGGGCTTCACGTCGGTCGCCGCCGTGGGGCTGGGGCAGGGCGGCACCCCGGACGCGAACCTGACCGTGGCCCCTTTCTCGAACACCGGGGCGGTGGTGTCCGGGCCGGGGGTGGACATCGTGTCGGCGAAGATGGGCGGCGGCCTGGCCACCATGAGCGGCACCTCCATGGCTACGCCACATGTCGCGGGGGTCGCCGCGCTGTGGGTCGAGGCGCTGAAGAAGGACAACGACCTCACGCGCAGCACCCTGGAAACGGCCCTGCGCGGCCGCGCCACCCGCACGCCGCTGATCCGCACCGTGGACAAGCTGGACGTCGGCCTGGGGCTGGTGCAGTCTCCGCAGGCCTGAGATCGGGATACGAGATAAAGGAAGGGCGCTCACGGCACGCGCGGCCCCGGTCTGCTGGAATGCCTGGACATGAAAGCCCTGGCCTGCGCCCTCCCCCTGCTGCTGAGTCTGGTGTCCTGCGGCCTGCCGTCCGGCACCGGAGTCTCTCCCTCCTCTCCAGCTCCAGCGGCTCCCACCGCGCCCCCCGCCCCGCCCGCTGCCCCCTCCGGCACCTTCGCCGCGCGGGTGATGGAACTGACCAACGCCGCCCGCGCCCAGGCCCGGAGCTGTGGAGCCGACCGGTTCGCAGCCACCACCGCGCTGACCCCCAACGCGAAGCTGGCGCAGGCGGCCCAGGCCCACGCGGCCGACATGGCCGCGAAGAACTACTTCTCGCACACCAGTCAAGACGGCCGCACCCTGCGTGAGCGCATCGACGCCACCGGCTACAGCTGGTCGGCCATCGGTGAGAACATCGCCGCCGGGCAGGCCACGCCCGACGAAGTGGTGCAGGGCTGGCTGGGCAGTCCCGGCCACTGCCGGAACATCATGAACCCGACCTTCCGGGAACTGGGGGTCGGGTACACGCCGGCCAGCGGCGGCACGTACCGCACGTACTGGGTGCAGAACTTCGGCGCCCCCCGCTGAGACGCGTTGCGCTTCATTCCGCCCCCACCGGGAGAGCGCCGGATGTTCCTCCACATCGCGCAACGCGTCCTCCTTGCCTCTCCCTTCGGTCGGGTTGAATCTCTAAAGTCTTAGCGACTGGGCCGCAATTGGTATGAGACGACGAAAAAGGCGGCGAACCGGTGTCCGCCGCCTTTCCTGGCCTGAACGCTATGCCCCGAACAGCGTCCGGTACTCGCCGTACCCTTCGGCCTCCAGCTGCCCGACCGGGATAAAGCGCAGCGCCGCCGAATTGATGCAGTAGCGCAGGCCGCCCTGCTCCTGCGGGCCGTCCGGGAAGACGTGGCCCAGGTGCGAGTCGGCCAGGGGTGAGCGCACCTCGGTGCGGGCGTAGCCGATCTTGTAATCGGTGTTCTCGGTCAGAGTCTTCTTCTCGATGGGCCGGGTGAAGGAGGGCCAGCCGCAGCCCGCGTCGTACTTGTCGAGGCTGGAGAACAGCGGCTCGCCGGACACGATGTCCACGTAGATGCCGTCGTCGGTGGTGTCCCAGTACTCACCCGTGAAGGCGCGTTCGGTGCCCTCGTGCTGCGTCACCTGATACTGGGCGGGCGTCAGCCGCGCGCGCAGTTCGGCGTCGCTGGGTTTGACGAATGCTGCTCCGCTCGTGGCCTCGGTTTTGGTCATGAACCGAGTGTAGACGGGCCGGGCCGTAGCAACCGTGGTGGACGTCGCGGGCTCAGCCGGCCAGCCGCTCGGCTCTCTCCAGCACCTCCTTCGGGTTCAGCACGCCCTTGAACCAGACCACGCGGTCGCCGAAATCGCTGGGGTTCACGCCCGCCTTCTCCAGATTCAGCCGCTCGGACACGCACACGATCACGTCCGTGCGCCCGGATTTGCGCAGCAGCTCGAATTTCTTCCGCAGGTACTCGGGCCGCCAGTAGCCCACGATCTCCACCAGCACCGACCGCTCGCCCTGCACGAGCCGGAAGTCGGGCAGGATCACCCCGCCGGGCACCGGCACCAGGTCGACCTCGCGCTCCAGCACCCAGGGGGAGTCCAGCCGGGCGAACCGCTCGGTGAAGCCGCTCTCCAGCGCGGAATCGTGCTCATCGGGCGGTTTGTAGTGACTCACGTAGCCGTCCTCGCTGGTCAGGCCGTAGTGCCATTCCTCGTCGGCCGGATCGACCCAGGCGAGGTCGCGCCGCGGCTTCAGGGCCGCCGTGAGATCCCATTTCGTGACGTGCAGCAGCGCGGGCAGGAACTTCGCCATCGCCAGCCCGTAGCGGGTAGTGCCGCCGAACAGGCTGGTGGGGCCGTCCATGGTGAGCGTGAAGCCGAAGGTGGCGTCGCCCTCCACAGTGAGCATCAGGCCGAAGAGCTTGGTGTATTTCAGCAGCTGCTTGTAGCGCGCGGGCTCGTTGCGCCGGGCCGTGATGATCAGGCTGTAGGCCCGGTACAGCAGCCCCTGCGCCTGCGCCAGGTCGTAGCGCTGGAGCAGTTCAGTGGGAGTGGGCGGATCGAAGGCCACCAGCGTCTGCTGATCCGGCAGGTCGGCATACAGGGCGCCCTGCACCTCGGCGGGCGAGAGGGGGGAATCGGCGCTCAGGCTGCGCGACGCCTGTTCCAGCACGCGCGCCGCGTTCAGGCGGCTGGGCGGGTGGGCCTGCGCCAGCGCGAAGACCCGCTCGCGCACGAAAGCGGGCTCGACCGGGCCACCAGCCTCGAACTCACCCGCCTGGGTCAGCAGGTGCGCCAGCCCGCGCAGCACCCGGAAATCCGCGCGGCCCGCCTCCAGCGCCCGCAGTTCGTCGTCCAGTTCACTGCGGCGCCTACCGATGTGGCCCTCGAAGGCAGCTATCAGCGACTCGGCCAGCGCGAGGTTCGTCGGCGTGGGCCTGATCCGCTTGGGCTCGACCACGCCCGCCTTCACGCGGAAACTCAGCAGCTCAGTGGGCAGCATGGCTAATCCGAGGCATTGAGGTTCTCCCAGAAGCGGTCGTCCGGGGTCTCCCCCGGCGTCCACTGCCCGCGCCGCTGCCTGCTCACGCGCTCCTCGGCCGTGTTCTCGGTGATGACCTCGTACAGCACGGCGTGTTTGTCGGGCGCCCGGCGCAGGATGCGGCCCAGGCGCTGGATGTGCTCGCGCTCGGTCGCGGTGCCCGAGAGCACCACGGCCACGCTCGCCTCGGGCACGTCTACCCCCTCGTTCAGCACGCGGCTGGTGACCAGCGTGCGGTACTCGCCCGCACGGAAGCGTTCCAGCACTGCGTGGCGCTCCTTCGTGGGCGTCTGGTGCGTGATCGCCGGGATCAGGAATTCGCGGCTGATGCGGTAAACCGTGGCGTTGTCATCGGTGAAGATCAGGGTACGATCCTGCGGGTGCTCGGCCAGGATTTCCTCCAGCACGCGCAGTTTGCCCTCGGTGCCGTAAGCCAGCGAGCGCGCCTCCCGGTGGGCGAGCATGGCCGCGCGCCCCTGGGGCGAGCCGCTGCTCATGACGAACTGCTTCCAACCCTCGATAGACCCCAGCCGGATGCCCGAGAGCCGCAGGAACTCGTTGCGCCGGCGGATCAGGTCGTCGTAGAGGCGCTGCTCGCCCTCGCTGAGCCTCACGCGGATCAGCACCTCGCGGTAGGCCGAGAGCGTGTCGCCGGCCAGGTCTTCGGGCGCACAGGCATAGACCAGTGGCCCCACCAGCCCGTCCAGATCGCGCTCGCGGCCGTCGCTGCGCTTCAGCGTGGCCGAGAGGCCCAGGCGATAGGGCGAGAGCAGCATCTGGGCGACCACGCGGGTGAAGTCGCCGGGCAGGTGGTGGCACTCGTCGAACACGGCCAGCGCATAGCGCCCTGCCAGTTCCTCGGCGTGGATGGCGGCCGAGTCGTAGGTGCTGACCAGAATGGGCGTCTCATCGTGGCTGCCGCCGCCCAGCAGCCCCACGGAGGCGTCCGGGAAGGCGGCGACCAGCCCCGAGTACCACTGCTGCAGCAGGTCGAGGGTCGGCACGCAGACCAGCGTGCTGCGCGGCGTATCCCGCAGGGCGAGCTGCGCCAGGAAAGTCTTTCCGGCCCCGGTGGGCAGCTGCACCACGCCCCGCCGTCCGGCCGCCTTCCACGCCTTCAGGGCCTCCGTCTGGTGCGGGTAGGGCGCCTGCTCCTTGGCAAATCCCAGTTCCAGCTTCTGGAAGGCCGACGCCTCGTCGCGCAGTTCGTACCCTGCGGCCCGCGCCGCCTCCACGACCTCGCGGTACGCCTGCCCCGGCGCGCGGAAGCTCTGGCTCCGGGCATCCCAGGTAAACAGCCCCTCCAGCACGGCCGGCACCTCACGCATGACCAGCGTGCCGCGATCCAGGCGCAACGAAGGGGACATAGGGGCTCAGCATACGATTCTGTTGTGAACGGAATTGTTGTCTGGGTCGGGGTTGGGGGGACTTTGGTTGGCTGGTGTGCTCGGGCAGGCGGCGCGGAAGACGACCCCTCCGCCCCTTCGGGGCACCTCCCCTTAAAAGGGAGGCAAGGAAAAGCTCGACTGGCACGCCCTTCTTGGCTCCCTTCTAAGGGGAGCTGGCCGCGAAGCGGACTGAGGGGTCGCCTGGTGCTGGGGCGCTCAGCGCATCCCCCGCGACCCTGCCTGTGTTCCAGACGCCTCCAAGATCGACCGCAGCGACCTCCCGCCCGTCCTCTGACGACCACGACAAAGGCCCCGGCAACCCACGCCCGGAGCCTTCCGCCATCTGCCTTGAGCCTTCTCCCTCAGTCTGCCGCCTCACCCTTGGCGTACTGCAGCCGGTGCAGCTTGGCGTAGTACCCGCCCTTCGCCAGCAGTTCAGCGTGACTGCCCTGCTCCACGATCCGGCCCTTGCGCATGACCACGATGCGGTCGCAGTGCTCGATGGTGCTCAGGCGGTGGGCGATGATGATGCTCGTGCGGCCCAGCATGACCTTTTCCAGCGCGGCCTGAATCCGCAGCTCGGTCTCGGTGTCCACGTTGGCGGTGGCCTCGTCAAGCACCAGCAGGATGTCCGGGTTCTGGATCAGCGCGCGGGCGAAGGCCAGCAGCTGCTTCTGCCCGGTGCTCAGGGTCGCGCCGCGCTCGCGGACTTCGGTGTCATAGCCGCGTTCCAGGGTCAGGATGTAGTCGTGGACGCCCACGTACTTGCAGGCCTCGATCACCCGCTCCTGTGAGATCTCAGGGTTGTTCAGGGTCAGGTTCGAGCGGATGGTGCCGGCGAAGAGGAACACGTCCTGCAGCACCACGCCCACGTGGCGGCGCAGGTCGTACTGGGCGAGGTCGCGCACGTCGTTGCCGTCCACCTTCACGGCGCCGCGCTGCACGTCGTAGAAGCGGCTCACCAGGGCGGTCACGCTGGTCTTGCCCGCCCCGGTCGCGCCCACCAGGGCCACGCTCTCGCCGGGCCGGATGTCGAGGTTCAGGCCGCGCAGGATCCAGCGGTCGTCGGTGTCGGGGGTCTCGGCGGTCACCGCGCTGTCGTAGGCGAACCACACGCCGTCGAACTCCACCCGGCCGGCGAACTGCTCCAGGCGCCGGGCCTCCGGCTTGTCGGCCACCTCGACCTCGGTGTCCAGCACGCCGAAGATGCGCTCGGAGGAGGCCATCGCCGCCTGCAGGTTGTTGAACACGTCGGCCAGATCCTGGATGGGCTGGAAGAGCTGCTGGGTCCACTGCACGAAGGCGAACAGCGTCCCCACGGTCACGGCGCCGGCCACGCCCGTGCCCACCGCCTCGGCGCCCAGGATCTGGCGGGCGCTGAAGTACAGCACCAGCGCCACGGCGAGCTGCCCCAGCACCGCCACCACCGGCATGAACAGCGAGAACCAGTGCACCGAGTTCTCGTTGGCCCGCAGCAGCGCGCGGTTCGAGCGGTCGAAATCCAGGGCCGAGCGGCGCTCACGGCCGAACAGCTGTACGGTCAGCATCCCAGTGATGTTCTCGTTGAGCTTCGAGTTCACGATGGCCTGCTGGGTGCGCGTGCCCCGGAAGGCGTCGCGCAGCCGCGTGCGGAAGAAGTTGGTGGCGAAGTACAGCACCGGCAGCACCGTGAAGGCGATCAGGGCAAGTTGCCAGTTGATGCTGAGCATCACGGTCACGAAGACCAGGATCAGGAACGAGGAGGTGATCAGCGAGATCAGCCCGCCCGTGATGAACTGGTTGATGGCGTCCACGTCGCTGGTCACGCGGGTGATCAGGCGGCCCACCGGGTTCTGGTCGAAGTAGGCCAGGTGCAGGCGCTGCAGCTTGGTGAACACGTCGGCGCGGATGTCGCGCAGCACGTTCTGGCCCAGGTAGCCCACCGCGACCGTGGAGGCGTAGTTCAGCAGGAATTCCACGATCTTCAGGGCCACGTAGCCGCCCACCACGATCAGCAGGCCCCGGTACAGGGTGTCCACGTCGCGTCCGGCGCCCGCGCCCGGCAGCAGGTAGTTGTCGATGGCGTAGCGCTGCAGCAGGGTCGGCAGGGGCTGCACGGCGGCCGTGAGCAGGGCCAGCAGCACCCCGCCGGCCGCCAGAGCCCGGTATGGCCCGAGGTAGTTCAGGATGCGCCGCGTGAGCTGGGCGTCGAAGCCCTTGGCGTAGGCGTCCTGGGGATCGGGGGGCTGGGTCACTTCTGTACCTCGGGGATGCGGGAGGGGTCGGCAGGGGCGCTCTCCAGCCGGTCAGCGGCGGCCTGGGGATCTTCGATGGGTTCGTCGTCGCTGTCCAGGTCGCTGGCGAGACGCTGCAGACGTTCCAGTTCGGCGTAGTGGCCGCCCAGGGCCAGCAGGTCGTCGTGGGTGCCCTGCTCGGTCACGCGGCCCTCGTTGAGCACCACGATGTGGTCGGCGTGGCGCAGGGTGCTCACGCGGTGGCCGATCAGGATCACGGTACGGCCCTCGCTGATCTCGCGCAGGCCGTCCAGGATGCGGCGCTCGGTCTCGGTGTCCACAGCCGAGAGCGAATCGTCAAGGATCAGGATGCGCGGCTCACGCACGATGGCGCGGGCAATAGCGGTGCGCTGGCGCTGGCCGCCCGACAGGGTCACGCCGCGTTCGCCCAGCATGGTGTCGTATTTGTTCGGAAAATCCTCGATATCGCCCGCCAGCCCGGCCAGGCGCGCGGCGCGGCTGACCCGGCCCTCGTCCGGGCTCTGTGGGATGTCCTGCGGGAAGGGCAGGCCGACCACGCTGACCCCGGTGGGCACGACCGGCAGCTCCGCGTTGCCGGTGCCGAAGCCGATGTTGTTGGCGATGGTGTCGCTGAAGAGGAAGGGCTCCTGCGGCACCACCGAGATGGAGTCGCGCAGCACCTTGAGCGGAATCAGCCGGACGTCCTGGCCGTCCACCTTCACCACGCCGGAGGTCGGGTCGATGGAGCGGGTGATGAGCTGGCCCAGCACCGTCTTGCCGGCGCCGGTCGGGCCGGTAATGCCCAGGAAGGTGCCGGCGGGCACCTGCAGGTTCACGCCGTTCAGCACGTCCAGGGTGCCGTAGCGCACGCCCACGTTCTCGAAGGCCAGGTCGCCGCGGATGGCCTTCACGGTGGTGTCGCTGCGGCCGGGGTCGTCGTAGACCTGGGCGCGGGCGTCCAGCATCTCGCGCAGGCGCAGCCAGGAGCCCAGGCCGCGCTGCGTGACGCCGGTGATCCAGCCGATCATCAGCATCGGCCAGGCCAGACGTTCCAGGGTGATCAGGAATTGCACCAGCATCCCGGTCGTGAATTCGCCCCCCGGCGAGGTCAGGATCAGCCGGCCGCCGACCATCAGGATCAGCGCGAAGGCGATCCCCAGCAGCAGCGAGGTAAAGGAGCGCAGAGGCCCGTCCACGCGGGTCAGGGCCACGTTGCGCTTCAGGAGTTCCAGGTTCATGGCCCGGTAGTCCTCAATCTCGCGGTCTTCGATGGCGTAGCCCTTGACCACCCGCGCCCCGCTGAAGTTCTCCTGCGCCCGCGCGGCGATCAGGGAGTTCTGCTCCTGCGCCGCCTTGTGCCGGGTGTTGATCAGCCGCGCCAGGTACCACAGCACGCCCACGATGATGGGAATGACCGCGATCACGATCAATGTGAGCTGCCAGCTCAGGCTGAACATCACCGCGAAGGCCGTCACGAAGCCCGAGATGATGTTCACGATCTGCCAGGCCCCGAAGCCCAGCATCTCGCGCACGGCGCTCAGGTCGCCGGTCAGGCGGTTCATCAGGTCGCCGGTGCGGGCTCGGTCGTAGTAGTACTTGTCGAGCGTCTGCAGGTGGGCGAAGATGTCGCGGCGGATCTCATACTCGGTCTGGCGCGAGGCCACCACGATCATGCGGCGCATCAGCAGCATGAAGGAGCCCGCCGTCAGCGAGGCCAGCACGATGCCCAGCGCGTATAGCCCGGCGCGCTCCAGGGTGATGCCGGGGGTCGCGGCGCTCGCGTCGACCTGCCCAGTCAGGCCGTCGATGGTGAAGCGGATGAAGTAGCCGGGCAGCAGGTTGGCGCTGTTAGCGACCACCACGGCGAGCAGGCCGATGATGTACTGGCGCCGGTGCATCATCAGGTAGGGCCAGAGTGATTTCAGACTTTCCAAGGGCAACCTCGTTGGGCGGCCAGCAGTCGGGTGCCGGCGCGTCCGTGCGGGCGTCAGCATACGCCTGGGAGGGCGCGGCCAAATGCGCGTAATGGCGCATGGGGTGTGCCTCTTAAGGAACGATTGACACCCCTGGAGGCCGGTGCTACTATTCCCAGCCGGAAGGGAACGCGCAAGCGAGAACTTCCACGCTCAGGGGCGAAGGCTTCGCTCGGGCTTCTGCTCCAGGGACGGTGCCACCCTAGCTCAACTGGTAGAGCACCCGACTTGTAATCGGAAGGTTGGGAGTTCGATTCTCCTGGGTGGCTCCACCGAAGCTGGATCTGAGCTGGACTGCTGTTGGCTGGACGATTGCTGTGGGTAGGTGGCCGAGTGGTTAAAGGCGACAGACTGTAAATCTGTTCACGTACGTGTACGGCGGTTCGAATCCGCCCCTGCCCACCACCCCTTACCCGGGTGACCCCCCTGCGGGAATAGCTCAGTTGGTAGAGCGTCAGCTTCCCAAGCTGAATGTCGCGAGTTCAAGTCTCGTTTCCCGCTTTTCTTTTCCGCTTCTGTAGCTCAGTGGTAGAGCACTCCCTTGGTAAGGGAGAGGTCGTCGGTTCAATCCCGACCAGAAGCTCCACACCCGGCGCGGCCTGCAGATCCCTCTGTGGGCCGCTCCTTCTTTCCCGCCAGGCAAGGTGGACGCTTTGTGGCTCAGCCCTTTGCGTTTGCGGGGCAGGCGAGTACACTGTCAAGGCTTGTCCGCTTGCCGGGCACACCCATTTCAGGAGGAACAAGAACATGGCGAAAGGAACGTTCGAGCGCACCAAGCCCCACGTGAACGTGGGCACCATCGGCCACGTCGACCACGGCAAGACCACCCTGACGGCCGCCATCACCTTCACGGCCGCCGCGGCCGACCCGACCATCGAGACGATGGACTACAGCCAGATCGACAAGGCCCCGGAAGAAAAGGCCCGCGGCATCACCATCAACACCGCCCACGTCGAGTACCAGACCTCGGGCCGGCACTACTCGCACGTCGACTGCCCCGGCCACGCCGACTACGTCAAGAACATGATCACGGGCGCCGCGCAGATGGACGGCGCGATCCTGGTGGTCTCCTCGGCCGACGGCCCCATGCCCCAGACCCGCGAGCACATCCTGCTGGCCCGTCAGGTGGGCGTGCCCTACATCGTGGTGTTCATGAACAAGGTCGACATGGTCGACGACGAGGAACTGCTGGAGCTCGTCGAGATGGAAGTGCGCGAGCTCTTGAGCAAGTACGAGTTCCCCGGCGATGACCTCCCCGTGGTCAAGGGCTCGGCCCTGCAGGCGCTGGAAGTGCTGCAGAAGAACCCCAAGACCCAGCGCGGCTCGGACAAGTGGGTCGACTACATCTGGGAACTGCTGGACGCCGTGGACTCCTACATCCCCACCCCCGAGCGCGACACGGACAAGCAGTTCCTGATGCCGGTCGAAGACGTCTTCACCATCACCGGGCGCGGCACCGTGGCGACCGGCCGGGTGGAGCGCGGTGTGGTGAAGGTGCAGGACGAAGTGGAGATCGTGGGGCTGCGCGACACGCGCAAGACCACCGTGACCGGCATCGAGATGCACCGCAAGCTGCTGGACTCGGGCATGGCGGGCGACAACGTGGGCGTGCTGCTGCGCGGCGTGGCGCGCGATGACGTGGAGCGCGGGCAGGTGCTGGCCAAGCCGGGCAGCATCAAGCCGCACACCAAGTTCGAGGCGAGCGTGTACGTGCTGAGCAAGGACGAGGGCGGACGGCACTCGGCGTTCTTCGGGGGGTACCGGCCGCAGTTCTACTTCCGCACGACGGACGTGACGGGCGTGGTGGAACTGCCCGAGGGCGTGGAGATGGTCATGCCCGGCGACAACATCACCTTCATCGTCGAACTGATCAAGCCCATCGCCATGGAAGAAGGCCTGCGCTTCGCCATCCGTGAAGGCGGCCGCACCGTCGGCGCCGGCGTCGTCGCGAAAGTCATCGAGTAATCCGGACTGGATTCAGGAGGGGGAGGCCTGCGGGCCTCCCCCTCTTCGTCGGTTGGTAGCATCGGGCATGGCCAAGCAGCTTCCGGCGATCAGCGAGCACCTGCGCGCCTTCATCGGGCAGCAGCACCTGTTCTTCGTGGGCACGGCCGCGCCGGATGGCCGGGTAAACATCTCTCCCAAGGGCATGGACAGCCTGCGGGTGCTGGGGCCGAAGCGGGTGGCGTGGCTCAACGTGACCGGCAGTGGCAACGAGACTGCCGCCCACCTCCTGCAGCTTCCGCGCATGACGCTGATGTTCTGCTCGTTCCAGGGTGCACCCTTGATCCTGCGGCTGTACGGCCAGACCCGCATGATCCAGCCGCCCGACACCGAATGGGCCCAGTACGCGCCCCTCTTCCCCGCCCTGCCCGGTGCCCGGCAGATCTTCGTGCTGGAGGTCGAGCTGGTGCAGACGTCGTGCGGGATGGCGGTGCCCCTGATGGAGTTTCAGCAGGAGCGGGACGACCTGAACAGCTGGGCACGGCGGCAGACGCAGGAGGAGCTGGACGCCTACCGGCAGCGGAAAAACGCGCGCAGCCTCGACGGTTTCCCCACACGGCTCCCCGCGCCCGGAGCGGCCCCAGTGGACACCTGAGCCGTCGCTGTCTATAATCGGAATGTTGCCCGCCAGAAGGCGGGCTTTTACCAGCGAGACAGTTTCCCGCCCGGCGGGCGCTGGGAGCAGCACGAGCCCTCAGGGGCAGGCTGCGAAAGGAGTACGAGCATGGCGAAAGACGGCCCCCGCATCATCGTGAAGATGGAAAGCAGCGCAGGTACTGGCTTCTACTACACGACCACCAAGAACCGCCGCAACACGCAGGCCAAGATGGAACTGCGGAAATACGACCCCGTGGCCAAAAAGCACGTGGTCTTCAAGGAGAAGAAGGTCTGATCCGGCGTCCGGGCCACGCGGCCTGGGCAGGATCGGGCTTCTCTCGTGTTGTGACGCAGGTGAATGCATGAACTTGATTCAGTATTTCCGTGACTCGCGCGCGGAACTGGCCCGTGTATCGTGGCCCACCCGGGCGCAGATCATCGAGGGCACACAGGCCGTGCTGATCTTCGTCGTGGCCCTGACGCTGGTGACCTGGCTGATGGACGTGACCTTCGGGGCGCTGATCCGTCTGGTGCTCGAAGGACGGCTGGCATGAGCATCGAATGGTACGCCGTACATACCTACGTGGGTCAGGAAGACCGCGTGGAAGCCCAGCTGATGGATCGCGCCACGAAACTCGGCATGAAGGGCACCAAGATCTTCCAGGTGCTGCAGCCCACCGAGGACGCCGTGGAACTGCGCGAGGGCGGCAAGAAAGAGACCGTCAAGCGCAAGCTGTTCCAGGGCTACGTGTTCGTGCAGATGGACGTCGAGGACGACGACGCGCCCGGTGAACTGGGCGAGTCGTGGGAAGTGGTGCGCGGCACCAACGGCGTGACCGGCTTCGTCGGCACCGCCACCCGCCCCGTGCCCCTCTCGCCCGAGGAAGTGCAGCGCCTGCTGGCTTCCGTGGGGGTCGCGGCCCAGCCGAAGGTCGAGGAAGCGCCGCGCATCAAGGCCAGCTTCAAGGCCGGCGACATGGTGCGCGTGACCGGCGGCCCGTTCGCGGACTTCAGCGGCGTGATCAGCGAGGTCAACATGCCGCAGGCCAAGGTCAAGGTGCTGGTCAGCATCTTCGGCCGCGAAACGCCGGTGGAACTCGACTTCTCGCAGGTCGCCAAGTAAGGGCCTGTCCTTCCGCACTAGGCAGGACACCCCGCACGCAGTAAAATCGAAAAGTTGCTGTCAGACCGTCCCAGGGCGGCGCAGCGCTTAGCGTCAATACCCCAGCCGCCACGCGTGGCCCGGGGGAGCTAAGGAGGAACCAAATGAAGAAAGTCATGGGACTCGTCAAATTGCAACTGCCGGCAGGGAAGGCCACCCCGGCCCCGCCCGTCGGCCCGGCCCTCGGTCAGTACGGCGCGAACATCATGGAGTTCACCAAGGCCTTCAACGCCCAGACCGCCGATAAGGGCGACGCGATCATCCCGGTGGAGATCACCATCTTCGCCGATCGCAGCTTCACCTTCATCACCAAGACCCCCCCGATGAGCTACCTGATCCGCAAGGCCGCCGGCCTGCAGAAGGGCAGCCCGACCCCCAACAAGGCCAAGGTCGGCAAGCTCAACTGGGATCAGGTGCTGGAAATCGCCAAGACCAAAATGCCCGACCTGAACGCGGGCAGCGTCGAAGCCGCCGCGAACACCGTGGCCGGCACCGCCCGCTCCATGGGCGTGACCATCGAGGGGGCTCCCAATGCCTAAACACGGCAAGCGTTACCGGGCTCTGGTCGGCAAGGTCGACCACGACAAGCAGTACACCATCGACGAGGCCGCCGCGCTGGTGAAGGACATCGCCACCGCGAAGTTCGACGAGACGGTAGAGATCCACTTCCGCCTCGGCATCGATCCCCGCAAGAGCGACCAGAACGTGCGTGGCACCGTCGCGCTGCCCCACGGCACCGGGCGCACCGTGCGCGTCGCCGTGATCACCAAGGGTGAAAACCTGGCCGCCGCCGAGGCCGCCGGGGCCGACACCGTGGGCAGTGATGAGCTGATCGAGCGCATCGCCGGCGGCTTCATGGACTTCGACGCCGTGGTCGCCACGCCCGACATGATGGCCGCCATCGGCCAGAAGCTGGCGCGTCTGCTCGGGCCGCGGGGCCTCCTGCCCAACCCCAAGAGCGGCACCGTCGGCCCCGACGTGGCGGGCATGGTGCGGGGCCTCAAGGCCGGCCGCATCGAGTTCCGCAACGACAAGACCGGCGTGGTGCACGCGCCAATCGGCAAGGCCTCCTTCGATCCCAGCAACCTGAGCGCCAACTACGCCGCGCTGCTGGGTGCGCTGGAATCCGCCAAGCCCGGCACGGCCAAGGGCGTCTTCGTGCGCTCGGCTCACCTGAGCACCACCATGGGCCCCAGCATTCCGCTGACCCTGAGCGGCGCCTCGGCGTAACGGTGATGGTCGATGGTTGATCGTAGATGGGAAAAGACCATCAACTTCTGACCATCACCCATCCCCCTCCTTTCGGCACCCCGGTGCAACTGCTGTTCGCACCTTTCCAACACGCCCTCATTCCGGCACCAAAGACAGCGGGGACGCCTAAGCCACGTTTAAAGATCCCGCCGAGTTGCCAGGCTGCGACGCTCGTGTACAAGCACTGCGAACCAACTGCACCTGGACTTGTTCCCACCTAGGAGGTACTGCGTGGCGAACGAAAAGAACCAGCAGACCCTCAGCTCCCTGCAGAGCAGCCTGACGGACATCGAGACGTTCTACGTCGTCGACTACCAGGGCCTGACCGCCGGACAGCTGAGCAAACTGCGTAAGGACATCCGCGAGAAGGGCGGGCAGCTCATCGTTGCCAAGAACACCCTGATCAACCGCGCTCTTCAGGCTGGCGGCCGCGACTTCACCGACGCCCTGAAGGGCCCCAGCGCCCTGGTGCTGGCCCAGGACGACCCCGCTGGTGTGGCGAAAGCCCTCAGCGAGGCCGCCAAGGGCAACGACAAGGGCATCCCCACCATCAAGGGCGGCTTCGTCGAGGGCAACAAGGTCGACGTGAAAGTCGTCGAGCGACTGGCCAGCCTGGGCAGCAAGCAGCAGCTTCAGGCCGAACTGGTCGGCGTGCTCAGCGCGCACCTGTCGAGCTTCGTGGGTATCCTCGAAGCCTACAAGACCAAACTCGAAGAGCAGCAGGGCGCTTAAGGCCCCTGAGGCCCGCCCGCACCACCCATTTCAATTCCGGAGGACACACTCATGGCATACGACAAAGCAGCACTGATTGACCAGCTCGGCCAGCTCACCATCATGGAACTCGCCGACCTCATCGACGGCCTCAAGGAAACCTGGGGCGTCACCGCCGCCGTGGCGGCCGGCCCCGCCGCTGGCCCCGCCGCCGCCGCCGTGGAAGAGAAGACCGAGTTCGACGTCGTGCTGGTGGATGCCGGCGCTTCCAAGATCAACGTCATTAAGGAAATCCGCGCCATCACCGGCCTGGGCCTGAAAGAAGCCAAGGACATGAGCGAGAAGGGCGGCGCGCTGAAAGAAGGCATCAGCAAGGACGAAGCCGAGAAGATCAAGGCCCAGCTGGAAGCCGCTGGCGCCCGCGTCGAACTCAAGTAAGTCTCCCCTCACCGGAGTGCAGCCCCCGCCGAAAGGTGGGGGTTTTTCGTTGAGGTGAGGTCGAACGGTCTAAACGTCGAACTGTCGAACAGAAACAGCTTCACCACTTCCTTTCATGCCAGTTGCGGCCCAGAGGGAGGAGCAAAAGCACGTGCTGTGCGGTATGGAGGAACATCCGGTGCTTTCCTGGTGGGGGCGGAATGGAGCGCAGTGCGTATCATGCCCGCTGCGTCTGCTCCAGCACCTGCCGCACGAAGAGCGACGGGTCTCGGCGCAGGCGTTCCACGCTCGTCTGGGGCAGATCCCGGCGGGCCGCGACGTACAGCCGGACGCCGTAGTCCGCGTCGGCGCTGAGGGTGCTCAGCACGGCGGGGGGCAGCTCGGGCCGGGCCGCGATCTTCGCGCGCACCTGCCAGGCACTGTGGGCGGCCAGTCCGGTCACCTCGGCCTCGCTGAGCACGCGGTTGGAGGCCAGCGCGACCTGGAACTCCGACCGGGGATGGCCCACGGCGAAACGGCGCAGCCAGTCTGGGGCGAGGTCGTGGCGGATCAGGCGCAGCAGGGTCTCTTTTGGCCAGTCCTGGATCAGTCGAGGCTGAGCCAGCCGCAGGAGCGGCAGCCCCCGGTTGCCCAGCACCTCGCCCGGACACTCGGGGGCAAGGTCGCGCAGCACGCCAGGGGGCGTGTTCGGGTGGGCGGCGACGGCGCAGCGAACCTGCGGATCCGGGTGGGTGGCCAGCCGTTCCAGCTCCCGCGAGGTCGTCCCAGCGGTCAATACCGGAGCTGGATGGGGATGTTCAGTGTCTCCTGCCATAGCGTCAGCAGCTCCCTCAGGTCGTCGTGAGGCCGGGCCTCCGGGGTGGTCGGGGTCAGTTCGTCCAGCACCTCGAAGGTCAAGGTGCCAGGGCCACTCTGCTGCCAGTCGGCCTGGAGGGCCTTGTGCCGGCAGGTGCCGGTCTGCAACTCGAATCTCGTCCGGTTCAGGATGGCGTCCAGATGCACGCTCCAGCCCAGCAGGGTGCGGCCGCTCGGTACGTGGGTGATCCGGTAGACGCCCATGCGCGGCGCCGGATCTCTGGCGGGGCGGCTCATGGGTGTTCCTCGAATGCCGGGGCAGCGAGGTGCAGGGCGTGCAGGCGGACGTCCTCGGGCCAGTCCTGCACGAGCGTCCGGAAGGCCGCGCCGTCGCCGGCGTACAGGGCGCGGCTGGCCTCCTCGGCGCCGGGCAGATCGCCGCCCATGACGGTCAGGAAGCGGTCGGTGGGCAGGGTGGCCATGCGGCGGCGCTCGGCCACCGGATCAGCCTTCCTCGCCTCGTCGATCAGGCGGCGCAGCGCGGCCGAGGCGCCGTTCGGGTGGCTCTCCAGCCAGTCCCAGTGGCGGGGCAGCAGGGAGACCTCGCGCGAAACCACCCCGAGTTTCGGGCGACCGGGGCCAGTCTTCGCGGAAACCGGCGCCTCGCGGGCCAGCACCTCGTCCAGCGTGCCACTCAGGTTGAAATCCACGGTGCGGCCGGTCTGGTCGTTGAACACCAGCAGCGGCTCGTGGGTGCGCTCCAGTTTCGTCTTCAGGTAGGTCAGGACGTCGGGCAGGGGGGCGGTCAGCAGGCGCTGGCGGCCCAGGAAGATGGTGTAGTTCGCGGCCGTGTCCATGGCTGAATATTACCCGGCTGAAATAGGATTGGTCAATATCAGCCGGGTAATATCAATGGCCTAGAGGGGAGAGCGGGCGTTCGCGTGGCCGTGGCAGGCAGCGGCGGACGGGGACGCCATGCTCAGTCGAGCAGAGGCACTCCCTGCGGGCGGCTGGAGCGGATAGAGTCACCCGATGCCGACGAAGCTTCCTCCCCCTGCCACCTCCCTGGACGCCACGTGATTCCCTGGGTGCCGCTGGCCCGCGCCGCCATTCCCGGCACGACGCAGCAGCTGTGTCTGCACCGTCGGGGAGACCTGCTGGAGTTCTCCATCCAGATTTCGGGTTATGTCAGCGAGCTGATGAACAGCCGGATGCACGCTTCGGAGGACGCGCTGGCCGAACTGGGCTGCGCGGTGATCTCAGGCCGCCCCGCCCCGCACGTCCTCGTCGGGGGCCTGGGCATGGGCTTCACGCTCGCGGCGGCCCTGAAGGCGCTGGGGCCCGGCAGCAGGGTCACGGTGGCGGAACTCGTCCCGGAGGTCGTGGAGTGGAACAGAGGCCCGCTGGGCGAGTGCGCGGCCTACCCGCTGCACGACCCCCGCACCCACGTCCATGTGGGCGACGTGGCCGAGCTGCTGCGGCAGGGCCACGCCACCTACGACGCCGTGCTGCTCGATGTGGACAACGGCCCCGAGGGCATGACGCACCACGGTAACGACTGGCTCTACTCGCCGGCCGGGCTGGCGGCCGCCCGGCGCAGCCTGCGGCCCGGCGGGGTGCTGGCCGTGTGGTCGGCCACCCCGGACGAGCGCTTTACCCGGCGGCTGCGGCAGGCCGGCTTCCGGGTCGACGTGCATACGGTGCGGGCCCGGCCCGGCAAGGGGGCCCGCCACACCATCTGGCTGGCGCACCGGACGCAGGGAGCCCCCAGCGGCCCACCACGGGTCAGGCCCGCCGACTCACGCCGCTCGCGCTAGAGCGGCCGCGTCCCTTCTATTTCAGCTCCCGCCGCAGCCCCGCCGCCATCTGGAACCATTCGCGTTCCTGTCGGCGGTAGAGATTCGTGGCACGCTGCTCGGTCTTCGCCATCTGATCCAGGATGACTTTCGCCTCCCCTCCCCGGCCCTGACGGATCAGGTAGGCGGCGTAGCGGGCGCGCGGTTCCTCGGTGGTGGCGGCGACCATCGCCTGCCGGTAGGTCTCGTCGGCCTGCGGTTTGCTCTGCGCCTCCTGGGCCTGTCCCAACAGGGTCATGGTGCGGGTGCGGGTGGCCGCGCTGGTTCGCAGGTCGACCTGAGTGAGCTTATGTTCAGCGCCCTGCGGATCGTTCCGCGCCAGGTCGAGTTCGGCGCTGGTCAGCAGCACCACCGGATCATCGGAGTAGATGCCGGCCAGCAGTGGGTTCAGGGTGGCCTGGGCGTCGTCGAGGCGGCCCGCGCGGGCCTGCAGGGCGGCCAGGTCGGCGCGGTTCTGCAGCGTGTCGCTCTCGGTCAGCTGTTCCTGCGCGTCGCGGATGCGCAGGTCGAGCGGCTTCAGGGCGTCCACGCCGCGCGCCACCGCCCGCCCCGCCGCCCGGCCGCTGCCCCGCAGGCTGGGAATCAGCACCATGAAGGCGTAGGCCACGGCGCCGATCATCCCGAAGATGCTGCCCAGCAGCGCCCCGAAGCCCAGCAGGAACATCCAGAAGATCTGCTGACGCGTGGCGATGGCGTGGATCAGGCCCACAACCGCCAGCAGGCGGAGCACGTTGAAGATCAGCGGCAGGTAGGGTTGGAGGGCGTCCACACCTCCATCCTAAAGGCACACGGCCCGGTGCTGAACCGAGCCTAAGGAACGGTCATGGGCAGCCCACGACCCGTGACCCGGAGCGGCGCCTCCTCCGCCATGCGGCCGGCCCGGCGCCGAAGGGGGTGGCGGGGAGGTCGCTCATGAGATGAAAATGGAGCCAAGACCCCTCCCGAACCACTCCCAGCCGCTGCCGGGGGTCGCGGCCTCTGTCACTCGGACTCGGCCACGGGAACCCGGTTCGAGGCGGCCTCCGTGCGTTCCAGGGGCGCTTGACCCCTTACTCCCCCGGGGGGTATACTCGCCTTTGGCCGACCATGATGGGTCAGGCGGGAGTTCATTGGTCACAGCGGGACTTCACAACTAATTCTTATTGACAGGGACGCAACCGGGAAGGGTTGCGGTTCCGACTGCGCCTTTTTGGCCCCGGAAGAACGCAGTGACCACCCAGGGTGCGCCGCGAGGTGTGCATGACGCTCAACAAGAAAGAACCCCGCATCGAACGTTTCGGTGAGATCTCGGAAGTGATTCCGCTCCCGAACCTGACAGAAGTGCAGGTGAACTCGTTCCGCGCCTTCCTGCAGGCCGACAAGGCCATGGAGAAGCGCGACAACGTCGGTCTCCAGAGCGCCTTCAAGGAAGTCTTCCCCATCGACGAGACCGAGAAGGGCCGCTCGACCGGCCTGGTACTGGACTTCCTGGAGTACCGCCTGGGCGACGCGCCCTATACCCCGGAAGAGTGCCGCGAGAAGGACCTGACCTATCAGGCGCCGATGTACGCCAAGCTGCAGCTGATCCACAAGGACAGCGGGCTGATCAAGGAAGATCAGGTGTTCCTGGGCGACCTGCCCCTGATGACCGAGGACGGCTCCTTCGTCATCAACGGCGCCGACCGCGTGGTGATCTCGCAGATCCACCGCTCGCCCGGCGTGTACTTCACGTCCTCCTACAAGGGCATCAAGAAGATGTACACCGGCGCGATCATCCCCATGCCTAAGCGCGGCCCCTGGATCGAACTGGAGTTCGCCGGCGGCATCCTGGAGATGAAGGTCAACAAGCGCAAGTTCCCGGTCGCCATGCTGCTGCGCGTGCTGGGCTACGACGACGCCTCCCTCAGGGCGCTGTTCACCGAGTTCGAGCCCGAGATGGAACTGCCCGAGGACAAGAGTGCGGGCATGGGCGCCGATGAGGCCCTGCTGCGGCTGTTCACGGTGCTGCGTCCCGGCGACCCACCCAAGCGCGACAAGGCCATCCAGTACCTCTACGGCCTGCTGGCCGACCCCCGCCGCTACGACCTGGGCGAGCCCGGCCGCTTCAAGATGAACCGCAAGCTGGGCGTGCAGCGCAAGGAGCACACCCTGCTCAACTTCCAGGACGGCAAGTTCAGCGACGCCGGGCTGGTCGATACCATCCGCTACCTGATGGCGCTGCAGTACGGCCGCGAAACCGTGCCGATGCAGGGCGAGGGCGGCGTGGTGAGCGAGGTGCCGGTGGGCGAGGACGATATCGACCACCTGGGCAACCGCCGCGTGCGAACCGTGGGCGAGCTGCTGGCCGACCAGCTGCGCGTGGGCATGGGCCGCATGGCGCGTGGCGTGCGCGAGCGCATGCTGCTGGGCAACCCCGACGCCGCGACCCCCACCAAGCTGGTGAACAACCGCCCCATCGTGGCGGCCATGCGTGAGTTCTTCGGCCGCTCGCAGCTCTCGCAGTTCAAGGATCAGACCAACCCGCTCTCCGATCTCCGGCACAAGCGCCGCATCTCCGCGCTGGGGCCAGGCGGCTTGACCCGCGAACGCGCCGGCTTCGACGTGCGCGACGTGCACCGCACGCACTACGGGCGCATCTGCCCGATCGAGACGCCCGAAGGTGCCAACATCGGCCTGATCTCCTCGCTGGCGTCCTACGCCAAGGTGAACCCGCTGGGCTTCATCGAGGCCCCGTACCGCCGCGTGAAAGATGGCAAGGTCAGCGAGACCGTCGAGTACATGACGGCCGACATCGAAGACCGCTACACCATCGCGCAGGCCAACTCGCCGCTGAACGCCGACAACACCTTCGCGGACGAGCGCGTACTGGCCCGCCGCAAGGGCGATCCGCTGTGGTACACCCATGAAGAAGTCGATTACATGGACGTGTCGCCCAAGCAGATCGTGTCCATCAACACCTCGCTGATCCCCTTCCTGGAGCACGACGACGCCAACCGCGCGCTGATGGGTTCCAACATGCAGTCGCAGGCCGTGCCGCTGATCCGCGCCGACTCGCCCGCCGTAGGCACCGGGGTGGAAACGCGCGTGGTGACCGACTCGGGCACCTCGGTGGTGAGCGACGTGACGGGCCGCGTGACCTACGTGGACGCCCGCAACATCCAGATCACGCTGAGCGAGGACTCCGCCGCCGCCGGCATGGTGAAGGGCAACGTCCGCACCTTCGAACTGGTGAGATTTACCCGCTCCAACCAGGGTACCAACCTCGACCAGCACCCCATCGTGAACACCGGGGACGACGTCAGGGCCGGTCAGGTCATCGCCGACGGCCCGGCCTCCGACATGGGCCGCCTCGCGCTGGGCCAGAACATCACCATCGCGATCATGCCCTTCGACGGCTTCAACTTCGAAGACGCCATCTGCATCTCCGAGGGGCTGGTGCGCAAGGACTACTACACGTCCGTGCACATCGAGAAAGACGAGATCGAGGCCCGCGACACCAAGCTGGGGCCCGAGAAGATCACCCGCGACATCCCCGGCCTCAGTGAAGCCGCGCTGCGCGACCTCGACGAGGACGGCATCGTGCGCGTGGGCGCCGAGGTCAAGCCCGGCGACATCCTGGTCGGCAAGACCTCCTTCAAGGGCGAGAGCGAGCCGACCCCCGAAGAGCGTCTGCTGCGCTCGATCTTCGGCGAGAAGGCCCGTGAGGTGAAGGACACCTCGCTGCGCGTGCAGTCCGGCCAGGGCGGCATCGTGGTCAAGACCGTGCGCTTCCGCCGCGGCGACGAGGGCGTGGATCTCAAGCCCGGCGTGCGCGAGATGGTGCGCGTGTACGTAGCCCAGAAGCGTCAGCTGCAGGTGGGCGATAAGGTCGCCAACCGCCACGGGAACAAGGGCGTGGTCTCCAAGATCATGGCCCCCGAGGACATGCCCTACCTGGAAGACGGTACTCCCGTCGACCTCGTGTTCAACCCGCTGGGCGTGCCCTCGCGCATGAACCTGGGGCAGATCCTGGAGACCCACCTGGGCGAGGTGGCCCGCCTGACCGGCCAGAAGTTCGAGACCCCGGTCTTCGACTCGGTGACCGAGGCGACCATCAAGGAGATGCTGGAAGTGGCCGCCGCCGAGAGGCTGCAGGGCCTCAAGGACGAGGGCTTCGAACTCGACAAGCGCGAGCAGGAAGTGCTCGACCGCGCCGGCAAGGTCGGCGTCGTGGACTCGCCCAACGGCGACTACGAGCGTGCCCAGATGCAGCTCGCCCGCACCGGCAAGAGCATCCTGTACGACGGCCGCTCCGGTGAGCCCATCAGCGGCCCTGTGGTGGTCGGCACCATGTACGTCATGAAGCTGTACCACATGGTGGAAGACAAGCTGCACGCGCGCTCCACGGGCCCGTACTCCCTGATCACCCAGCAGCCGCTGGGCGGCAAGGCGCAGTTCGGCGGCCAGCGCTTCGGCGAGATGGAAGTGTGGGCGCTCGAAGCCTACGGCGCCGCGCACACCCTGCAGGAGATGCTGACCATCAAGTCCGACGACATCGACGGCCGCGACGCCGCGTACCAGAGCATCGTCAAGGGCGAGGAAGTCTCGGGCAGCACCATCCCCGAGTCGTTCAAGGTGCTCGTCAAGGAACTCCACTCGCTGGGCCTGGACGTCGAGGTGCTCGACACGCACGACAAGAACGTGGACATCTTCGAAGGGATGATGCCGAAGCGCTGAGGCGCTGACGCGCCTGTCGATCGTTGATGGATGATGGTTGATAGTCAAGACCGCAATCCATGTTTTCTCCATCAACGATCAACCATGAACCATCACCATTCTCCGAAGGAGAATCAATGAAAGATTTCAGTAAAGTCCGTATCGCCATCGCCAGCCCGGAGAAGATCCGCGAGTGGAGCTTCGGCGAGGTCGAAAAGCCCGAGACCATCAACTACCGCACCCTGAAGCCCGAGCGTGAAGGGCTGTTCGACGAGCGCATCTTCGGGCCGCAGAAGGATTACGAGTGCGCCTGCGGGAAGTACAAGCGCCAGCGCTACGAGGGCAAGGTCTGCGAGCGCTGCGGGGTGGAGGTCACCTCCAGCAAGGTGCGCCGCTACCGCATGGGCCACATCGACCTGGCGACCCCTGCCGCACACATCTGGTACGTCAAGGACACGCCCTCCAAGATCGGCACGCTGCTCGACCTGAGCGCCGGCCAGCTGGAGAAGGTGCTGTATTTCAGCTCCTTCCTGGTGACCGACCCCCGCAACGCTCAGAAGGACGGCCGCCCGCTCAAGCGCGGCGAGCTGCTCTCGGACGACGAATACCGTGAGCTGCGCTTCGGCCGCCAGGAGACCTACACCATCCCCAACGGGCAGGAAACGGTCATCCGGGACGGCGAGTACGTGACGCGCGGGCAGATCCTGGGCGGCACCGTGGCCGCCAAGATGGACGGCCTGGCCCAGTTCCGCTTCCCGCGCCGCGCCGAGATCGCCTACTCCGAAGCGGTGGAAGCCGTGCTGCCGCTGCCCGCTGATGGGCTGGTCGAGCAGGAGAGCTTCCGCGCCGGCGAGATCATCGCCGAGCTGGAAGCCGACGTGACGATCGCGGCCCCCGTGGCCGGCACCGCCTTCCTGCACGACATGGGCGAGGACTCCGTGATGGTCGAGCTGCGCGAGAGCGCCGCCGTGCCGAACGTGAGCGCCAGCGACGAGGACGAGGACGGCGAGGACGCCGAGCCCGCCGCCCCGACCCCCGCCGGTGAGGTCATCGCCCGCATCTACATCCCGCACGGCATGGACGTGCAGGTCGCCTACGGCGAGATCGTCGAGGCCGGCGCCGTGCTGGCCCAGGCCAAGTCCGGTCAGCGCCTGCGGGTCAGCCGCGACTCTTCCCTCAGCGCCGTCACCTTCCCCAAGAAGAAGGGGGACGTGACCCTGACCGCCCACTGGACGCGCCGCGCCGAGTACCCGATCAACCCCACCATGCACGTGCTGGTCGGCGACGGCAGCAGCGTCAAGAAGGGCCAGAAGGTCATCGGCGCCATCGACAAGGAAGAGGAGATCATCGCGCAGGCCGACGGCGTGATCTCGCTGCACGCGCCCGCCTCGATCATCGTCTCCAAGGCCAAGGTCTACCCCTACCAGGACGAGCCGCTGGTCGTGAACCTCGACCGCGTGGAGCCCGGCGACGAGCTGGCCGACTCCGGCAACCTGAAGAGCGAGATCTCGGGCCGCATCGAGATCGACCTGGTGCGCAAGCAGGTGCGCGTCATCGAGTCCTACGACTTCGAGGCCAAGATGGGCGCCGAGGCCGTCAAGGAACTGCTCGACGACCTCAACCTGGACGAACTGGAAGCCGAGCTGGGCGAGCAGATGAAAGACTCCTCGCGGCACAAGCGTGCCAAGGCCCGCAAGCGGCTGGAAGTCACGCGCGCCTTCAAGCGCAGCGGCAACAACCCCACCTGGATGATCCTGAACACCGTCCCGGTGATGCCGCCCGATCTGCGCCCGATGGTGCAGGTGGACGGCGGACGCTTCGCCACGAGCGACCTGAACGACCTGTACCGCCGATTGATCAACCGCAACAACCGTCTCAAGAAGCTGATCAACCAGGGCGCGCCCGACATGATCATCCGCAACGAGAAGCGCATGTTGCAGGAAGCCGTGGACGCGCTGATCGACAACGGCCGCCGCGGCAGCCCGGTCACCAACCCCGGCTCCGACCGCAGCCTGCGCTCGCTGACCGACCTGCTGGGCGGCAAGCAGGGACGCTTCCGCCAGAACCTGCTGGGCAAGCGCGTGGACTACTCCGGCCGCTCGGTCATCGTGGTCGGCCCGCAGCTCAAGCTGCACCAGTGCGGGGTGCCCAAGCGCATGGCGCTGGAACTCTTCAAGCCCTTCCTGTTCAAGGTGCTGGAAGAAAAGGGCGAGGTCACGAACATCAAGCAGGCCCGCAAGATGCTCGAACGCTACCGCGACACGCGCGATACCGTGTGGGACGCGCTGGAAGAGGTCATCGAGGACAAGGTCGTGCTGCTCAACCGCGCGCCCACGCTGCACCGTCTGGGCATCCAGGCCTTCGAGCCGGTGCTGGTGGAAGGCCAGAGCATCCAGCTGCACCCGCTGGTCTGTGAAGCCTTCAACGCCGACTTCGACGGCGACCAGATGGCGATCCACGTTCCGCTGAGCGCCCAGGCGCAGGCGGAAGCGCGCATCCAGATGCTCAGCTCGCACAACCTGCTCTCGCCCGCCAACGGCGAGCCGAACGTCAAGCCCAGCCGCGACATCATCCTGGGGATCTTCACGCTGACCCAGCTGCGCACCGATAACCTGGGCGCCGGCACCGCGTTCACCTCCGAGCAGGACGTGCTGCAGGCGCTGGAGGACGGCAAGATCGCGCTGAACAGCCCCGTGACCCTGAACGGCGCGGAGATCACCGCCGGGCGCCTGAAGTACCACTTCTCCAGCCCCGACGAGGCCATCATGGCCGTCGAGCGCGGCGGGATCGACTACCAGGATCACGTCCGGATCCGCCTGAACGGCGTGACCCACGACACCTCCGCCGGCCGCGTGATGTTCCGCCGGCTGGTGCAGGAAGCCCTGGGCACCCAGGCGCCGCTGGTGGACACCCTGGTCAACCTGGACACGGCCTATGAGAAGGACGCCCTCAAGGACATGGTCATGGCCTGCTTCAAGCACCTGGGCATCGAGGCCACCGCCGGGCTGCTGGACGCCCTGAAGGACTCGGGCTTCAAGCTCAGCACGTCCTCGGGCATCACCATCGGCATCGACGACATCGTGATTCCGCCCTCCAAGCCCGAGATCCTGGCCCGTGCCAACGCGCAGGTCGCCGAGATCGAGCAGAACTACGAGTTCGGCTTCATGACCGAAGAAGAGCGCTACAAGCAGGTCGTGCAGCTCTGGAACGACACCAAGGACGAAGTCAAGAACGCCATGTTCAAGAACTTCGAGCAGAACTACCCCTTCAACCCGCTGTGGATCATGAGCCAGTCGGGCGCGCGCGGGAACGCCCAGCAGATCACCCAGCTGGCCGGGATGCGCGGCCTGATGGCCCGCCCCGACGGCTCCACCATCGAGGTGCCGATCCTGGCCTCCTTCCGCGAGGGCCTGACGGTGCTGGAGTACTTCATCTCCACCCACGGGGCGCGGAAGGGCGGCGCCGATACGGCGCTCCGTACCGCCGACTCGGGCTACCTGACCCGCAAGCTGGTGGACGTGGCCCACGAGGTCGTCGTGCGCGACGTGGACTGCGGCACCACCGACTACTCGGCCATCGCCCTGGGCGCCACCGACGACCGCACCGGCGAGTGGCGGGCGCGCAAGGCCAGCGAGATCGAGACCTCGATCTACGGCCGCACGCTGACCACCGACGTGGAACTCTCGGACGGCACGACCCTGCGCGAAGGCGAGATGCTCTCGCTGGAAGACGTCAAGGCCGTGACGCGGGACGCCAAGGTGCTGCGCGAGATCTTCGTGCGCACGCCGCTGAACTGCCGCGTCAAGAGCGGCGTGTGCCAGAAGTGCTACGGCTACGACCTCTCGCAGGCCAAGCCCGTGAGCATGGGCGAGGCGGTGGGCGTGGTGGCGGCCGAGTCCATCGGCGAACCCGGCACGCAGCTCACCATGCGTACCTTCCACACCGGCGGCGTGGCCGGCAGCGGCGACATCACCATGGGTCTGCCCCGCGTGATCGAGCTGTTCGAGGCCCGCAAGCCCAAGGTGCCCGCGCTGATCGCGGATACCACCGGCACGCTGCACATCACCGAGGAAGAGGAGCGCTACCTGATCAAGGTGGAGGCCGACGACGCCCAGTACAGCGGCAAGCTGCACAAGGTCTCGCGCGCCACGCGCCTCGCCCCCGAGATCCGCGACGGCGTGCGGGTGGACGCCGGGCAGCAGCTCACGCGCGGCGCCGTGAACCCCCACGACCTGCTGGAACACAAGGACAACGAGTCGGCCCAGAAGTACCTGGTCGATGAAGTGCAGCGCGTGTACCGCTCGCAGGGCGTGAAGGTGCACGACAAGCACATCGAGATCATCATCCGCCAGATGCTGCGCTACGTGGAGATCGTGGACGGCGGCGACACCGACCTGCTCGAGGGCCAGACCGTCGAGCGCTGGGAAGTGGACGCCGCGAACGACGCCCTGCCGGAAGGCAGCACCCCGAGCAGCTGGAAGCCTGTCCTGCTGGGCATCACCAAGAGCAGCCTGACGACCAAGTCGTGGCTCTCGGCGGCCAGCTTCCAGCACACCACCCACGTGCTGACCGAAGCCTCCATGAAGGGTCAGGTCGACGACCTGATCGGCCTGAAGGAAAACGTCATCCTGGGCAAGCTGATCCCCGCCGGCACCGGCCTGCTCACTGTGCGCCAGATGCAGGTGGCCGACGACCGCACGCTGGAGAAGTACGGCGAGAGCAACAACTCGACCGACTCGGTCACGGGCGACCGTTCCTACGACGACACCCGCCCCGGTGTGGTCAACGAGAACGTGACGTACACGAACTGAGCGGAAGGCTGATGGCAGAAGGCTGAAGGCCAACAGCGCAAAGGCAAGCCCCCACCTGAGAACGGGTGGGGGTTTTTCGTATGCCTGGGAGTGGGCGGGGCTCGCCAGCATCGGGCGCCCAGACGGTTAGCCCAGGTCGAGCTGCACGGTGACGGTGTCGTCCTCGTCCAGGCCCTCCGCCCGTCTCACCATCACCTTGAGGGGCAGGACGTAGCGGCGATCCTTCTCGAACATCGAGGTCGTCCACTCGGTCTCCCCTATCCTCGCGGTCACCGGGATCATGCCCCAGCCGTAGGTGAGGAGCTTCGCGGCGGCCTTGATGGCCTGGCTCTGCTCGTCCGGAACGGTCACGAAATAGAACGGGGCCGGGCCACGCCACTGCCAGACCGGGCCGCTGAACTCGAGGGTCATGGACGGAGTGTAATGGAGACCTCTCCGGCCCGCTCCTCGTACAGCCCGGCGTAATGCTGGCCCAGGCCGACCAGGAACTGCATCTCCTCGCCCGTGGTGCGGGCGCTCAGGCGCATCTCGAAGCTGAGGGTCAGGGCGCCGAAGGCCAGGGCCGCCGAGCCCAGGATGGCCAGCAGGACGGGCGCCACACCGAAACTCTGCCCACGCCCCACCAGGCTGTCCGCGCCGATCAGGATGCTGGTCAGCACCAGCAGGGCCACGGCCAGGTACATGGCGGTCATGGCGCGCACCAGCAGGCGGCTGCGCCAGGCCAGACGCGGAAGCTGCTGCACGATCAGGCGTTTTTCCTCACGGGCCAGGGGCTGTTGCTGGCCTTCCTCTCCCACCAGCACCTTGAAGCGGGCCGTGAGCTGCCGGACGCGGTCGGTCACGCGGCCCACCCGGCTGCTGGTGCTCATGAGCAGGGTGCCGGCGCCCGAGATCAGCACGGCGGGCGTGATCATGGCCGAGAGGACTTGCAGACTGGGATCGGCAATAGGGCTCCAGGCTACTTCGAACAATCTGCACCCGGCATGAATCTTCCCTGCACGCCCGCCACGCATCCTCTGGTCAGGACGGGAGGCGGAGGCCAGTTGGCCCCGCGCCCGGACACCGAGGAGACCCACCATGAACAAGACCCTGACCGCGACCCTGACCGCCCTGACCCTCGCCGCGAGCACTGCCTTCATAGGCACCGCCTCCGCCGTCACGCCAGCCGCCCAGACCTTCGCCGTGGATGAGGAGGGCATGGCCTACTCCACCCTGTACACCGAAAGCTCGTGGCTGGCCGTTGAAGTTCCGATGGCGTCCCTGGGTGAGTCCTTGCCGCGTGACCTGAGCATCGTCGTGGACGGCCTGCCCGAGGGGACGACCATCACGCTGGATGACGTCACCACCCGCGGCGAGAGTGTGCTGCTGCATGTCACGGTCGAGCGGGAGAGCACCACGACCTTCGTCAACAGTGTGGCGAACATCGGTGTGAAGTCGGGAGACACGCTGCTGACCACCGTGAGCATTCCCGTGATGGGCGCGGCCACCGGCGAGTGAGATCGGCCAGGAGCAGGAACAGCGCCAGAGCGGGCAGGACAGCCCCGTGCCCTCTCCGGAGGGCGGTGCTCCCGGTTCGGGCCTGCAGGTGTCCCTGCTCGCACAACCCGGCGCCGACGCTCGGGTGCCGCTGCCCGGGTCAGGCCAACAGGCTCCAGACCGGCTGGCCGCCCACGTAGACCGCCTGCACATTCAGTGCCCGGTCGAGTACCACGACATCGGCGCGCTGCCCCACGGCCAGCTCGCCCCGGTCGCTCAGGCCCATGCTGCGGGCAGGCACGGCGCTGAGCATCCGGCTGGCTTCCGGCAGGGGAATCCCGGCCTGCACGGCCCTTCTGAGAGCCCCGTCGAGGGTCAGCAGGCTGCCGGCCAGCGAACCGTTCTCCAGGCGCGCGGCGCCGCCGCGCACCAGCACGCGCTGGCCACCCAGTTCGCTCTCGCCCTCCGCCTGTCCGGCGGCGCGCATGGCATCGGTGATCAGCAGCACGCGTTCCGGGGCGGCGGCGCGGGCGAGCCGGAAGGAGGTGGGATGGACGTGCAGGCCGTCCAGAATCACCTCCAGAAAGGCGTGCGGGTCAGCCAGCAGCGCACCGGGGACGCCGGGTTCACGGCCCTCGATGCCCCCCATCGCGTTGAACAGGTGGGTGGCGCAGGTGCGGACGCCCGCCTCACGGAGCGCGGCGAGAAAGGCGCTGACGGTCTCGGCGTCGGCGCGGGTGTGGCCCACCCCGATCCGCACGCCGGCCCGGCCCAGGCTCAGCGCGGCCTCCAGCGCACCGGGCAGTTCGGGCGCGATGGTCACGGCCCGCACCACGTCCAGGGCCAGCACCTGCCTGATCAGCTCGGGCGTGGGCAGCAGCGTGTCCGGCGGCTGCGCGCCCAGTCGCTGCGGGCTGATGAAGGGGCCTTCCAGGTGGGCGCCGGGAATGTCGGGGCCGCCCGCCAGTGGCCCCCGTGCCCTGACCTCGTGCACCGCCTGCAGCGCCTGCAGCACGCCAGGCCAGGGATTCGTGACCGTCGTGGGATACAGCGTGGTCGTGCCGTGCCGGGCGTGGAAGCGGGCCAGCCGGCGCACCGCGTCGGCGCCGTCCATGGTGTCCGCCCCGTCGCCGCCGTGGACGTGAGTATCGATGAAGCCCGGCAGGATCAGCAGGCCCTCGGGCGCGTCTCCAGCGGGGATGACGGCCTGGATGGTGGAAGCGAATTCCAGCCGGCCGGGCCGGAGCTGATCTCCGGTCACGAGCTGGCCGCTCAGGGTGGATGCTGACATGCGAACCTCGGCAGGTGGGGGCGGGGGCGGACTCTCGCTGCAGGATAGTGATTCCGGAGCGCGGTAACTCCGGGGGGTTGGCCCTGCGGGCCGCCCGCACGTCCTCATCCCGTCCAGCCCCCTTTCCCTCCGGGCTGGTTTGCTAGGCTGCCCGCATGTGGGCTTCCAGACGAGCTTCAGGGGTACCCGGCAGCGTGTTCGCCCTGATGGACGCCGCCAAGGGGCGGGCGCGCGCCGCCGGCCTGCAGATCATCGACCTGAGCATCGGCTCCAGCGACCTGCACCCACCGGAGGCGGTGCTGGAGGCGCTGCGGGAGGCCACCCGCGACCCGGCCACCTACCGCTATCCGCTGTTCAGCGACACCCGCCCGCTGCGGGACGCGGCGGCCGGCTACCTGACGCGGCGCTTCGGGCTGACCCTCGATCCCGACACCGAGGTGCTGCCGCTGATCGGCGCCCAGGAGGGACTGGCGAACCTGCTGCTGGCCGTGACCGATCCGGGCGACACCCTGCTGCTGCCCGATCCCTGCTACCCCCCTTACCTGGGCGCGGCGGCAGTGGCGGGGCTGAACGTGGTGACCCTGCCGCTGCGCCAGGAGCGGGACTTCCTGCCCGATCTGGAGGCCGTGCCGGAGAGCGTGAAGCCGCGCGTGCTGCTGCTGAACTACCCCAACAACCCCACCTCGGCGGTGGCCGACCCGGCGTTCTTCGGGCGGGCGGCGGCGTGGTGCCGGGCGCACGGCACCCTGCTGATCCACGACCATCCCTACGCCGAGATGACCTTCGGAAGTTACCGGGCCCCCAGCGCGCTGGCCGCAAGTTCGGTGGGAGTCGTGGAGCTGCATTCGCTGAGCAAGACGCACCACATGGGCGGCTTCCGGGTGGGCTTCGCGGCCGGTGACCGGGACGCGCTCGCGGCGCTGGCCCGCGTCAAGGGCGCCATCGACTTCCACCCCTACCTGGGTATCCAGCGGGCGGCGGCCCTGGCCCTCTCGCTGCCGGACGACCGCAGCGGCGCCGAGACCTTCCAGGCCCGGCGCGACGCCCTGGTGCCCGCCCTGCGCGCGCTGGGCTGGGATGTGCCGCTGCCCCAGGCGAGCATGTACGTGTGGGCGCGGGTGCCGGGGCTGCGCGACTCGGTGGCCTACGCGGTGCGGGCCGCCGAGCGGACCGGCGTGGCCCTCAGCCCCGGCCGGGCCTTCGGCGCCCAGGGCGAGGGCTTCGTGCGTTTCGCCCTGATGCAGCCCCCGGAAGTGCTGGAGGCGGCGGCGCGGCGGCTGGCGGCGGTGCCCGTGGAGGCCCGGATGCCCGCCGCGACGGACTGACGGCGGGCACCACACAGAGGCGACCGCTTTCCGGCTACACCGCCTCGGTGGCCGCCAGCCGCTCCAGCACGCTGGGGTCTTCCAGGGTGCTGGTGTCGCCCTCGATCTCCCGGCCGGCCGCGATCTGCCGCAGGAAACGGCGCATGATCTTGCCGCTGCGGGTCTTGGGCAGGGCGTCCCCGACGATGATCACATCCGGACGGGCCAGCGCGCCGATCTCCTTGCTTACGTAGGCGCGCAGGGCCACCGGGTCGATGGTGTGGCCACCCTGGGGCAGCACGAAGGCGACCACGCACTCGCCCTTCACGTCGTCGGGCCGGCCGACCACGGCGGCCTCCGCGACCGAGGGGTGGGCCACCAGGGCCGACTCGATCTCCATGGTGCCCAGGCGGTGGCCGGAGACGTTCAGCACGTCGTCCACGCGGCCCATCACGGTAAAGTAACCGTCCTGATCGCGGCGGGCGCCGTCACCGGCGAAATACACGTGCGGAATCTCGCCCCAGTAGCTCTTGCGGTAGCGCTCGTCGTCGCCGTAGACGGTGCGGAGCATGGACGGCCAGGGACGTTTGATGACCAGCAGACCGCCGTCGTCCGGGCCGAGCTCCTCGCCCTCGTGGGTCATCAGGGCGGCGTCCACGCCGAACATGGGCAGGCCCGCGGAGCCGGGCTTGCTGGGAAAGGCGCCGGGCAGCGTGGTCAGCATGATCGACCCCGTCTCGGTCTGCCACCAGGTGTCCACCACCGGGCAGCGGCCCCCGCCGATCACGCGCCAGTACCACATCCAGGCCTCGGGATTGATCGGCTCCCCGACCGAGCCCAGGAGCCTCAGGCTGCTCAGGTCGTGGCGGTTGGGGAATTCGTCGCCCTGGCGCATGATGGCCCGGATGGCGGTGGGCGCGGTGTACAGGATCGAGACTTTATGCTTCTGCACGATGTCCCAGAAGCGGCCCCAGTCGGGCTGGTTGGGCGCGCCCTCGTACATCAGCACGGTGGCGCCGCAAAGCAGCGGGCCATACACGATGTAGGAGTGGCCGGTGATCCAGCCGACATCGGCCGTGCACCAGTAGATATCGTCGTCGCGCAGGTCGAACACCGTGCGGGTGGTCAGGTAGGTGCCGACCATGTAGCCGCCGGTGGTGTGCTGCACCCCCTTGGGCTTGCCCGTGGAGCCCGAGGTGTAGAGGATGAACAGCGGGTGCTCGCTGTCCACGGGCACCGCCTCGTGCTGGTCGCTCGCCTGCCCCACCACGTCGTGCCACCACAGGTCGCGGCCCGCCTGCATGGGCGGGTTGCTGTTCCCCCGGTTCACCACCACCATGTGCTCCAGGCCGGGCGTCTGCTGCGCGGCCTCGTCGGCGTTGGCCTTGAGATTCACGAGCTGGCCGCGCCGCTGGCCGCCGTCGGCGGTGATCAGCACCCGGCTCTGCGCGTCGTTGATGCGGCCGGAGAGCGCCGACACCGAAAAGCCCCCGAAGACGACCGAATGCGCCGCGCCGATCCGGGCACAGGCCAGCATGGCAATCGCGGCTTCCGGGATCATCGGCAGATACAGGGTCACGCGGTCGCCGGCCTGCACGCCCAGGCCGAGCAGGGCGTTGGCGGCCTTCTTCACCTCGCGCAGCAGTTCGGCGTAGGTAAAGCGGCGCACCTCGCCGTCCTCGCCCTCCCAGATGATGGCCGTCTTGGCCCCCAGACCGCGCTCCACGTTGCGGTCCAGGGCGTTGTAGGCGATGTTCGTCTGGGCGCCCACGAACCACTGGGCGTGGGGCTCCTGCCAGTCCAGCACCTTCGTCCAGGGGGTCATCCAGCTCAGCTCGCCGGCCACGTCCCCCCAGAAGGTCTCGGGGTCGTCGATGCTCTGGCGGTACAGGCGGTCGTAGTCCTCGCGCGACACGCGCGCCCGCGCCACGAAGTCGTCGCTGGAGTGGATGACGCGGTGCTCGTGCAGCATGGCGTCGATATGGTCGGATGCGGGGGTGGTCATGGAGGCCTCCGGGGATGGGGATACTGGACGCGGGCCGCCGGCAGCGGGGTCTGGAGCACGGGGGCCAGGAGCAGAGGTGCGGTGTGGCCCCAATTTAGCGTGTCTCAGGTGGGACTCCGGCCGGTCGTCACCGCGGGGGTACTGAACCCGGTGTAAGGAGCAGGGAGCTGATATGGCGGCGGCGGGCCCGGCGGCCCGAGCCCAGGTCAGCACCTCCAGTCAGCACGCACCCCCCAGGCCGGCCGCCGGGAGGGTGCGGGAACGCTCGGGCTCGCTCAGTCGTGCGCGGCGACGCTGCCGTCGGCGCCCGCACCCGTGTAGGCGCGGAACTGCATGTCCTCGAAGGCGCGCTCGTCCTCGCCCTCGTTGCGGCGCGAGGCCCCGAGCATGGTGCCCAGCACCGCGAACAGGAAGCCGGCGGGAATGGACACGATGCCGGGGTTTTCCAGCGGGAAGATGGCGGGCGCCTGCACGAGGTGGCGGCCGGTGGTCTTCTCGGGCGGGTCGATGCCCCGGACGTTGGGGCTGACCGCGATCAGCAGCAGGCAGGTCAGGATGCCGCCCGTGATGCCCCACACCGCGCCGGTGGCGTTGAACCTCTTCCAGAACAGCGTGAACAGGATCACCGGCAGGTTGCTGCTGGCCGCGATGGCGAAGGCCAGCGCCACCAGGAAGGCCACGTTCTGCGTCTGCGCCATCAGCCCCAGGATGATGGCGACGATGCCGACCCCGACGGTGGCGAGGCGCGCGACCCGGAACTCCTCACGGTCGGTCGCCTGACCGCCCCGGAAGATGCCGTTGTAGATGTCATGCGTGAACGACGTGCTGGCGCTGATGGTCAGGCCCGCGACGACCGCCAGGATGGTGGCGAAGGCCACGGCGGTCACGAAGGCCAGCCCGAACTCGCCGCCCACCGTGCCGGCCCCGCCGAACAGCGCCTGGGCCAGCAGCGGCGCGGCCATGTTGCCCGCCGCGTTGGCGGCCGTGATGACGTCCTTGCCGACCAGCACGTTGGCCGCGTTGCCCATAAAGGCGGTCATGACATAGAAGGCGCCGATCAGCACCATCGCCCAGACCACGCTCTTGCGGGCGTCCTGCGCGGTGGGCACGGTGTAGAAGCGCACCAGGATGTGCGGCAGGCCGGCGGTGCCCAGCACCAGCGCGAGGCCCAGCGAGATCAGGTCGATGGGGTTTTTGTACTTCACGCCCGCGCCCAGGAACTCGGCCCCGTTTTTCGCCTCGGCCTGACCCAGCAGGTTCGAGAAGCTCCAGCCGAAGCGGTTCAGGATCAGCACGGTCATCAGGATCGTGGCGAACATCAGGAGCACGGCCTTGACGATCTGCACCCAGGTGGTGGCGAGCATTCCGCCCACCACGACGTAGATGATCATCAGGACGCCGACCAGCGGGATCGCCACGTTGGCCTTCAGCACGCCGCCCGAGAGCAGCGAGATGAGTGAGCCGGCGCCCACCACCTGCGCGATCATGTAGAAGGTGCTCACGACGATGGTCGAGATGGCCGCATACATCCGCACCTTGGGGTCTTTCAGGCGGTAGACCAGCATGTCGGCCAGCGTGTACTTGCCGAGGTTCCGCAGCGGCTCGGCCACGATGAACAGCACGGTCAGGTAGGCGATGAACCAGCCCACCGAGTACATGAAACCGTCGTAGCCGTTCAGGGCGATCAGTCCGGTGATCCCCAGGAAGGAGGCGGCCGACATGTAATCCCCGGCGATGGCGACGCCGTTCTGCCCGGCGCTGATCCGGCCCCCGGCCACGTAGAAGTCGGCCGTGCTGGTGTTGCGCCGGCTGGCCCAGAAGGTGATGCCCAGGGTGATGGCAACGATGATCGCGGCGAGCAGAAGAGTCATCGCTGGGCCTCGGCGGCGAGGCGGTCGAAGGTGCGGGCCTTGACGATGTACACGTAGGCCATGATCCAGCCCATGGCGAACTCCGCGAAGGCGAACACGTAACCGAAGGTGACGTTGCCGAACACCTTGGTCGCCATCAGCGGCTTGTTGTATCCGGCCAGGATCGGCAGGAGGAAATACAGCACCAGGAACAGCAGGGTCATGGACACCGTGAAGGAGTTGCGCTGGGCCACCAGCTCCTGGTAGGCCGCGTTGCGGACGGGCGGGGAACTGGACTGCGCCTGGGATACGGTCATACGGCCTCCTGGAGCGGTGACTATGCAGAGGAAACGACGGGCTCGGGATCGTCGGGAACGGAATTGTATGAACTGCCGCAAGAGTAGGAGCCCCCTCCCCCAAAATCAATGAACTCGGTTCAGGAAGTTTGTCTCCGGCAGCTGGGCCCGGCCTCACCCTGGACGGCGTGCATGCCGCCGAGCCTGATGGCAGGGTCGTTTTCCGGCCCGCCCTTTCCCTGTGACTCCTGTCTAGACCAACGGCGACATCGCGTGGATCTGTCTAGGGAACCCAGGGGCCGATCCGCAGCTGGGGTCAGGCTCCGGGCGCCCACCCCGCACCGGCTCCGCTGACCCCATCCCATCACCCGAATGGGGCCCCGTCTCCGGACAGCGGCCCGCTCAGCGCGTATGGTAGGAGCAATGCTCCTGGATCAGCTCGGCCGACCCCTGCGCGACCTGCGGATCAGCGTGACCGACCGCTGTAACCTGCGCTGTACCTATTGCATGCCGGCCGAGGTCTTCGGCCCGGAGTACGCTTTCCTGCCGCGCTCGGAGCTGCTGAGCTTCGAGGAAATCGAGCGGCTCGCGCGGGCCTTCGTCTCGCACGGGGTCAGCAAGCTGCGCCTGACCGGCGGCGAGCCCACCCTGCGACGCGATCTGCCCGAGTTGATCGCCCGGCTGGCCCGGCTAGGCGGCGTGGAGGATATCGCCCTGACCACCAACGGGCTGCTGCTGCCCCGTCTGGCCCCGGCCCTCAAGGCCGCCGGGCTGCACCGGGTCACCGTCAGCATCGACAGCCTCGATCCGGAGGTCTTCGGGCGTATGAACGGGCTGGGCATTCATCCCCAGAAGGTGCTGGACGGCATCGAGGCCGCCCTGCAGGCCGGACTAGGGGTCAAGATCAACACGGTGGTGCAGCGCGGCGTGAACGACGCCGGTCTGCGCGAGCTGTGGCTGGCGCTGCGCCAGAACGCGGTCGTCCGCTTCATCGAGTTCATGGACGTGGGGAACCACAACGGCTGGAACCTGGACAGTGTGGTGCCCTCGCGCGAGGTCATGGCCCGCCTGAGTGCCGACGGCACCGGGGCCGAGTTCCAGCCGGTCAATCCCGACTACCGCGGCGAGGTGGCGGCCCGCTACCGCGCCGAGGGCAGTGAGATCGGGCTGATCTCCTCGGTGACGGCGCCCTTCTGCGGCGACTGCTCCCGCGCCCGGCTCTCAGCCGTCGGGATGCTCTACACCTGCCTCTTCGCGGGCACGGGCACCGATCTGCGGGGGCCCCTGCGCGGGGGCGCGACCGACCACGAACTGCGGACGCTGATCGGCGGGGTCTGGGGGGCGCGCCGAGACCGCTACAGCGAGGAACGCGGCGAGGCCACCCAGACCCCCCGCGCCGACAAGGTGGAGATGTCGCACATCGGGGGCTGACCCCGCGTGGTGCCGCCTCCTGCCTGCCCCGGGCCTGGGTGCCTCTGTTGTCCCCAGTGCTGGAACAGCCCAGACAACCTTGTGTACACTGGACACTAACCTTAAGATGGGCTAAAGCGCCGCCTCCAGAGGTTGGCAAGCGGCAAGTGGAGGGACGCATGGCGAAGTACCCGCTCATCAAAAGCACCTTGAAGGAACGTCTGCTGGGTGGTCACTACACCGAAGGTCTCCCCCTCCCCAGCGAGCCGCAGCTGGCCCGTGAATTCGAGGTCTCGCGCATGACCGCCCGGCGCGCCATCGACGAGCTGGAGCGCGAGGGCTACGTGTACCGGGTGCAGGGTGCCGGCACCTTCCCGACCGGCAAACGCTTCCGGCAGGGCATGTTCCGGGTGCGCCCCTTCAAGGAGTGGGCCCGCCACCCCGATCACCGCACCACCGTGCTGCGCGCCATGCAGATCGAGGCCACGCCTGAGATCGCCATCGTGCTGCAGATCCAGCCGGGCGACCCGGTAATCTTCGTCCACCGCCTGCGCACCGCCGGGGACGAGGCGCTGGTCATCGAGAAGCGCTATATCAACGCCGCGCTGGTGCCGGGGCTGCTCGACCACAACCTGGGCGTGGAGAGCATCCACGAGACCATGGTGACCCTGGGCGTGCCGCTGGCGCGCGTGGAACAGAACCTGGAGGCGGTCAATCTGCGCCAGGAGGAAGCCGACCTGCTGCGCGTGCCGCTGGGCACCGCCGCCTTCCTGCTGCGCCGCACCACCTACAGCGGTCAGAAGCGCGCCAGCTACGTGAACTACTGGGTACGAGGCGACCGCTACGCGTTTCAGGACACGTTTGAGCCATGAGCTGTGGGCTATGAGCAACAGATTCTTTCGCTCATAGCCCACAGCTCAGAGCCGAAGAAAAGCGCCGCCCCCATCAATGGAGGCGGCGCACCCTTGCTCTGCTTACTTGCCGGTCTTCGCGGCGTCCACCAGGGCCTTGAAGGCCTCAGGTTCGCGGGCGGCGATGTCGGCCAGCACCTTGCGGTTCAGGTCGACGCCGGCGCGCTTCAGGCCACCGATGAAGGTGGAGTAGTTCATGCCGTGCAGGCGGGCGCCGGCGTTGATGCGCTGGATCCACAGGCGGCGGAAGTCACGCTTCTTGTTGCGGCGGTCGCGGTACTCGTAGGTGGCCGCGTTCAGCAGGGTCTGGAAGGCGTTGCGGTACTGCTTGGAGCGGCTGCCCCAGAAACCCTTGGCGCGCTTCAGGACTTTCTTGTGACGGCGGCGGCGGGTGATCCCGGTCTTGGTGCGTGGCATCTACTTCACTTCCCCTTCGGCAGCATGAGTTTCATACGCGCCCATTCGCTCTTGGCGAGGACGAAGCCCTTGCCCTTCCCGCGAATCTCGTCGCCGCTCTTGCCGGTGTTCTGGTGGCGCTTGCCACTCTTGAACGCCATAACCTTGCCCGTGCCGGTGATCTTGATCCGGCGCGTGGCCATCTTGTGGGTCTTCATCTTGGGCATAAGCCCTCCTTGCTAGTCCAGTCGCGCTTCCTCGGGAAGGCTCCTGTCTGGGGTGCGGGCCGCTCCGCGTTGGAAGCCGTTGGTCGCCCTGCCCCACTTGACCAAGAGAGAACTATACGCGACCGGGGGGGAAGGGGGCAAGGGGGCCAGGAGGCAGGACACCGGCGGCGAGTTACTTCCGCCCCGTCCGCTTGAGCGCTTCCAGCAGCCGGCCCACCGCCTGCGCCACGCTCTCGGCCTCGCGGCGCACGTCCGGGTCGCGCGACAGGTGGCTCAGGCGGTCGGCGACCTGGCGGGCCGCGCCCAGGAGGGCCGTGGTCGGGCTGACCGGGCGGCGCGGATCGCTCACCGCAGATCCCTCATCCGGTTCCCGCTCATAGGGTCATCGGAGCGGGCGTGAGCCACAGGGCGCGGTACGGTTCCAGGGTGACTGTCGGCCGGTAGAGGCTCAGGCCGTTGCCGGTCAGGTGATCCTGAGCAAATTCGCCCAGCGCGTCGCGGAGCATGTGGGCCGGGAACTGGATACGGTGTTCGCTGAAGTTGTAGACCGCCAGGAAGCGCCCGCGCGGGTGGTCGCGGCGCAGCAGCAGCACGCAGGGATCGGGGCTGTGCAGCGCCACCGACTCCACGCTGGCGTGCAGATGGGGCAGGCCCTGACGCACGCGGATCAAGTGCCGCAGCCCGGCGTTCACCTGTCCGGCGGGCGACGCGGGATCGGCCTGCACGGCCTCCGCCTTCGCCCAGTCCATGCGCGGGCGGTGAACCCAGCGGTTGTCGGCCGCGTGCTCGGGCGTGTCGCCATACCCTTCGTCGTTCAGCAGCGCGAGTTCGTCGCCCATGTAGAGCAGCGGCACCCCGCCGAAGCCCAGCACGACCGCGTGCGCCAGCAGCAGACGCCCCACCGCGTGGCTGGTGGCCACCTCATCCCCACTCTCCAGCGCCGCCTCCAGCCCCGCCAGACTGGCCCCGGAGCCGCTGATGCGCCGGTCGCCCGTATCCGGGTTGTACTGGAAGACCAGACCCCGCGCGAACGATCCCGGAAACTCGCCGCTGTAGAAGTCCGAGAGGAAGTGCCGGTGCGCCGCGCCGTCTAAGCCCACCCGCGCGGCGTCGGCGTCGGAGATGGCCCAGCCGATGTCGTCGTGGCAGCGCACGTACATGCCCCAGGTCGTGCTGGTCGGCTTGGGCGGAAAGGCCTGCAGGGCGGCCGTCATCAGCCGCACGTCGCGCGAGGCGAGGCTGCTCCAGATCTGCACCATCAGCGAGTTGTGGTAGGCCATGTCGCTGACCTTGCCGTGGTGCTCCCCGGTGCCCAGGTAGTGGATCAGGTCGGCGGGAGAGACGATCGCCTCGGCCTTGAAGGCCACGGCGGGCGCCACGATACGCGCACAGGCCCGCAGCGCCTGGGCCAGGTGATGCACCTCGGGCTGGTTCTGCGAGTCGGTGCCCAGCCGCTTCCACATGAAGGCGATGGCGTCCAGCCGGAAGACCTCCACGCCGCGGTTGGCGAGATGCAGGATGATGTCCACGAACTCGCGGAACACGTCCGGGTTGCCCCAGTTCAGATCCCACTGGTAGGTGTTGAAGGTCGTCCACACCCACGCCCGGGCCGACTCGTTCCAGGTGAAGTTGCCGGGCGCGAACTCGGGGAAGACTTCGGGCAGGGTCTGCTCGTAGGCGTCGGGCACCGTGCGGTCGGGAAACAGGTGGAAGTAGTCGCGGTACTGCGGATCGCCGGCGCGGGCCCTGACCGCCCACTCGTGCTCCTGCGCCACGTGGTTGAGCACCAGATCGAGCACCAGGGATATCCCCCGGCCCCGCAGGTCGCGGGCCAGCGCGGACAGGTCGTCCATGCTGCCCAGGTCGTCCCGCACGGCGCGGTAGTCGGCAACAGCGTAGCCGCCGTCGTTCTCGCCGTCACGGGGCTTCAGGAGCGGCATCAGGTGGAGGTAGCGCACGCCCAGCCCAGTCAGATAGTCCAGGTGTTCACCCACGCCCTTCAGGGTGCCGGCGAAACGGTCGGCGTAGGCGACGTAGCCGATCATCTCCGGCTCCTGCAGCCAGTCGGGGCGCAGCAGCCGGGCCTCGTCGAGCTTCTTCAGGTCGGCGGGGCGGGTGTGGAAGGCGTGCAGGAGCACCGGCAGCAGGTCGTCCAGCAGACGGGCGGTACGCTGCTCGCCGTAGACCGCGCGCAGGCTCCCTTGCAGATCGGGGCCGTAGCGATCCAGGCGCAGGAAGAAGGTATCGGCGTCGCGGTCGTCGTCGAAGGCCAGACGGAGCTGCGCGGCCAGCTCGGATTTCAGCATGGGCTACAGCATACGGTGAAAGTTGGAAGGGGTTCCATTCGCTGGATGGGACGATCACAGGAGGGTGCCGCACGGGATTAGCCCCAATCCTCAGCGGCTACCCGAAGACCGCCCGGAGCGTCCAGCTCTGCTCCCAGATCCGGTGGACAACCAGAGAAGCGGGCCAGGATCGCTCCCGGCCCGCCCCTTCCTGCTCAACACTGCTCAGGTTCAGCGCTTTACGAAGTCCAGCAGCACCCGGTTGAACTCCTCCGCGTGGGTACTGTTCAGGCCGTGCGGGGCGCCCTTCATCACATGGAGTTCAGCATTCGGCTGATACTGCGGCACGCGCTGCCCGCTGGCCTCCAGCGGCACGATGCGGTCGGAATCGCCGTGGACGACGAGGGTCGGCACAGTCAGCTTGGCGAGGTCGGCGCGGAAGTCGGTGGTACCGAACGCCCGCACGCACTCCTGGCTGGCGACCGGGGACGCCTGCAGGTACATGGTGGCGGCGAAATCCAGGAATTCGTCGCCCAGCGCCGCGCCGTTCTCGTCCCAGTTCAGGAACTCCTTCGTGAAACCGGCCAGGAACTGCGGGCGGTTGGCGGCCACCTTCGCCATCATGCCCTCCACGTCGGCCTCGGCCAGCCCCCCGTCCGGGTTGTCGGCCGTCTTGAGCAGGAAGGGCGCGATAGAGGCGACCAGCATGGCGCTGCGGAGGCGCTCGGTGCCGTACAGGCCGGCGTAGCGCGAGACCTCGCCGCCGCCCATCGAGAAGCCCACCAGCGTCACGTCGCGCAGGTCGAGGGCCCCCAGCAGGTCGTTCAGATCGGAGGCGAAGGTGTCGTAGTCGTAGCCCGTGGCGGTCTTGCCGGACTGGCCGAAGCCCCGCCGGTCGTAGGCGACGACCTGGTAGCCGGCGTGCCTCAGCGCGTCGATCTGCCTCTCCCACATGCGGCCCGACAGCGGCCAGCCGTGGATCAGCACCACCGGGCGGCCCTGCCCGTAAGTTTCGTAGTAGAGCTCGGTCGCGGGCGCGCGGGTGTGCTTCGTCTGGATGGTGGGCATGGCGAAACCTCCTGCAGGGGGAATGAGGGCGTGTCCTGCACGGGCGCAGGCTGCTCTGGGGAACCCGTTCGACGTCGAAGCGTGTAGACACACCCTATGACCTGGCGGCTCCGGTGGGCTGTGAACCGCCTTGACGAGACGCTGAACTTCCGCCGACCGGCAGCAGAAAGCGCCGACCCAGATGGCGTCGGCGCTCGTCCATGCGACTCAGGCCAGGCGACTCAGCTCAGGCTGCTGCGCTCGACGTTCAGGTATACAGCCACGTCGTCCATGCTCTCCACCTGCGAGAGCGGCACGTAATGGTGCTGGCCGTCCGGGGAATCCTTGCGGGTCAGCTTGATCTGCTCGCCCTCCAGATGATCGACGGTGCCGACGTGCTCACCGTTGACGTCCCTGACCTGCAGGTGCTCTCCGCCCTGCTCCAGACGGGCCTTCAGATCTTGCGCGATGCGGTCGGTGATTTCGCCGGGCTGGGTGTTCTGGGTCATGTCCCGAGTGTCGCCCCCGCCCCCTCCGATCCGATGACGGTCAGCTTCAGGCCACCGTTAGCCGACGTTGATCGAATCGTTAGACGGCACAGATCGGCGGCCCATCCAGCGATCTCACCCCCTCCCGCCGACCTGTCACCGGCCCCGCTATCATGGCCGGCGATGACTACGGACGGCGGTAAGGGCAAGGGCGGGAAGGCGCAGCAGTACGGCGTGACGCCTCAGAGCACGGATTTCAACGACTGGTACAACGAGGTCGTGAAGAAGGCCGATCTGGCCGACAACTCCCCGGTGGCGGGCGCCATGGTCGTGCGGCCCTACGGCAGCGCGCTGTGGGAGAACATCGTGCGCTGGCTGGACGACCGCTTCAAGGCGACCGGCCACGAGTCGCTGGTCTTCCCCACCCTGATTCCCATGGGCTTCATCATGAAGGAGGCCGACCACGTCGAGGGCTTCGCGCCCGAGCTGTTCACGGTGAACAAGATCGGCACCGAGGTGCTGGCCGAGCCCTACGTGATGCGGCCGACCAGCGAGACGATCATCGGGCACATGTGGGCGGGCTGGCTCAACTCCTACCGCGACCTGCCCTTCCTGCACTACCAGTGGGGCTCCGTGTTCCGCGCCGAGCTGCGCACCAAGGCCTTCCTGCGAACGAGCGAGTTCTACTGGCACGAGGGCCACACCGCCCACGCCGACGAGGCCGAGGCGAGGGCCGAGGTGCGGCAGCTGCTGGATATCTACCACGAGTTCTGCCGGGACGTGCTGGCGCTGCCCGTGGTGCGCGGCGAGAAAACCGCCTCCGAGCGCTTTGCCGGGGCGGTGGCCACCTACTCCATCGAGGGCATGATGCGCGACGGTAAGGCGCTGCAGAGCGGCACCAGCCACTACCTCGGCCAGAACTTCAGCCGCGCCTTCGAGGTCAAGTTCCAGACCCGCGAGCAGAAGGAGGAGTTCGCCCACACCACGTCCTGGGCGATCTCCAGCCGGATCATCGGGGCGATCATCATGACCCACGGCGACGACTTCGGCCTGATCATGCCGCCCCGCATCGCGCCCATTCAGGTGGTCGTGATTCCGGTGGGCCGTAAGGACAACTTCGACGAGATGGTCGCGGAGGGCGAGAAGCTGGCGGCCGAGCTGCGTGCCCAGGGCCTTAAGGTCAAGGTCGACAAGCGCGACGGCGTGACCAACGGCTTCAAGTACAACGACTGGGAACTCAAGGGTGTGCCCGTGCGGATCGAACTCGGGCCGCGCGACCTGGAGAGCGGCGTGGTGGTCGTGAAGAACCGCAACGGCGAGGAGAAGGAGACGCTCGGCCGCGACGAGGCCGTGAGCGGCATGCCTGCTCGCCTGGACGCCATCCACGACTGGCTGTATGGCCGCGCGAAGGATTTCATGCTCACGCACACGCTGGAGGTGGACAGCTACGACGCCTTCCAGGAGGCCATCGAGGCCTCCAACTGGGCGCGCGCCTTCCACTGCGGCGGCGCCGAGTGCGAGAAGGCCATCAAGGACGACACCAAGGCCACCACCCGCAACATTCCGCTGGACGACGCCGAGTTTTTCAACGAGGGGGGCGAGGGCGCGTGCGTGCGGTGCGGTCAGCCCAGCGCCTACGGCAAACGGGTGATCTTCGGTCGGCAGTACTGAGGGTCGGCAGGACGGAACAGCACTCACAACTGATCATGTAGCTCCTCCAGGGTGTCCTCGGCCTCAGCCCCGCGCTGTCCGGGGGCACGCTGCTATGGCGGCGGCGCGTGTGGCCGCGCACTCGTTCGTGGTGGGGCCTGGATGACGTGTTGGGCGTCGTCTGCATCCAGCTGACGTTCGATTTCGTAGCTCTTCTTGAGCTGCACTTGGACATCCGGGAGAGACCGCAGGGCAGACTTCCGGGTCGCCGTGCAGGTCTGGACGGTGATGGCCCTCGTGCTGGCCGGACTGCTGGTGGCGCTGCGGCGTGTATGGTTCCCCCTTCGTCCCACCTGAGCCAATTCGGAACAGGCTCCGCAGTTCAGGGTGCCTTCACACCATTTCAAGGCCGCCTCAAGTCCGCAAACTGAGCGCTGCGCGGTGCCGGAACCTCATAGCTGGGGTTCGGAGATGTGCGGAAGGGCCCGAATTCACGAAGTCTTGGTTCATGCCGTCCCCCTAGAGGTCACCTTCCGGACTGCTGAGAATCACCCCTACCAACACCGCCCCTGGTGGGGCCACGTTGTCGCCCGTTCGTGTTCGTCCGTAGGTCTTCCGTGCGTGCCCGCATCGGCGCGCGTCCTCCCTGGCGCAGAGGTGTCGGGGAGGCCCTGAGGAGCCCCACCATGACCCACTCGCCCGTCGCCCGGCCCGTCTGCCTGCTGCTCGTAAGCGCCCTGCTCGCGTCCTGCGGCTCGCCTCAGCCCTCTCCGAATCCGGCGCCGCCCGGCGGCACGGACACCCGGCCCGAAGGCGACTACACCGACCGCTGGACGCTGCAGGAGGCCATGCAGATCCCGCTGAACAAGACCGCGCAGACCGCTACCCCGGCGATCACCGACTGGCCGACCATCAATTTTCCCCAGCCCAACCCGCGCGGCCTGCAAAAGACCCTGCCCGGCTACCACATCTGGGACACCTGGGCGATCCGCACCCTGGGCGGCGGCGTGGCTGACATCCAGCTGAACGACGGCAAGACCTACAACGTGCTGATCCACCTGAGCGTGAAAGAGGACGTGCTGCCGGGCAAACGCCACGACATCGCCACCCTGCGCTATTCGTACGCCACGGACGGCAAGAGCTGGAAGCTGGGCGCCAATGACGGGCTGGTGTTCCCCAAACAGGACTCGTTCGGCTCGCGCAACTGGGCCGGCAGCGCCGTGATCACCGATGACGGTCAGGTCTTCGTGTTCTATACGGCCACGGGCGAGAAGGGGGAGGACTTCAACGCGGCCCTGCTGCCCAGCCGTGCGGGGCGGGGGGACATCAGTTCGTCGGCCCTGCGGGGGGGCCTCCTGCCGCTCAGTGGCAGCGGCGCCGGCGACATCCAGCCCGGCATCTCCTACGAGCAGAAGATCGCCGTGGCCTGGGGCCCGAAGCTGAAGGTGGTCGGCGGCCAGGTCGTGTTCGACGGCGCCTGGAAGCACAAGGTGATCCTGCGCGCCGACGGCACCTATTACCAGACCCTCCAGCAGTCGGATGTGGGAGATCTGTATGCCTTCCGCGACCCCTGGGTGTTCCGTGACCCGGCCGACAAGAAGCTGTACATGCTGTTCGAGGGCAACGTGGGCGGCATCAAGTCGCAGCAGAAGTGCGACCCCGAGGACATCGGCGACGCGGCCTACCGCGCCTCGGTGCAGGTGCCGGAGAACGCCCGCAACTGGAACGGGGCCCTGGGTCTGGCGGTCAGTTCCGGCAACAGCGGCACGACCGGCGCCGACCTCACTGCCAGCCTGACCAACTGGAAGCTGACCCCGCCGCTGCTGACCGCCAAATGCGTCAATCAGGAGCTGGAACGGCCGCACTTCGTGTTCAAGGACAACAGGTACTACCTGTTCACGAGCAGCCACGTCAAGAAGTTCGCCGAGATCGGGGATCTGCGCGCCCGTGGGGTCGAGGGGCTCTACGGCTTCGTGGGAAACAGCATCCGGGGCAACTACACGCCGCTCAATGCCGGGGGGCTGGTGCTGAGCAACCCCTCCACCCAGGACTACCAGGCCTACTCCTACGACGTGATCCCCACCACCGACCCCAGCCGCTACCTGATCACCAGCTTCATCGACTCGCCAGGCATCGGAGACCGGGATATCGGTGAATTCTCCTCCCTGACCCCGGAGCAGCAGTTCCGGGCCTTCGGCGGAACGCTCGACAAGACCCATGTGCTGGAGATCACTGGCACGGGCACCCGCCTGAACGGCCAGCTGGACTACGGGCAGATCAAGCCCTAGGAACGGGCCGAGCGCCCACCGAGAGCAGTGCCGGAACCCACATCGATCACCGGGTTCCGGCACTGCTGTTCGCGGGCGCAGACGTTCTCCCACCCTCAGCGGCCGGACGCCATCAGGGAGATGCCGACCAGCCGCGCCAGCTGTGCGGGTCGCGGAATGCCAGCACACTGAGCAGGAAGATGAAACCCAGGCTGGGGCGGTCAAGCGCGGCGACCCCGGCGGTGGGGCCGATCTTCAGGGCGGCGAAATAGGCCAGCCAGGAACCGGCGCCGCTGATCCCGACGAGCAGCAGCAACAGCCACGCGCGGCCGGATGATGCACTCGTGGCCGTTGATGACTTCTGCCCAGGGTCACCTCCAGCATCAGGCAAGCCATGATCAGGGCGCGCAGGGTGGTCGCCAGGGTTGAGGGCACCCCCTCCAGCCCCAGGCGACCGAACAGGGTCACGCCCGCCCAGCGCCGCGAGCAGGCCCAGAACGATCCAGCCGAGGGAGAGATTCATGGCCGCATGAGGCACGCAGACGAGCATGAAGCCGTGGTCAGATAGTTTACAAATCTACTCAACTACTCTGCTATCCTTCCGGCATGAAGCGAGTCCTCCTCCCCCTCCTGACCCTTTCCCTGATCGCAAGCGCCGGTGCCCAGCAGGCCAGAGAAATCCGCCTGGGAGTTTTTCCCAATATCACCCACGCGGCCGGGCTGGTCGGCGTGCAGCGCGGCCTGTTCCAGAAGGAACTGGGCAGCGGTGTGAAGCTGGTCGTCAAGGAATTCGCCAACGGCTCGCAGGTCAGCGAGGCCTTCGCGGCGGGCGCCATCGACGCCGCCTATGTCGGCCCCGGCCCGGCCATGAACGCCTTCCTGCGCGGCGTGCCCATTCAGGTCTACGCGGGCGCCGCGAACGCCGGGGCCGTGCTGGTGGCCCGCAAGGACGCGGGCGTGCGCGGCGTGAAGGGGCTGGCCGGCAAGAAGGTCGCGGTGCCCACGCGCGGCAGCACCCAGGACATCTCCCTGCGCCACCTGCTCCATGAGAACGGCCTCAAGGCCAGCGATGAAGGCGGCAACGTAACCATCGTGCCCATCGATCCGGCGAACATGCCCGCCGCCTTCGCCGCGAAGCAGGTCGACGCGGCGCTCGTGCAGGAACCCTGGGGCGCCGTGATGGAAACCCAGGGCGCCCGGCTGATCGCCAACGAAAAGGCCATCTGGGAGGGCGGGAACTACACGACCACGGTGCTGGTCGTGAACACGAAGTTCGCCGGGCAGAACCCGGAGGCCGTGAAAGGCCTTCTGCGCGGACACCTGGCCGCCATCCGCTTCATCGGGGGCAGCAACGCCGGCGCGCAGAAGGCCATCGCCGAGCAGATCTACAGCTTCACCGGCAAGCGCCCGAACACCGCTGAGCTGTTCAAGGCTCTGGCCCGCACGAAGGTCACCTGGGACATCAACCTCAAGACTCTGGCCGAGTACGCGCAGCTGAACAAGGAGGCAGGCTTCGCGCGGGACGTGCCCGATCTGAACCGCTTTGTGGATCTGACGCTGGTACGCTCGCTGGCGAAATGAGAGGGACTCCGAAAATGTCCGTTCCAGAAATGAAATTTTCCGAGCGGAGCGAGGACGGCCTCCGACGGGTTCCGGAAAGTAGGGGAGCACCGAGCGCTCTCCCAGGTGTTTCGCAGATGGACGGAAGCCGTCTATGGAGAACGGCGTAGGCCTGCATCAGTCTTAGTCTGACGAGCAGCGTCCAGCGCAGTACAGGGCTTTACCCACCGAGGCGAACCTGAGCCGTGTTCAATAAGCCCCGCCGCTGACCTCGTACACTTTTCCCTGAGAGTTCCTGCACATCCTGGCCTGGGCCGGGATGTCGGTCTATGGGGGCGGGTAGACTGCTGGGCATGACAGGGCCAAAGAAGGGTTCAAGGGGACGCGGCCCGAAGAAGAACACCGCGCAGGGACGCGGCGGCATCACCCGCGACACCGTGAAGCCGGCGCGCGAACGCCCCAGTGAACGCAGTACGGCCGAGCGGCCCCCCGCCGAGCGCACGACCGCGCGGGGCAGCGAGATCAGCACGAGCGGAGCAGGAAAGACGTCCGGGTCGCGGTTCAGCCGATCCGGAGGGGCCTCGGGCCGCAGCGGGGCCGCCGCCCGGCCGGGCGCCAGCACCAACCCGGCCCGCCGGAAACCGGCCGAGCGTGGCGATTCGGAGGGCGCCGCCCGTCCGAAGAAGGCAGGGGGCGGGTCGTCCGCTTCGCCGCGTCCAGGCGGCAGCTCCGGCTCGGGCCGCAGGCCGCCGCCCAAGGTGGGCCGCAAGCCCATGCCTGAGCTCAAGCGGGTGGTGCTGGACGCCCCCGCGCCGGACACGGTTTTCCGCGACCGCGACGGCGAGCCGCAGAGCTTCCCCGAGAGCAACCTCAAGCGGGTGGCCGCCCGAATCCTGAGCGAGAGGAACAAGGCCTGGCGCTACCGGCCCTTCTCGTTTCCGCTGTTCACGGACAAGGGCAACGAGCAGGCCTTCCACTTCGACTTCTATGTCTACGATTTCGAGGACAGCGTGATCCGCCTGATCCTGGTGATCCCCTTCGAATCGCGCGAGGTCTGGGACAGGGTCGGCCGCTTCAAACGGCAGTACCCGATGTACACCTATGAACTCTGGACGCCGGAAAAGCTGGCGCATCTGGATGGCCCGCGCGGGCGGCTGGAGTTTTAGAACGTCTCACTGATCCGGAGGCACCTTCGGCGTCCGGTATCCGGCAGCGGAGCAGACGTCTCTCCTCCCGATGGCTTCCAACCAGCCTCCCCGACCCTGACGTCCGGGAGGCTCGTTCAGGGGGGTAAGGGTGGCACCGAGCCCCCGCCCCTCACCTGAAATGTGGTGTAATGCCCACTTGCGGCCACGCACCCGATATGCTGGGTTCAGCTGATGACCCAACAGTCAGCAGCGCTCATGTCGCTTTAATACTTCAACTGAACCTGTAGCCTCTCCAATTTTCTGGATGAGAATCGTCTGGTAGCGTTTCCAGCACAGGTGAGCCACCGGGTCACTCCGGCCACCCCCTGATCCTGAATGACCCCCAGACCTGCGCCGGGCCGCGTCACCGCCCCCGAGGAGTTTCCTGCATGACCATGACCACTGAACCCACCCCGACCGTCCGCCTCCGACCCGGCGCTCCCTACCCGCTGGGCGCGACCTGGGATGGAAAGGGCACCAATTTTGCCCTGTACTCCGAGAACGCCAGCGCCATCGAACTCTGCCTGTTCGACGAGCAGGGCCACGAAACCCGCTACCCCCTGACCGAACAGACCGCCTTCGTGTGGCACGGCTATCTGCCCCAGGTCGGGCCGGGCCAGCGCTACGGCTACCGCGTTCACGGCGAATACGCCCCTGAGAAGGGCCTGCGCTTCAACCCGAACGTGGTGCTGCTCGACCCCTATGCCAAGGCGCTGGACGGCACCGAGCAGTTCGACGAGGGCGTCTTTGGCTACGTGCCCGGCGGCGACGACACGGTGATGCAGACCGAGGAGCAGCGCGGCGCGCCCCTGGGCATCGTGACCGACGGGGTCTCCTTCGACTGGCAGGGGGATCGCCGCCCGACCATTCCCTTCCACCAGGCGGTGATCTACGAGGCGCACGTCAAGGGCCTGACCATGACCCACCCCGACGTGCCCAACGAGCTGCGCGGCACCTACGCCGGGATCGCCACCGAGCCGATCCTGTTCTACCTGCGCGAACTGGGCATCACCAGCATTGAGCTGATGCCGGTGCACCAGCACGTCGACGATCCCTTCCTGCTCGACAAGGGTCTGACCAACTACTGGGGCTACTCCACGCTCTCCTTCTTCGCGCCGGACGTGCGCTACTCGGCCGAGGCGCGGCGCGGCAACCCGGCGGGCGCCGTAGACGAGTTCAAGGCGATGGTGCGTGCCCTGCACCAGTCGGGGATCGAGGTCATCCTGGACGTGGTGTACAACCACACGGCGGAAGGCAACCACATGGGGCCGACCATGTCCTTCAAGGGCATCGACAACCCCACCTACTACCGGCTGGTGGCCGGAGACGAGCGGCACTACTTCGACTACACCGGCACCGGCAATTCGCTGAACGTGCGCCACCCGCAGACTCTGCAGCTGATCATGGACTCGCTGCGCTACTGGGTCAGCGAAATGCACGTGGACGGCTTCCGCTTCGACCTGGCCTCGACGCTGGCGCGCGGGCTGCACGAGGTCGACCAGCTCTCGGGCTTCTTCACGATCATCCACCAGGATCCGGTCATCTCGCAGGTCAAGCTGATCGCCGAGCCCTGGGACGTGGGTGAGGGCGGTTATCAGGTCGGCAACTTCCCGGTCAACTGGGCCGAGTGGAACGGCATCTACCGCGACGACATCCGCGCCTTCTGGAAGGGCGACGGCGGGCTGGCCAGCGAGATCGGCTACCGCCTGACGGGCTCCTCCGACCTGTACCAGAACGACGGCCGCAAGCCCTACGCCAGCATCAACTTCGTGACTGCTCACGACGGCTTCACGCTGCGCGACTCGGTGACCTACGAGCAGAAGCATAACGAGGCGAATCAGGAGGGCGGCAACGACGGCCACAACCACAACCTCACCTGGAACTGTGGGGTGGAGGGCGAGACCGACGATCCGGCCATCGACGAGCTCAGAAAGCGCCAGCAGCGCAACTTCCTGGCGACCCTGCTGCTGGGCCAGGGCACCCCGATGCTGCTGGGCGGCGACGAGATCGGGCGCACGCAGGGCGGCAACAACAACGCCTACTGCCAGGACAACGAGATCAGCTGGTACGACTGGGCGAGCCTGGACGAGGAGCTGCTGGCCTTCACCAAGAAGGTGATCGGGCTGCGCAAGGCCCACCCCGCGCTGCACCGCCGCAAGTTCTTCAGTGGCCGCAACATCCGCGGCGAGGACGTGCGCGATCTGGTCTGGCTGCGCTTCGACGGCCAGGAGATGACCGACGACGACTGGACGAACGGCCAGACCCAGAGCATGGGCCTGTTCCTCGACGGCGACGGCCTGGACGACATCGACGAGCACGGCGAGCCCCTGCGCGACGACCACCTGCTGCTGCTGCTCTCGGCCTCGCACGTGGATCTGCCCTTCCAGCTGCCCGAGCTGGGCGGCTGCGGGGCCTGGGAACTGCTGCTCGACACCAGCGACGACGCGGCCAGCGGCACCGAGCAGGCCGGTGAGGAGTCCACCCTGCGCGGCCGCTCGGTCAAGCTCTACCGCTGCCAGCGGGGCTGAGTCCAGACAGGGCCGCCCACCGACCGCAGCGCTTCGCCCCCGGGGGGCCGGATCAACAGTCGTCCGGCCCCCCGTCCGTCTTCGCCCGTTCGTGCTCCCTCCCGTGCCCCCAGCCGCCGTGCCGGTCGTGGCCTGGCCTTCAGTCTCCGCTCACCAGACCCGCATCGCCGTTTTTATCCTGAAGTGTTGGCTGCCGCCCTGGCAGCCCTGGAAGGAGAGTTCATGATTGCCCCCCAGCGTTCCCCCGCACACCCGCCCGCCGCACTGACCGGCCGGCTGGGTGCCCAGCCCCTGCCGGACGGCTCGGGCACCCGCTTCCGGGTCTGGACGACCACCGCGGCCGTGGTGCATGTCCGGGTCGATGGCGAGACCCACCCCATGACCGACCTGGGCGAAGGCTTCTTCGAGGTCACCCTGCCCGTCCGTCCCGGCGCCCGCTACCTCTTCCTGCTCGACGGCGCAGCGCGCCCCGACCCCTACGCCCGCTTCCTGCCGAACGGGGTTCACGGCGAGGCCGAGGTCATCGACCTGAGCGCCTATCAGTGGCAGCATCCGGACTGGCGCGGTCTGGCGCTGGCCGACTGCGTGTTCTACGAACTGCACCTGGGCACGTTCACGCCGGAAGGGACGTACCGGGCCGCCCAGGAGAAGCTGCCGTACCTCAAAGACCTCGGCATTACGGCCATCCAGCTCATGCCGGTGGCGGCCTTTCCGGGACAGCGCGGCTGGGGCTACGACGGCGCGGCGCTGTATGCCCCCTTCGAGCCCTACGGCCGCCCCGAAGAGCTGATGGCCTTCGTGGACGCCGCGCACGGCCTGGGCCTGGGCGTGTTCCTCGACGTGGTGTACAACCACTTCGGCCCGGACGGCAACTACCTCTCGGCCTACGCGCCGGACTACTTCACGGACCGCTTCCACTCCGCCTGGGGCATGGGGCTGGACTACGCCGAGGGGCACATGCGCCGCCTGATCACCGGCAACGCCCGGATGTGGCTGCGCGACTACCGCTTCGACGGCCTGCGCCTGGACGCCACCGCCTCCATGCCCGACGACAGCCCCGTGCACATCCTGCAGGAGCTGGCGCAGGAGGTACACATGCTGGGCGGCACCCACCTGCTGCTGGCCGAGGATCACCGCAACCTGCCCGAACTCGTCACGGACTACGGCCTGGACGGCATCTGGGTGGACGACTTCCACCATGAGGTGCGCGTGACCCTCACGGACGAGCACGAGGGGTATTACGGCGGCTTCCAGGGCAGCGCAAAGGAACTCGCGCAGGTCATCAACCGGGGCTGGAAGTACGAGGGCCAGTTCTGGAACGTGAAGGGCGAGGAGCACGAGCGCGGGAAGCCGGCCGACGCCCTGGAGGCGCCCAGCTTCGTGTACTGCATCCAGAACCACGACCAGATCGGCAACCGCGCCATCGGCGACCGCCTCCACCACGACGAGAAGGTCACCCAGCAGGAGTACCGCGGCGCCTCGGCGCTGCTGCTCACGCTGCCCATGACGCCGCTGCTGTTCCAGGGGCAGGAGTGGGCCGCCAGCACGCCCTTTCCCTTCTTCAGCGACCACCACGGCGAGCTGGGAAAAATGGTCAGCGAGGGCCGCAAGAAGGAGTTCGCCTACTTCAGCTCGTTCGCCGGCGAACACGTGCCCGACCCGCAGGCCGAGAGCACCTTCCTGGGCGCCAAGCTGGCGTGGGACGAGCGGGAGGAGGGCGAGCACGGCACCACCCTGAACCTCTACCGCGCCCTGCTGAAACTGCGCCGCGAGGATCCGGTACTGGGCCAGCGATCGCGCCGGAACATCGAGGCGGGCCACGTGGGCGACGTGCTGTGGGTGCGCTGGCGCACCGCCCAGGGGGAGCGGGCGCTGCTCTGGAACCTGAAAAAAGAGGCGCTCCCCCTGGACAGCCTGGAGCTGACGCTGCCCCCCCAGGTCATGCTGCACAGCGAATCCGGGCTGACCGGCGAGCTGCCGCAGCCGGGCACGCTGGGGGCCGGCGAGGCCGCGCTCTTCGGGACGCCATGACCCAGGCCGCCTCTGTGCCGCTGGCGGAGCCCGCCCCGGACGCCCTGGACGCCGCGCCCTTCAGCACCCACCTGCCGGCCGCGACCTACCGCCTGCAGCTGCACGCGGGGTTCGACTTCGCGGCGGCGCGCCGGGTGCTGCCCTATCTGGCGCGGCTGGGCGTCTCGGACGTGTACCTCTCGCCGATCTGGGCCAGCACGCCGGGCAGCACCCACGGCTACGACGTCACCGACCATTCGCTGGTGAACCCGGAACTGGGCGGCCTGGCGGGGCTGCGGCGCCTCGCGGCCCGGGCGCGTGAACTGGGCCTGGGCATCGTGGTGGATTTCGTGCCCAACCACATGGGCATCCAGGGCGGCCACAACCCCTACTGGGAGGACGTGCTCACCCACGGGCAGGCCAGCCGCTACGCGCACTTCTTCGACATCTCCTGGCATCCGCTCAAGCGGGCGCTGGACGGCAAGGTGCTGCTGCCGCTGCTGGGCGACCAGTACGGCCGCGTGCTGGAGCGGCGCGAGCTGAGCCTGGAGCGGGACGGCGCGCAGTTCTCCCTGCGCTACTGGGAACGCCGGCTGCCGCTCTCGCCGCGCTCGCTGGCCGGGCTGCTGAGCAGCGTGACCGGCGGCCTGCCCACCCGCACCACCGACCTGACGCGCGCCGAACTGGCGAGCATCGCGCGCTCGGTGGCGAACCTGCCGCGCTCGACGGCCGGCGGCCTGACCGCGGCCGACCGGGAAGGCCGCGCCCAGGAGATGGAGGTCATGTCCCGGCGCCTGAACGCGCTGCTGGAGGGTTCCAAGACCCTGCGTGACCTGCTGGACGCCGCGGTGGCCGAGACCAACGCCGACCCCGAGCGCCTGGACGCGCTGGTGGGCGAGCAGAACTACCGCCTGGCCTCCTGGAAGGTGGCCTCAGAGGAGATCAACTACCGGCGCTTCTTCGACATCAACGACCTCGCCGCGCTGCGTATGGAAGACCCGCGGGTGTTCGACTGGGCGCACGCCACGCTCTTCGAGCTGCTGCGCTCCGGCGTGATCCAGGGCGTGCGGCTCGACCACACCGACGGTCTGTACGACCCCGCCGGCTACTTCCGCGAGCTGCAGGCCTGGGCGGGGGCGGCCCTGAACGCTCCGGCCGAGACCCGGCGGCCGCTGTACGTGGTGGCCGAGAAGATCCTGGAGCCCGGCGAGACGCTGCCGGGGGGCTGGGCCATCCACGGCTCGACCGGCTACGACTTTCTGGCCCAACTGAACGGCGTGTTCGTGGACGGCGCCCGCGAGGACGAACTGAGCGCCATCTACCGCCGCTTCACGGGCGACCGCCTGAGCTACGGCGAGCACCTCTACCGGGGCAAGCACCTGATCCAGCGCGTGAGCCTGCCCGGCGAGGTCAACGTGCTGGCCGAGCACCTGGAGCGGCTGGCCGAGGCCGACCGGCGGTCGCGCGACTTCACGCTGAGCACCCTGCGCGGCGTGATCCGCGAGGTGATCGCGTCGTTTCCGGTCTACCGCACCTACCTGCGCGCCGACGGCTCCCGTGAAAGCGGCGACAACGACAAGATCGCCCACGCCATCTCGGATGCCCGCGCCCACAACCGCCGCGAGGGCCGCCCCCTGGACGACAGCGCCTTCGGCTTCCTGACGGCCGTGCTGACCCTGGACGCCCCAGACGAGGCCACCCGCGCGGCCTGGGCCGACTTCGCCCTGAAGTTCCAGCAGCTGACCGGGCCGGTGACCGCCAAGGGGGCCGAGGACACGGCCTTCTACCGCTACGCCCGGCTGCTCTCACTGAACGAGGTGGGCGGCGATCCAGCGCTGTTCGGCACGCCCCTGCGCACCTTCCACACGGTCGCCCGGCACCGCGCCGAGCACTGGCCCCAGGCCATGCTGGCCGGCAGCACCCACGACACCAAGCGCGGCGAGGACACCCGCGCCCGCATCAGTGTGCTCAGCGAGATCCCCCAGCTCTGGGCCGGATTCCTGAGCACCCACGCACCGCTGCTGCTCTCGCTGGGCCGGGATCTCGAACTGGGCCGCGCGCCCACGCCGCTCGACCAGTACGTGCTGCTGCAGACCGTGCTGGGGGCCTATCCCCTGCAGGGCGAGCTGGAGGGCTTCGCGGGCCGGATCGGCGAGTACATGCTCAAGGCCGCGCGGGAGGCCAAGCTCAGCACCAGCTGGGCCTCGCCCAACGCCGAGTACGAGGAAGCGCTGATGGGCTTCGTGCAGGAGCTGCTGGGGCATGGCGAGTTCATGGACAGCCTGCGCGGCCTGCACGAGCGCATCAGCCCCCACGGTGCGCAGAACGGCCTGAGCGCCACGCTGGCCCGCCTGAGCGCCCCCGGCGTGCCCGACACCTACCAGGGTTCCGAGGGCTGGAACCAGAGTCTGGTCGACCCCGACAACCGCCGCCCGGTGGACTACCTGGGCCTGAACCGTGCGGTGGCCCGCCTGGAGAAGCGTCCCGACCTCGCGGCCGCCCGCACGCTGCTGGGCCGCTACGAGGACGGGGCGGTGAAAACCCTGGTGACCTGGGCCGCCCTGCAGGCCCGCAGGGCGCATCCGGAACTGTTCCGCCAGGGCACCTACCGCGCCATCGACGCCGGGAAGTACGTGCTGGCCTTCGCCCGCGAGCACGAGGGCGCGGTCGCCGTGACGGTCGCGCCGCGCCTGACCCTGACCCTCACGCGGGGGCGCACGCCCTGGGCGCTGGGCGAGGTCTGGGGCACCCGGCAGCTCAGCCTGCCCCGGGCCGGCACCTACGAGAACGTGCTGACCGGCGAACGGTTCCGCGCCCGCAGCAGCAGTATCCCGCTGGCCAAGGTGCTGGAGGACTTTCCCCTGGCCCTCCTGGTGGGCCGCTGAGGCCAGCCGGAAGGGCCAGACAGGCCCCTTGAGCTGATCTTCACCTCCGCCTGGGCTGCCGGAAACTTTTCAGGTCAGGGTGCCGTACTGTAAAGCGTATGCAGACCTATCCCACCACCACAGGCAAGACGGCGGACCTTGTCCGCACGTTCATGGCCCGTACCTACTCCTGGATGGCGGCCGGCCTGGCGCTCACCGCCGGCATCGCCTTCTTCACCGCGCAGAACGAAGCGCTGGCCTTTCAGGTCATGCAGTGGCGCTGGCCGCTGATCATCGCGCAGTTCGGCCTGGTGTTCTTCCTGAGCATGTTCGCCCAGAAAGTCAGCAGCACGGTGGCCGGGGGGTTGTTCATCCTGTACGCCGCGCTGACCGGTCTGACCTTCTCCTCGCTGCTCTTCGCCTACAGCCCCAGCGCCGTGACGGCGGCATTCGCCACCACCGCTGGTACCTTCGGCCTGATGAGCGTGGCCGGCTTCGTGATCAAGAAGGATCTGAGCGCGATGGGCCGCTTCTTCATGTTCGCGGTGCTGGGCCTGTTCGTGGCCATGATCGTGAACCTGTTCGTGGCGTCCTCGGGCCTGACCCTCCTGATCTCGATCGTGGGCGTGCTGCTGTTCGCCGGCCTCACCGCCTACGACACCCAGATGCTCCGCAACATGGCCCTGAGCGGCGTGAGCGGCGAGATGGCCGAGCGGGCCGCCATCAACGGCGCGCTGGCCCTGTACCTCGATTTCATCAACATGTTCCTCTTCATCCTGCGCCTGTTCGGCTTCGCGGGCGGCAGCAGCAGCAACGACTGAGCCGTCCCGACCTCGGCACCAGAACGCCCCGGCTCCGGCTGGGGCGTTTGCTTTGAGCGCTACGGCTTGTAGAACTCGCTGAAATAGGGCTGGCCTTGGAAGCTCAGGTCGCGCAGCTTCGCATAGCCCACGACCACCGGCTCGGCACACGCCTGGGCCACGTGCGGCAGGTCGGTCGGGATGAGCTGGAGCCCGCCCCTGAGCAGGCTGACCGTGTAGGCGGGCTGGCCTCGGGAGCCCAGGAGATCGCGGCACTCGGCCCCGGGGCCGGCCGGCAGGCTGCCCAGGTAGAGGCGGTGCTGCTCCCCCGGGGTCAGCAGCGGCCAGATGTCGTCAGGGCGCAGGGCCTCGCCGGTCAGCCGATCCAGGATGACGCCCTGCTGGCTGATATTCGGGTGCGCCCCGCCGCAGTAGAAGTCGGCCGTGTCCAGGAAGCTCAGCAGTTTCGCGCTCAGGAAACGGGGGCCCTGGTCGAGGCTGTAGTCGGTGTCCATACCGCTCCAGTCGCCCCCGGAGCGGCATTCCAGCGCGGCGATGGCGTGCATGGCCTGGCGATCCTGCAGGGCGCCGTTCAGGGCCGCCGACTCGCCGGGCAGCCGGGGGTAGGTCAGGCCTGAGCGGGGCTCACGGACGCTGGTGCCGTCAGAGGTTCGGTTCCAGGCGTGGTTGATCTTCAGGAAGCTGTAGGGGTCGTCGCGGCGCAGTTTCTGCAGGCCCGGCGTGACCGGCAGGGCGAAGGGGATGGCCGCGGCGTGCAGGCGACTCAGGGTCACGGGCATACCGACCTTCGTTCCCGCCTTCGTCCAGGTGCCGGCCCAGCCCCTGGCGCCCGGGGTCAGGCGCAGGCAGGCGCGGGCGCGGCGTTCCCCGGCCGCCCGGTCGGACACGCTCTCCTGGAGGATTAGCGTCTGTCCGCTGTGGAACGCCTCCAGATTGATGTCCAGCCCGGTTTTCTCGTAGGAGTAGCGCTCGTCGGCCCCCAGGCTCAGCACGGCCGGCTGCCCCGCCACCGTCCCCCGGAAGACGCCTGTCGCGGCCCCGGCGGGCAGACCCGGCTGGCCCCCGCAGGACTGCGCCGCCTGCGCTCCAGCCACCGGGAACCACAGCGCGCAACTCCATCCGACGAGCAGGCTCCACCACGGTTTCATGACTCAGCCTAGCGTGCCCCGCCCTCAGAACTCCCGTTCCGGCTCGCCGCGGCTGTCGAAGCGCCCCGAGCGCAGCAGCGCCTCCTCGAAGGCGCCGAAGGGGGAATTCGCCCGCGCCCAGGCCACCGCGCCGCCGACGTCGTAGGCCACGGCGCGGAAATCCACCGTCCAGCGGCCCGCACGCCACTCCAGCAGCGTCCAGCGGGCCCGCGGATCGCCGTCCACCTGATCGCTGACCGCGCCCGCGTTCACGACCAGCGTGTCGTTCACGCGGGTGGCGCCCGGCCGGTGGGTGTGGCCGCACACCACGACCTCGGCGGCCAGCGGCGCGACCAGTTGCCCCAGCTCCAGCGGGTCGCGCGACCGGTAGAAGCCCGGGCCGTCGGGCGAGTCCTGCCAGACCCACAGCAGGCTGTCCCAGGCGCTCTCCGGCGTGCCGTGGCAGGCGTACACGCCGCCGATGCGGGCGCCCAGGGGCAGGGCCGCCAGCCGCTCACGTGCCGGGGCGCTCACCTGGGTCTCCAGCCACGCGCCGACCTCCAGCGCCAGGGCGCCGCGCCGACCGCCGGGCCAGAGCTTCTCCTCGTTGTTGCCCCGCACCTCCACGGCGCCCAGTTCCGCCTGCAGCGCCGCCGCGCGGGCCGGGTCGGCGCTGCCCTCGATCTGGTCACCGAGGTTCAGCAGCGCGTCCGGGGCACAGGTCTGGACATCGGCCAGCACCGCCTCCAGCGCGAAGGCGTTGCCGTGTACGTCGCTGATGACCGCCAGCCTCACGCGGCCCAGGCTAGCGCGGCGGGGGACGCGGCACCTCACCAATGCTTTAGCATCGTGCCCATGAGCATCCTGCCCGACTGGCGTATCCGCGAACTGGCACTCTCGGGCATGATCGACCCCTTCGAAGACCGGCTGGTTCGCACCGCCGAGAACGCCCAGGTGATCAGCTACGGGCTCAGCAGTTTTGGCTATGACCTGCGCTGCGCCGACGAGTGGAAGATCTTCACCAACGTGAACTCCGCCGTGGTCGATCCCAAGCACTTCGACGAGCGCTCCTTCGTGGACATCCAGGCGCCCGAGATCATCATTCCGCCGAACTCCTTCGCCCTGGCCCGCTCCCTGGAATACATGCGGATTCCGGACGACGTGATGGTCGTGGCGCTCGGAAAATCGACGTACGCACGGTGTTTTTCCGGCGACACGCGGGTGGCCCTGGCTGATGGCCGCTCACCGACCCTGGAGGAGATGGCGCGCGGCGCGCAGGAAGGCGAGCTGTACTTCGGCTACAGCATCGGCCCCCTCGGTCAGGTGCTGGTCACGGAACTGACCGCCCCCCGGTATATCGGCCGCGATTCGCTGCTGGAATTGACGCTGGACACGGGTGAGACCATCCAGACCACCCCGGATCACGAGTTCCTGACCCGCGACGGGCGCATGGTGGCAGCCGGCGCGCTGACCCCCGGCGCCCCCTTGATGCCGCTGTACCGTTCGCTGCGCCGGGGCTACGAGATGACCTTCCAGCCCCTGACCGGGTACATGCTGGGCACCCACCGGATGGCCGACGAGTGGAACCTGCGCCACGGCGTCTACGAGTCCCAGCCGGGCACCCACCGCCACCACCTCGACGGCGACCGGCTCAACAACGCGCCCTGGAACATCACCCGTATGGAGGCCGGCGCCCATCTCCGGCTGCACAACGAGGTCACGTATGGCGAGGGCTTCCATCCGCAGGAACACGGCGCGGCCATCTCGGACGCCCTGACGAGACTGCGCGAGAACGACGCGTGGTACGCGCGCTACCGGGCAGCCCAGGCCACGCGCGCCCAGGAGTTCTGGACGGGTGACCTGCACGCCGCCACCCGCGCCGACCTGCTGCGCCGTCACCGTGAGCGCTGGACAGACGAGGAGCGGCAGGCGCAGCGGGAGCGGCTGGCCCGGTTCTGGGCCGACCACCCCCAGGCACGCGGGGTTCAGGGCGAACGTTCCCGTCAGGCCTGGCAGCGCGACGACGGCTCACGCCGCGCCGGACAGGCGAACCACGCCCGCACGTTGAAGCTGCGGGAGGACGTGACCGAGGCCAGCGTGCGCCGCGCCCTGGATCAGACCGGTTCCATCCGCGGCGCCGCCGGGCTGCTGGACGTGGATCGCAGCGCTTTCAGGCGCTTTCCCGACGTCCTGGCCGCCTTCCGTGGTCAGGCAGCGGACGCGGGTCGGCCGGTGGTGAACCATAAGGTTCTGAGCATCCGTGAACTGCCGGGTGACCATGACGTGTACTGCCTGACCGTGCCCGAGGCCGGGAATTTCGCCTTGGAGGCGGGCGTTTTCGTCTCCAACTGCGGCATCGTCGCCAACGTCACGCCGCTGGAGCCCGGCTGGGAGGGCCACGTCACGCTGGAGTTCAGCAACACGACGCCCCTGCCCGCCAAGATGTACGCCTTCGAGGGCTGCGTGCAGCTCCTGTTCTTCCAGGGCGAACGCCCCGAAGTGACGTACGGCGACCGCCAGGGCAAGTACCAGGGCCAGCGCGGCGTGACTCTCCCCCGGCTCTGACCGGGCGGTTGAGCGGGCCTTCATCTCTGAACACTGTGTCAACAGTGCCGGAGTGAATCCGGGAGCGTCACCTGTCAGCGTGGGCACATGCCGGACAAAGACGACAAGAACAAGGGCCACACCAGCCAGCCGCAGGACTACGACCGCAACAAGAAGGAAGTGCACGAGATCGAGCACGACAACAAGCCTTCCCTGAAGGGCGCCAACGACCGCGAGGCCAACGCGCCCCGTAACAACGACGATGGCCTGAGCCGCAAGGAACTGAAAGACCGCGAGGAAGCCCGGAGCGTGCCGACCAGCAAGTAAGACCAGGACGCTCTTGAAAGGTCGAGGCTGATTCGCTCAGCCCCGGCCTCTCGTCGTGACGGCGCTGGCCGGGTGGCCTGGAGGTGAGCATGGAACCGAAGCGTCCCTCCTGGGGCCTCGTCGCTCTGTCTGCACTGTTCGTGCTGGCGGGCAGCCTCCACTTTCTCCGGCCCGAGGTCTTCGATGGGGTCGTGCCGCCCGGCACACCGATGTCGGCCCGTACGGCCACGCTGCTCAGCGGCGCCGCCGAAATCCTGGGCGGCCTGGGCCTGCTGTACCCAGGAACCCGACCGGCCGCCCGCTGGGGACTGCTGGCGCTGCTGATCGCCGTGTTTCCAGCAAACGTCTTCATGGCGCAGCAGCCGGAGAAATTCGGGCTGCCCGCCTGGGCGCTCTGGACCCGCCTGCCGCTCCAGCCCCTGCTGATGTGGGCGGTGTGGCGGGCGGGCCGGCGCTGAACCGACAGGAAGCGCGGCTCAGCGCACGGTGTCACCATCGTCGCTGTCGTCCTCGTCCGAGTCGAAATCATCGTCAGGGGAGGCCGGGTCGTTGTCGCTGTCGTCCCAGTCGCGGCCCATGCTGGTGCGGCGCAGGTCGTCGCGCGGGGCACTCAGGCGCTCCTCGCCCTCGTCGTCGCCGCTCAGCACGGCCTGGGCGCGGGCGAGCACCGGCAGGTCGGCCGGGCTGGTCTCGTAGCGCTCGGCCAGATACGCCGCCACCCAGGCGCCAAAGTACCACAGGGCCAGCTGCGCCGGATACCCCACCGCGCCCTGCGGGTAGGGCACGTGGATGATCTCGTCGATGCGGCTTTCCAGGATCTCGCGGGTGAGCTGCAGGGTCTCGTCGGCGTCGCCCAGGATCAGCGCCACCCGGGCGTCGCCCTGCTCGTGGCGGGCCTCGAAGGCGCCGGTGCTGAGGGCCAGGGGATCGCCCAGCAGCGGCACCGCCAGCGTCTTGGCGATCCGCGCGAGCAGCTGCTGCCAGGCGTGGGGCAGGGCCTCGGCGTCGGGGGCGGCCAGCAGCAGGGGCAGGCGGCCCCACAGGCTCCAGGCCAGGTCGCGGGCGGGGTTGTTCTCGGTCACGTGCGGGGCGCAGCGGGCCGCCAGATCAGCGATCAGGGCGTCGGCGGCCTGGGCGTCCCCGGCATGACCGCTGGCGTGGGCCAGGTACTGCGCGAAGTGGTAGGTGGCGAGCGGGCCGCCCGGCATCAGCACGTTGATCTCCTCGGGGGCGCCCCCGGTACTGACATGCCGCACGCTGGCGCCTGCCACCTCGGCCAGATCGGCGTAGTCGGTCGCGGCGGCGCGGGCGTCGGGGCTGCTCAGCACGAACTGGGTGCCGCTGCGGGCCAGCACGCCGGGCACCAGGGTCTGCCCCAGGTGCGCGGCCAGGGTGCCCTCGCCTGCCCCCACCAGGCCGTAGGGGCCGCTTTCCGGGCGGGTGGGGCCGGCATAGGAGCCGCTCAGGGTTTCGAGCAGGCTGAGCAGATTGAAGGTCGGTGCAGTCATACCCTCCAGGGTACAGGCTCAGGGCCGCCGCCCTGCCCAGAGCACAGACCAAAATCACGCTTGGAACGCGATTTTCGGCTTCACGCCCGTTTAACCTTGCGTGCTAGAATCCTGCGCGTGTCTTTCGGAAGCCGGCCTCACCGTGTCAGCAGCAACGCAAACACCACCCCGCAGGGTGGCGTTGAGGGTGGTGCACTCGACTGGGCTCGAACCAGCGACCTTTGGCTTCGGAGGCCAACGCTCTATCCAGCTGAGCTACGAGTGCGGAGTCGGTCAGCACACAGTCGATCAGTTCAGAACCGACCAGTGCAGAGCCCAGATACCCTAGCACCTGGTATGAAGGAGATCAAGTGAAAAGAAAACCTCTCGTGAACGGCCTGCTGATCCTGCTGGCCCTCCTGCTGGTGGCCGGCATGGCCTACCAGTTCACGCCCAATGTCGGCTCACTGTTCAACAGCGGCCCCAAGGGCACCCCCGCCCTGAGCGTGAACGGCACGACCGTGACCGTAGAAGCCCTGGAGGAAGCCCGCCGGGGCAACCCGGTGCTGAGCAGCACGGACACCGGCGTGCTGGGCGACGACTTCAAGACGGTCGTGGTGCAGGGCAAGGTGCGCGAAACGCTGATCTCTCAGGCGGTCAAGGACATCCGGATCAGCCGGGACGAGGTGAACACGGAAGTCACCAAGATCCGCGAACAGAACGACCTGAAGGACAACAAGAAGTGGACGGACGCGCTGCAGAGCCGGGGCTTCACGGACTCCTCGTTCCGCGAGCAGGTGCGGGTGGGCCTGGCCTACCAGCGCAAGCTCGACGAGCTGAAGAAGGCCGTGCCCGCCGCCACCGAGGCCGAGGCGAAGCAGTACTACGACCTCAACCCCCAGGCCTTCCAGAGCGACGCGCGCATCGTGGGCCGTCAGATCGTGGTGACCGACAAGGCCAAAGCCGCCGCGCTGCTCGCGCAGGTGAGGGCTGGGGCGGACTTCGCCAAGCTGGCGGGTGAGAACAACGCCGCCGCCGACTTCAAGGATCGCGGCGGGGCGCTGGGCCCCATCGAGAACGGCGCTCCCCGCCCGGTCGCGCAGGTCGCCCTGCCCACCGAGGTCGGCCCGGCCGCCTTCGCCCTGAAAGACGGCGGCGTGACCGACGTGATTCCCTCGGGCGGCAAGTTCTACATCGTGAAGGTCGAGAAGACCCTGGCGCCCGCCGTGAAACCCTTCGCCGAGGCCAAGGCCGACGCGGTCACCGCCGTGAGCGAGCAGAAGAAGAACGCGGCGCTGGAAGCCTGGATCAGCGGGCTGGAAAAGGACGTCAAGATCGAGTACAAGGATCCGAACTGGAAGGTCGAGAACCCCACGGTCGCCACCGTGGGCGGCCAGAACATCCCGTACTCGGCCGTGCTGGAGCAGGTCGTGGGCAACCAGCAGTTCTCGCAGCTGCTGCAGCAGGTGCCGCCTGAGCAGGCCGCCGGGCTGGTCAACGGCATCCTCAAGCCGCAGGTGGTCGAGCAGCTGATCCAGGGCTACGCCGCACCCACCCTGGCCCAGCGCCTGAAGCTGAACGTGGTCGGCAGCCGCCAGGAGATCACCGCCGCGCTGGCCGCCTACGGAGCCCGCGACGTGAAGGTCACGGACGCCGATATCCAGGCCTATTACGACCAGAACAGGGCGCAGTTCCAGACCCCGGCCAGCGCCACGGTGGCCGAGGCCAGCTTCAAGGATCAGCAGAAGGCGCTGGCCTTCCGCACGGGCTGGAACGGCAGCGGCAGCTTTACCACCGCCGCCGCCAAGGCCGGCGGCACGGTGAGCGAGCGCGGCGCCGTGAGCGCCGGCGACGGCAAGCTGAGCGAGGAACTGAACGCCGCCGCCTTCAGCGCGAAGGCCCTGCGCGACGCAGGCGAGGGCAGCCTGAGCGATGTGGTGAAGGTCGGCGACCGCTTCTCGGTGCTGTACCTGACCGATCTGAAGGCCGCCGTGAACCAGCCGCTCAGCGCCGTGCGCTCCCAGATCGAGACGCAGGTGCTGGGCAGCAAGAAGCAGGAGGCCGGGCAGAAGTTCCTGACCACCGAGGTCGCCACCCTGAAGCCCGTGAACAGGCTCAAGGAAGTGCTGGCCGCGCAGGAGAAGCGCGTGGCCGCCGCCGCGCCGAAAGCCGCGACGCCTCCGGCCGGCACGGGCACGGCGACGCCGGCGACCCCGGGCACGGGCGCCACGGGTGAGGGCGCGACCCCGCCGGCCTCCACGCCCGCGACCCCGGCCACTCCCGCCGACAGATGAGCCTCACCTCCCTTCAGGACGGCCCGGCGAAATGCGGGCCGTCCTCTTCTTTGGTCTTTCTGCTCTCCGGTCTGACCCGTTCCGAGAGGCTCGTCGCGGCAGCTCCGACGCGTGACCGGCTCTGCACCCTGCTGCCCATAGCCCTGCCAACAGGCACACGGACGCCGCTACGTCCTGTCGTCCAGAAAGATCAATCTGATCGCCCTCTCTCCACCGAGCAACGCAACGACCCCGGACATGACTCTCCATACGGCCGCCCCGCCCTCCCCTGGCCGCCCGCTACAATCCGCTGTGTGAAGTCGCGCGTGTTTTCAGGAATCCAGCCCACCGGTGAGCCGCATATCGGGAACTACTTCGGCGCCATGCAGAACTACGTGAAGCTGGGCGAGCAGTACGGCAAGAACTCGATCTACTGCGTGGTCGATCTGCACGCGCCCACCAATCCCGGCGCCTACGACCCGGCCCTGCTGGCTCAGCGCACCCTGGACATGGCGGTGGCGAACATGGCGGTGGGGCTCGATCCGGAGAAGGTCATCTTCTTCGTGCAGTCGCAGGTGCCCGAGCACACGCAGCTGGGCTGGCTCTTTACGGTGATCACCCCCGTGGGCGAGCTGGAACGCATGACCCAGTACAAGGACAAGGCGGGAGCGCTGGAGAGCGTGCCGGCAGGGCTGCTGATGTATCCGGTGCTGCAGGCCGCCGACATCCTGCTGTACAAGGCCGACACGGTGCCGGTGGGCGAGGACCAGGTGCAGCATATCGAGCTGACCCGCGAGATCGCCCGCAAGTTCAACCAAGCCTTCGGCGAGACCTTTCCGGAACCCAAAGCCGTGCTGGAGAAGAACGCCCTGCGGATTCCCGGCGTGGACGGCCAGGGCAAGATGAGCAAGAGCAAGGGCGAGAGCAGCGTGCTGGGGCTCTTCGAGGCCATGGACTCGATCTGGGCCAAACTGCGCCCCGCGCCCACGGATCCCGCACGCGTGCGCCGCACCGATCCCGGCGACCCCGAGAAGTGCCTGATCGGCGACTACCACAAGCTCTTCTCGGACGACCAGACGCTGCAGGTGGTCTACGACGGCTGCCGCACGGCCGGCATCGGCTGCGTGGACTGCAAGAAAATGCTGATGGAGGGGGTGCGGCGCGAGCTGACGCCCATTCAGGAGCGGGGGGAACGGCTCCGCGCCGACCCCGACCTGATCCGCGACGTGCTGGCCCAGGGCGCCCGCGAGGCCCAGGCCATCGCCGCGCCGGTCATGGAGGAAGTGCGCCAGAAAGTCGGCTTCCTGAAGGTCTAGCGCATGACGGCCACGCCGCTTCCGGTGGGGATGAAGGACGGGATGGTGGCCGTCCCCGGCGCCCAGCGCGCCGGCCCAGAGCTGGCCAGCCCGCCCCACGCCTTCTCGGTCGAGCTGCCCGTGTTCCACGGCAGTCTGGCCGAACTGGCCTCGGCCCTGCGGACAGGCCGGATTCTGCCCACCGAGGTGCCCCTGCTGCGCCTGACACGCGAGGTGCTGGCCTGGGTCGAGGCGGTGGCCCAGCTGAACCAGCCGGAGCTGCTGCCGGCGCTGGCCACCGTGATCGCCGTGAAGGCCCGCCTGCTGCTGCCCCAGCCCGAACCGGACGACGACCCGGACGTGCAGGGCGACCTGCTGGACGAGGTGGTGGGCGGCGTCGAAGCCCTGGCCGAACTGGACGCCCTGGTGACCTTCCTGAGCGCCCGCCGCCGCGAGCGCGAGGGCCTGGTGCCCGCCCAGCCGGTGGCGGTCGATCTGCCGCGCCGCGAACGCCCCCGCAACCCGCAGGGCAGTCTGGCGCGGCTGGTGCGGGCGGCGCAGAACGCGGTGCGCCAGATCGAGGTGCCCCTGCTGGCCCGCGACCGCCTGACGCTGCAAGGCGCCCTGAACGCCCTGCGCTCCTTCGGCCTGCGCCTGCGCTCGTTCACCTTCCGGGGCATTCCCACCCAGGACTGGGGCGAGCGCACCACCTACTTCGCCGCGCTGCTGGAGGGAGTCAAGGAGGGCAGTTTCGAGGCCCGGCAGGACGAGGTCTACGGCGACATCGCCGTGACGTCGAACCTGAGCGAGGACTGATCCGGGGGAGGGGCGCGGTGGTCGCCCTGAGACCGCCACCCCCTCGTCATGCCGGGCGCAGCGAAGTCTCTCCCAGACGCTGTCCTTGAGAGCCTGCTCTGGGCTCAGGGGAATCCGGGTATCGGGCCGGCGCGACGTCGCCTCTATCCAGCATCCGGGGCGAGGCGTGGTCTGCTGGGGCGTGTCTCCCCTTCCCGCCGCTCAGGCCTCGCCGAAAGCGTCGCGCAGGGCGAGGGCGAAGACCTGAAAGCTCAGGCTGGGGCTGGCGTAGGCCTCCAGCGCCCCCTGCAGCTCGTCCAGGGCGGTGTCGGCGCGGGCCCGGCGGTGGGGCGGGCGGGTGCGCCAGGTGAAGCGCAGGGCCTCGGGGTGCCAGGCGGGATCGAGGCGTTTCTCCAGCGCCTCGGCGGCCTCCAGGGCACTCAGGAGACCCACATCCAGCGCCGTGTCGAACTCGCGGGCGTCCTGCAGCGCGGCCCGGACGGTCTCCAGGGCGTCGAGCACCCCGGCGCGGCCGGCGGCGAACTCCACCAGCTCGGGGTCGGCCTCCTCTCCGGCGCGGCTCAGGGCGGCCTCCAGGGCGCGGTCGCTGGCCGGGGCGACCCCCAGGCGGGCGCTGCGGCTGGAGATAGTGGGCAGCACGGCGCGCACGTCCTCAGCCAGGAACAGGAACAGGGCGCCGTGGGGCGGCTCCTCGACCAGTTTGAGCAGGGCGTTGGCGGCCTCCGGCCCCAGGTGTTCGGCGCCGTTCACGATCACCACCCGGCGGCGGTGGGTGGGCCTCACCTCCAGAAATTCATAGACGTGCGTCTCGTACTCGTGGGTCTTGTCCCGGGCGTCCAGAATGGCGCCGATGGGAATGAGCTTGCGCCGCGCCGCCTTGCCGGTGGCCGTGGTGGCGCGCGGCTCGACCTGCAGCACGTCCGGGTGGGCCCCGGTCGCCATCGCGAGGCACGAGGGACACGCCCCGCAGGCCTCGCCCCCGATGCCCCGGGTGCCGGAACAGTTCTGACCCGCCGCGATGGCCAGGGCCAGCCCCAGTTTGCCCACGCGGGCCGGGCCGCTGAGCAGCAGGGCGTTGCCCCGGAAGGCGCCGGCCTGCTCCAGCACGGAGGCGTGCAGCACAGCGGCCAGCCGGGCGGCCTCGAAGGCGCTGGGCCGGGGGCTCTCCGGTGTGGGGGCACTGGTCTTCGGAGCGCTGGCCTTCGGGGGACTGGACTTCGCCGCCACCGCGCCTACTTCCCGACCGCCAGACGGGCGGCGAGCACCTGGGGCAGGCCGGCTTCCAGGGCGGCTTCCTGGGCGCGCTCGATGTCGTAGTCCACGCGGAAGACCTCGTAGTACATGCGGGTGGAGTCGAAGACGGCGTAGCTGGCGCGCGGATTGCCGTCGCGCGGCTGGCCCACGCTGCCGGGGTTCAGGATCACGCGGGTGCTGGGCGGCAGCATGTAACTGCCGCCGTCATGGAAGGTCTGGGTCTTGATCCACTCGCCCACCGGGGCGTTCAGGGTGGCGTACACGGCCGGGATGTGGGTGTGCCCCACGAAGGCCAGCCGCCCGTGCCACTGCGCGAAGGCCTCGCGCGCCGCCGTGACGGAATCGGTGTAGTCGTCCAGGCTGGTGGGGGTGCCGTGCCGGTAGCGCGCCCCGATGTCCGGATCGTCCACGCCGTCGCGCCACAGCCGCACCCAGGCGATATCGCGCTCCGAGAGGCGTTCGAGCTGGTATTTCAGGGCCAGCGAGACCACCGAGTCCTTGGGCTCGCGCGTGCCGTCGGCGTACTCCAGGAGCATCTTGTCGTGGTTGCCCATGATGCACACGGCGTCCAGCTCGCGCAGGGTGTCGAGCACCTCGCGCGGGTGCGGGCCGTAGCCCAGCGCGTCGCCCAGGTGGATGACCTGGTCGTACCGGCGCGAATCGGCATCCTTCAAGACCGCCTGCAGGGCGGTGTGGTTGGCGTGGATATCGGAAAGCAGCAGGAGCCGCACGCCCGGCATCATAGCGCCCGGCTGCGCCCCGTACCGGGGATATCCGGCAGTGGATCAGCGGGTGGGCCAGCGGGGGTATGCAGGCCTGCCGGGCGGGATCGGGGCACCCTTGACCCTGCCCTGGAGGCCCGCGTCCGAGCCACATCCCGACGGGCGCCGGGTGCCCCCGATCGGGGGCGCGGCCCACTCCAGACGGCCGGGTCTCCGGGGGCGGCCACCCCCCTCAGACGCCTGATGTGAAATGAGAAGAACCGGCATCGGACACGGGATGGGACATAAGCGTCCAGTGCGAGGGCGAGCTTCGCCCGCTCCCCCCCTCTGCTTTGCAGCTTTTCAAGTTCCCAACCCTCCCTGCGAGCTGTCCCAGTCCCCCCCACGGAGGGAGGGAGGAAAAACGGCGATTGGGACAGCCTACGCTGTGATTCACATCACGCGTCTCAGGGCGCGGGCCGCCACATCCAGTCTTCCGCCAGGCTTCGTCCCTCCCGCCGAACGGCGTCCGGCTGCCGGCCCCAGCACTGGAAACCGTGGCGTTCGTACAGCCGCCGGGCGGCGGGCTGGGTCTCCATGACGGCCAGATGCAGCGAGGTCACGCCCGGCCAGCGGGACACGGACGCCAGGGCCGCCGCCATCAGCGCGTCGCCGCAGCCCCGGCCGCGGGCCCCTGGGGCCACCGAGACGCCGTACACGTTCACGCGGTGGGCCAGGATCGGCGCCGCCTCGCGGGCCAGGGTCAGCAGGCCCACCAGCCGGCCGTCCAGAACAGCCCCGAAGGTCACGGCCTGGGCGCTGGGGCGCAGGCGCGCGGCTAGATCCTCCAGCGGGCGCGCGGCGAACTCCTCGGCGGTGGTCAGGAAGGCCAGCGGATCGCGGCGCAGCGCGGCCAGCCGCACCTCCCGGTACTCCGGGGCGTCGGCGGCGTCCAGCACGCGAACCGCCACCGCTGAGCGATCAGCCAAGCGCGGGCACCCCGAGGTGCACGACCTCGGCGGACGTGGGGCGTTCCTGGCCCGCCACCCGGTCGCGCCAGTTCAGGACGTGGCCGTCCACCCGGACATGCCGGATCAGGCTCAGATCCAGTTCCGTGACCAGCCAGCCCGGCGTGTTCCACTCTCCCTGCGCGACGATCCCGTCCTCGGGCAGCCCATCGTCGGAGGGGGCGTAGATCCCGGCCCGGCCGTGGGCGTCCTCGACGGCGTAGGTCCAGGGCGCGTCGGCGATCAGGGGAGCGTGCAGGGCGTACAGCTGGTTTTCCAGGGCGCGGGCCATGCTGCCCACGCGCACCCGCGTGTAGCCGCGCGGCGACCCGGTGAAGCTGGGCACGACCAGCAGTTCGGCGCCGGCCTCGGCCATCCGGCGGGCGAGCAGGGGAAACTCCGAGTCGTAGCAAATCGCCACGCCGAAGCGCACGCCCGAGAGCTCGAAGACCCGCACCCCCTGGCCCGGCGAGATGTCCCACTCCTCGGCCTCGAAGCGGGTCATGAGCAGCTTGTCCTGAAAGCTGACCGAGCCGTCCGGGCCGAACACGTGGGCGCGGTTCACGAAGCCCGGCCCGGCCGCCACCGGCAGGCTGCCCGCCACGATACAGACGCCGTGCTCGCGCGCCAGCCGGGCGTGCAGCGAGAGGATGTCCGGCACGAAGGCCTGCAGGGCCGGCCGCATGGCCAGCACGTCGTGGTGCAGTTCCCGGGGCAGCAGGCTGACCAGTTCCAGTGCGGCGTATTCCGGGAACACCAGCAGCGTGGCGCCCTGAGAGGCCGCGTCCCTGACCCAGCCGCCGATCCTGGCCTCGTAGCCCGCCCAGTCCGGCAGGAACTCCACCCCATACGCCGCGACCGCCACCTTCACCACTGTCATGGACAGAGTGTAGCGGCGGCGGCGGCACGGAGATCAGCCCGGCGGGGTGCTGCGGCCGCCCGCTCCTGCAGCCCGCCTGGGGTCAGCCCTGCACGTCAGTGGACGCTCTGCCAGTCCTTGACGAAGCCCTCCAGCAGCTCGTCGAGCAGATCGGCCGCCTCCAGGGCGCCGCCCCCCGCCTCCATCGAGCCGAAGATGTTGTCCTGCCACAGGGTGGGGCCTTTGTAGGGGCCTTCGCGGCTCAGCCAGCCGTCCAGCACCGAGTTGAAGATCCTGCCGTCCTGGGTGGAGATGAAACTGAAGTACAGGTTGAGCTGCCCGCTGCTGCTCAGCCCCTTCTCCTGACAGGGCGAGTCGGCGGCCTTGATCCTGGCGCTCTCCAGGGCGGCGTAGAGCCGCTCGATCAGTTTCGTGCGGATCGCCTCGTTCTCCTTGCCCTGTTCCTCGAAGCCGGCATTCACACACACGCTCCTGAAGCCCCTGAGGTTCTCCGGGGTGCGGTCGGCCAGCGCCCATCCGGGCAGCAGCAGGGCGGCGAGCAGGGGCCTGAACAGCACACGGATCGTCACATGAACCTCCACGGAAACTGGGCGCACGGTCTCTGGGCTCGGGTCTCTGGGCTCGGGTCTCTGGGTCGCTGGTCGGGTGTCCGGCCTCATGGTACGGGCTGCCCCGCCGCCGCGCTACGGTAGACCCGTGACCGACGCCGATCCCCTGGCCACGAGTGCCGGCGCCTACCGCGAGCAGGTCTGGACGGCCCTGATGCGTGCCCGGGCGTGCGCCTACCCGCTGCCGCCCCACGGGCACCACCCGAACTTCACCCAGGCCCGGGGGGCGGCCAGGGCGCTGCTGGGCCACCCCCGGGTGAGCGCTCTGGGCGTGCTGGTGGTCGGCCCGGAGCGGGTGCTGTACCCCCTGCGCCGGCTGGCCCTGCAGGCCGGCGTGATCCTGTACGTGCCTCACCAGAAAAGGAGCGGCTGGTACTGGCGCCTGAGCGACCCGGCGGGCGCGAGGCTGAGCGCCATGCCCGCCGTGGGCGAGCCGAAACTCCGGCCCGACGGCGCGCAGGGCGTGGTGCTGGCCTGCGTGGCGGCCGACGACCGGGGCGGGCGGCTGGGCAAGGGCTTCGGCTGGGGCGCGCGCGGCCTGGGCCTGGGCCTCCCGGAATTCACCCTGGCCCACCCCCTGATGATGAGCCGCTCCCTCCCCTGCCCCGCCGACTCGCAGGTCAGTCTGATCGGCACGCCGGACGGGGTGATCGAGTGCGGCCCCCCGGGCACGGGTTCCGGCGAGCGGGAACCCTGAGCAGGCCGGGCGCGTATCTCCCACATGGCCTCTCCCCGCAACAAGATGCTCGTTCCGACCCTCGCCACGGCCCTGGGGGTCGGGGTGGCCGCCGGGGCCGCGTACCTGGCCCGGCAGCGGCGGGGCGAGGTCAAGGAATTCGTGGTCTCGCGCGTGCTGGAGGCGCCGGCCGGGCGCAGCTCGTACACCGATCTGGGCCAGAGCCTAGAGCGGGCCGGAATGCACCTGGCGGGCCGCGCCGCCCGCGCCGCCGACACCCAGGCCAACCGGGACGTGCTGATCCACATCATCTCGATCGAGCGCTGGGGGCAGAACCGCCTGCGCGCCCTGCTGGGCCAGCGGAGGTTCGAGTCCGACGAATCCCGCGACTACCGCCCGCCGCAGGACACCGCCCTGGCGGAGCTGCGGAGCCTGCTCTCGCAGACGCGCTCGGGCACCGTGGATCTGGCCCGGCAGCTGCACGCCCGCCCCCCGCAGGACGACCTGACGGTGGCGCACAACAGCCTGGGGCCGCTGACGGCCAAGGCCTGGCTGCGCTACCTGACCCAGCACGCCGATCTGGAGAGCCGCCGCCTGCGCGCCGACCGGGGCCCGGAAGGCGGGGTGCAGGGCGAGCCCCTGGCCGCGCCGGGGCAGCGTTCCGGCTGAGGGCCGGGTAACCGGCGGCGCTGAACAGGGCGGATCAGGCCGGCGGGAGGCCCCCGGTCGGCGTGCGTCCGGCCGTAGAAAACTGTAAGAGCCCAGCCCCTACGCTGAGTGAACGATGAGTGTTCTGAACAGCGTACTGACCGCGATAGTCAAGGATGGGGCCAGCGACGTCCACCTGCGCGCCGGCACCCCACCTGCGGGCCGCGTGAACGGCGAGATCAAGCGCTACGGCGAGAGCCGGCTGAGTCCCGAACACGTGGAGGCCTTCGCGCGCGAGATGATGACCACCAGCATGTGGGAAAATTTCGCCGTCAAGCGCGAGGCCGACTTTGCCTACGGCATTCCCGGCCTGGCCCGGTTCCGCGTGAACGCCTACTACCAGCGCGGCAGCGTGGGGCTGATCATGCGGGTCATCGAGGACAAACCCATTCCCACCTTCGAGGAACTGGGGCTGCCCCAGGCCACCTTCGAGGCGCTGGCGCAGCACGAGCGCGGGCTGATCCTGGTGACCGGCCCCACCGGCAGCGGCAAGACCACCACGCTGGCCAGCATCCTGGATCACATCAACGCCACCCAGCCGGTCAACATCGTGACCCTGGAAGACCCCATCGAGGTGCTGCACCGCGACCGCGTGGCGATGGTCAGCCAGCGCGAGCTGGGCATGGACACCCTGAGCTTTTCCAACGGCCTGCGCGCCTCCATGCGGCAGGATCCGGACATCATCCTGATCGGCGAGATGCGCGACAAGGAGACTGTGGAAGCGGCCCTCTCGGCGGCGCAGACCGGCCACCTGGTCTTCAGCACCCTGCACACCCAGGACTCCATCCGCACGGTCAACCGCATCATCGATTTCTTCGCGCCGCACGAGCGCGACCAGATCCGCCAGGGTCTCTCCGAGAGCATCGTGGGGATCATCAGCCAGCGGCTGCTGCCGCGCGCCGGGGGCGGCCGGGTGCTGGGCATGGAGATCCTGCTGGGCACCCCCACCGTGCGCGAGTGCATCAAGGATTCCGAGCGCGTGGAGGAGATCAAGCAGGCCCTGCTGGAGGGCAGCTCGCGCGGCATGCAGACCTTCGACCAGCACCTCGCCGAACTCGTCGCCTTCGGCAAGATGACCGAGGAGGACGCCATGGCCTCCGCGACCAGCCCGCACGAACTCAAGATCATGATGATGCGCCAGCAATTCGCGTAAAAAGGGTGATGGTCTACAGTTGATGGTTGATGGAGCGAGCAGTTGACCATCAACCATCAACCATTGACCATCTACACTGCCCCCATGATCGTGAAGTACGGCGGCAATGCCATGAAGAGCCTGGAACTGCGGCGCGCGGTGGCGGGCGAGATCGCGGGACTGCGCGCCGGGATGCCGGTGGTGGTGGTGCACGGCGGCGGGCCGGTGATCGAGCGGGAACTCGCGGCGCGCGGGGTGGGCAGCGAGTTCCGGGGCGGGCTGCGGGTGACCACGCCGGAGGCCATGGACATCGTCGAGATGGCGCTCTGTCAGCTCAACAAGCAGCTCAGCCAGGATGTGGGGCAGGCGGTCGGCCTGATGGGCCGCGACTCGCAACTCCTGAGCGCCGAAGTGCTCGACCCCGACCTCGGCCGGGTGGGCCGGGTGACCGGGGTCAACGCGGCGCTGCTGCGAACCCTGCTGGGCGCCGGCCTCACGCCCGTGCTGGGCTGCGTGGCGGTCGGCCCGGACGGCGAGGCCCTGAACGTGAACGCCGACACGGCCGCGGGCGCGGTGGCGGGCGCCCTGAACGACGGCGTGGTGTTCCTGACAGACGTGGACGGCGTGTACCGCGACTTCCCCGACCCTCAGAGCCGCGCCGCGCAGCTCAGCCGCGCCGAGGCCCTGGCGGGCATAGAGGCGGGCTGGATCGCCGGAGGCATGATTCCCAAGGTGCGCGCCGCGCTGGACGCCCTGCAGAGAGGTGCGCCCTTCGCCGTGATCGCCAGCGGGATGCAGGCGGGCGTGCTGGCCCGGGCGGTGAGCGGCGAGGCCGGAACGCGGATCGTGCCGTAGAGCGCAGAGGGCCGAGGGCTTAACAGCGAAGGTCTTCTCAGCGCGTCCGGCTGAAGACCAGCGTGTCGCGCAGTTTCGAGTGATCCTGAGCGTCCACGTCGTCGTTCACCAGCCGGGCGTCCAGGCGGTAGCCCAGCGCCTGCGGAATGCGGGCCGAGCGTTCGTTGAGGGGGTCACAGCGGATCTCCAGGCGCCGGAAGCCCAGCGTCTCCAGGGCCAGGGTGGTCAGCGCCTGGGTCACCTCGCGGGCGTAGCCCTGGCCGGTGTGGGGCGTGGCGATCCAGTAGCCGATCTCCCCCTTCGGCACCCGCCAGTTCAGCGCGTGCAGACCGCTGGAGCCGACCAGTTCGGTGCCTGCCGCGTTCCAGACGTGGTAGCGCAGGTTCTCGCGGCTGTCGAAGCGCTCGGCCACCCCCTGCAGGTTCTCGCGGGAGGCCTCCAGCGTCATGGGGGCCTGCGCCCAGTGCATCCAGACCTGCAGTTCGGGCAGCGAGGCGTCCACGGCGGCCACCAGCGCCCCGGCGTCGGCGGGATCCGGGCGGCGCAGGAGCAGGCGGGGCGTGCGGAGTTCAGTGGGAACGGGGGGCGGAGCGGGCTCGGTCATACGCAGCAGGCTAGCCCAGTCCCGGCCCCCCAGGATTCAGAGCCGCCTGTCCTTCGGATTGACCCCGTACACGGCGCCCCAGGGCTGGTAGACGCTCTTCAGGGTGTCCTTGCGGATCACCTTGCCCCCCACCTTCACCGTGCGGGTGATGGCGCTGCTCATGCCCTGCATGGGCGTGTCGAGCAGGCGGCGGCCCCCGGCGGCCACGCGAGCGTCCGGGCTGTAGCTGGGGCTGGCCGGCGCCTTGAAGTTCGTGATCACCGGCCGGCTGATGTTCACGGTGCGGCCGGTGTTGGCGCCGAAGACATCGAAGCGCAGGGTGTCGGCCGACTTGTCCCAGGCGGCCTGGATGAACAGGTACTTGCCGGTGTCGTTCTTCATCCGCAGGTTCTTGTCGGGCGCGTAGACGGTCGCCTCGAAGCCCACGGGGTCGTAGTACTTCACCCGGTGGCTGTGTTCGTGGCGCTCGGTGACCGGCAGACCCGCCTGGTACAGCGCCCGGAACACGGTCGTGCTCACCTGGCAGATGCCGCCGCCGTCCTCCTTGGTCAGGGTGCCGCCCGAGATCACGAAGCCCTTCACGAAGCCGGTGCTGGCGTCGATCTGGCCGATCTCCCGGTTGAAGTCGAACTCGTGGCCGGGCGCGATGAAGAAGTTGTCGAGCTTGCTGGCCCCGACCAGGATGTTCTTCTCGCGGAAGGCCGGGCTGCCGCGGTAGCTGCTGGTGCCGGTGGAGACGTGCCCCAGCACGCCGCGCGCGGCCAGCGTCGCCACCGACCGCTGGGGCTCGATGCGCTTGTAGGCGACCTCGGCACTGCTTCTGCCCGACCGGATGGCCTTCAGGAGCCGGGCCTTCGTCGCGTCGCGGTCGAAGACCCAGCCGGTCTGCCCGGCCGCCACCCAGGAGCCGCCCACGTTGCGGAACACGGCGGGCCGGGGCTTGCGGGCGTTGACCGCCTTCTCGATGCGATCTATCACCGGGGTCAGGGTGGAACTCACCTTGCCGGCCTTCTGACTCACCTTGATCCCAGCGGCCGGGAGCGTCCACGACTTGACGACCCCATGCTTCGTCACCTCGCCCTTCTGGATCTTCTGTTCGCTGGCCCGGAGGATGAGTTTGAAGGGAGTCTGGGCCGGAGTGGTCTGGGCCTGGGCGTGTGCAGTGGCCGCCAGGGACAAGGTCAGCAGGGACAGCAGGAGGGGCTTCACGCCGCTCAGGCTAGGGTGACGCTCCTGACGCGCCGTGAGGCCGGGTTGGGCCGGCGTTTACCCGCGCTTGGGGGGCGGTTCAGGCTTCGGGGGCAGCGCTTCCCCAGTTCTAGGGAATCAACGCTTCCAGGGTGGTCAGCCGCCGGCGCAGCGTGTCCAGATCGGGCGCCACGAGATTCACGTGCCCCAGCTTGCGCCCGGGGCGCCACGCCTTGTGGTAGAGGTGAACGCGCGTGCCCTCCAGGACGTCGATGCCGGCCCAGTCGGGCTCCTGTGGCTGACCGTCAGACCTTGCCACGCCGACCACGTTCACCATCGCGCAGGGGTGCAGGGGGCGCCAGTCGGCCAGGGGCAGGCCCAGTACCGCGCGCACCTGGGCCCCGAACTGGCTGAGACCGCCCCCGTCCTGGGTGAGGTGCCCGGAGTTGTGGACACGCGGCGCGACCTCGTTGACCAGCAGCCGCGTGTCCGGATCAGGGCCGCCCGGCAGCTGGAAGAATTCCAGGGTCATCAGCCCTTCTAGGCCCCAGGCCCCGGCCACCGCGCGCGCGATCTCGCGGGCCTCCTCCTCGGTGCCGCCCGGCACGTCCGGCGGGTACACCGAAGTCCGCAGGATGCCGCCCCGGTGGACATTCTCGACCAGCGGCCCGAAGGCGACCTGCCCGGACGGCGAGCGCGCCACCCCCAGACTCAGCTCGCGCTCGAAGGGCACCAGCCCCTCCAGCACGCAGGGGACACCCCCCATGGACGCCCAGGCGGTCGCCAGTTCCGCCGGCGTGCCCACCCGCGCCTGGCCCCGGCCGTCGTAGCCCAGCTCGCTGGTCTTGAGGATGCCGGCGCCGCCGACCCCCTCCAGCGCCCCCACCAGATCGGCCTCCGATTCGATGGCCACGAAGGGCGCGGTTCGGGCCCCGGCGGCCCGCAGCGCCTCTTTTTCCCGGACGCGGTGCTTGCTGCGCGCGAGCAGGCCCGCGCCCGGCCGCAGCGGCACGCGCCCCTGCAGCGCGGCCAGCGCCTCCACCGGCACGTTCTCGAACTCCAGGGTCACGGCGTCGCACCCGGCCAGGGCGTCCAGGCCCGAGGGGTCGGTGTACGGGGCCTGCAGGTGTTCGGCGCACAGCCGCGCCGGGGCCAGGGGGTCGGGCTCCAGCACGGTCACGCGCACCCCCAGCGGGATCGCCGCCAGCGCCAGCATCTGCGCCAGCTGGCCGCCGCCCAGGATGCCGAGGTGGCCAGAGGGCGTCATTCGGCCCCTGCCGGGGGGTGACCCTCGAAGAAGGGATCGTCCAGCACGGCCCGCGTCTGGGCCTGCCGGAAGGCCTCCAGGGGGGCGCGCACCGCCTCGTCGGTGGTCGCGAGGATCGCGGCGGCGAACAGGGCGGCATTCTTCGCACCCGCCGCGCCGATGGCGAAGGTCGCCACGGGCACCCCGGCGGGCATCTGCACGATGCTCAGCAGGCTGTCCTGGCCCGAGAGGGCGCGCGACTGCACCGGCACCCCCAGCACGGGCACGCGCGTGAAGGCCGCCAGCATCCCCGGCAGGTGCGCCGCGCCGCCCGCCCCTGCGATGATGCAGGCCAGGCCCAGGCGTTCGGCCCTCGCTCCGTAGGACGCCAGCAGCGCCGGGGTGCGGTGGGCGCTGAGCACGCGCACCTCGTAGCCGATGCCCAGGTCACGCAGCACGTCCAGCGCGCCCTGCATGGTCTCGAAGTCGCTGCGGCTGCCCATCACGACGCCCACGTGGGGGGCGGCCCCGAATGCTGGTTCCGTCACGGCCCGCATCCTACCCGGCCGGGCGGGCTTCCGGTGCGCGCGCCACTCCACACGACGGCCCTGAACGCGCTAGCGTTGCCGCGTGACGCCGGACGCCCCCCCCGATTACTCCTGGCTGTTCGGCCGCACCCGCTCGGGCCGGGCGCGCGGGCCGGCCGGGGCTCAGGCCCTGCTGGACACGCTGGGTCGCCCGGACAGGACGTTCCGGGCGGTTCGCGTGATCGGCACCAACGGCAAGGGCAGCACCTGCGCCATGCTGGAAGCCGGGCTGCGGGCCGCCGGCGTCCGCGTGGGCCGGTTTACCAGCCCGCACCTGCGCGACTACGAGGAGCGTATCCGGGTGGACGGCGTGAACCTGAGCCCGGCCCGCACGGCGGCCTTCATCCGCTGGGCCCAGGCGCACGCCCCGGACGCCGCCTTCTTCGACCTGACGCTGGCGCTGGCCTGTCAGGTCTTCGCCGAGGCCGGCGTGGAGGTGGCCGTCATGGAGGCCGGCGTGGGCGGCCGGAGCGACGCCACGCAGGCGCTGGAGAACGTGGTCGCCGTGGCGCTCACGAACGTGGCTCTGGATCACACAGGGGTGCTGGGCGAGACCGTGCAGGCCATCGCCCGCGACAAGGCCGGGGCCGCCCGCGCCGGCGTGCCCCTGCTGACCACAGCCACCGCTGAGGCGCTGGACGTGATCCGCGAGGTGGCCCGGGCGGCGGGGGCGCCGCTCCTGACCCCGCAGACCCACCCCGGCCTCTTCGCGCTGCCGCACCCGCCCGCGTTGCAGGGCGCGCACCAGGCCCAGAACGCCGCCCTGGCGGCCGCGACCCTGCGGACGCTGGGGTACGGCCAGGGGGTGGAGGCCGCGCTGGGAGCCGCCCACCCGGCCCGCCTGGAGCGGGTGAAGGTGCGGGGCCGGGCGGTGCTGATCGACGGCGCGCACAATCCCCACGCCACCCGTGCGCTGGCCGCCGCCGTGCCCCACGCCGACGTCCTGCTGTTCGGCAATCTGGCCCGCAAGGACACCGCCGCCACGCTGGCGCCGCTGCTGCCCGTGGCGCCGCGGCGGGTGTTCACGGCGCCCGGCGACCTCGCCACGCCCCCGGCCGACCTGGCCGCGCGCTGGGGCGGCGAGGCGCTGCCCGACCCCCGGGCGGCGCTGGCCCACGCCCTGGCCCTGACCCCGGCGGGCGGCACCCTGCTGGTCGCGGGCAGCCTCTATCTGGCCGGCACGGTTCGAGAGGCGCTGTCGGAAGAGGTTCCTGGAGGGATCTGAGCCCCCCCCTGAGGAGCAGGTCAAGCGACCCGAAATCTGCAGCGGCCGCCCGCGCACTACCGTGGAGCATGACCTCTGCACTCCAGCTGGCCCGTGCCCTGCTGCGCCGTGACCCTCCGGCCTCTCCCGCCTACCGCGGCGCCCTGATCGGGCTGGCGGCGGGCGCGGCTGGCACCCTGATCATGGGCCAGTACTGGGTGCGGGTGGCGCCCCTGCTGAGTGGCCCGGCCCAGGAGCAGCCGGAGAGCGGCGAGGGGCAGGATGCCGGGCCTCAGGGCGACCAGGACATCATCAGCCCGCTGGGCCAGACCCACGAGAATGGAGAGAGCAGCACGGCCGCGCTGGGCCGGCACCTGTACACGGCCTTGACGCACCGGGTGCCGGAGCCGGGCACCCGCGCGGCCCTGAGCGAAGGGGTGCACTGGGCCATGGGCGTGTTCGGCGGCGCGGCCTACGGCGCCCTGCTGGCCCGGCGTCCGGGGCCGCCGAGTGGTCTGGCAGTGAGCGGCCTGCTGTGGGGCGCCGCCCTCTGGCTGGTCATGGACGAGACCGTGACCCCCCTGCTGGGCCTGCAGGACGGCCCCCGCGCCGGCGACGCCCGTACCCACGGCAACCGCCTGGGCGCGCACCTGGGCTACGGCCTGGGCCTGGGCCTGAGCGCCGCCGCACTGAACCGCGTCCTGCCACGCTGAGCGGCCGGTGGGTGGAACCCTGTCTTCGGCCCTGCCGCCTTGACAGTGTGGGGAGACCCTGCCTATACTCCGCTACGCCCGGTGCGCCGTGTGCTCCCGGATCGTTAGCTCAATTGGCAGAGCAGCTGACTCTTAATCAGCGGGTTGTAGGTTCGATTCCTACACGATCCACCAGTAAAACCCCCGTCCAGTGCGGGGGTTCACTTTTGACCAGGGCGCTGGGCTCAGTCCGTGTGCAGGAAGTCCAGGATCGCCCGGGCCAGTCCCTGCGCGAGACGCTCCCGGTAGGCGGCCGTGGCCAGTTTCGGCCCCTCGACCGGGTGAGTCCCGAAACCCACCTCGACCAGGATGGCCGGGGTGGTGGGGTTGCGGATCACGTAGAAGGCGTCGGTCTGCACACCCCGGTTCACGGCGCCGGTGCTGCTCACCAGACTGCTCTGCACCCGCCGGGCCAGATCACGGCTGAAGGTCAGTTTGGCCTGCGCCAGAATGTCGCCCAGCAGGCTCTGGGCGGTGTTGGCGGCGCGCCGGGTCAGTTCCTCACCCACGCTGCCGCCCCCGTTCTCGGCCACGGCCAGACTGCGGTTCGAGCCGGCCAGCGGCTTGCCGAAGTAGTACGTCTCGATGCCCTGGGCGGAGGCGCCCGCCGCGTTCACGTGGATGCTGACGAACGCGCTGACAGTGCCGTTGCTGGCCATCTTGGAGCGCATGTCCAGATCCCTGCTCTTGCTGGTGCTCAGGTGGCGGTCGCTGGCGCGGGTCATCACCACGTCGACGCCGTGCCTCACCAGCTCCGCGCGGGTACGCAGGGCCACGTCCAGCGTCACGTCCTCCTCCGTGACCCAGCGGCTGCCCATGCCCGGGTCGATGCCGCCGTGCCCGGGGTCGAGCACCACGCGGGGGCGCTGCACGGTGGCCGTGCTGGCGGGGCGCGTGACCGGCCGGGAGGTCGGCCGGGAGACCGGTGCGGAGGGACTCGACGCGGCGACCCGGCTGGCCGCGTCCGTGAGCACGTCGACGATCAGCCGCGCCTTCTGGCCCCCGCTCGCGGGCAGGACGCTGGCCTTGGCCCGGCGGTAGCCCTGGGCGAAGGTCACGGTCACGGTGCCTCCAGCCACGGCGTAGGCGGTGACGCCGGGAGCCTTCAGGGCGCCCTGCTCGGCTTTCAGGGTCAGGGGCAGCCTGACGGTCACGCTCTGGCCGGCGATGCTCACGCTGGGCTGGGCCTTCTGCGCCTGGGCGCCCTGCGGGAGATCGAACACCAGCCGGGTGTAGCCGTCGTGGGTGCCGACCCGGGGCGCCGCCTCCACCGGGGGGGTGAGCAGCGTGAGGAGGAGCAGCGGGAGGGCCAGCACTCGCCCGGAGAGGACTGGCCCCGAGAGGACTGGCCTGGACAGGACGCGCCTGGGCCACGCCGCCGGGCGCCGATCGAGAGGAAGGTCGCCGTTCACTGGGCAGAGTGTACAGCCCCGAATCCTCCGTCTGGATGGGAAGCCGTGAGAAACGCGCCGCGCCACACGGCTCCTGCACGGCACTGGGCGGCCGCCCGTTCCGAGGTGAGCGGCCCCATGTCCGCCGTTTGCCGTCCTGAAGCCAGGGCCGAGCCTCCGGCCTCCTCCGGTCAGGGTCGTGGTTCAGCCGGATACCCCCACCGGGGCTGTCCGGCTGGGCCGCCTGGACGGCGCCGTCCAGCTCCACCTGAAGCCGGTCTGACCGCCCTCCTCACGCCCCTCAGTGGCCCGGACGCTACGGTGGCGCCCATGTCGTTTCCTGCTGTCCGCCGCGCCGTGCTCGCCGCCCTGCTCCTGGGGGCCGCCCAGGCCATCACCTTCGGGGGCCTGACGGTCACGCCGCGCGGGCCGCAGACCCTGAACCTGGAGACCGGGGTCACCGATCTGCCCCAGGGCGGCAGCGCCACCGACAGCCGGGGCGGCCTGAAACTGAGCGCCCAGAGTATGCAGCTCCGGCCCGGGCAGACGCTCCTGGCACGCGGCGCCACCATCACGACCAGACAGGGCGGCACCCTGAAGGCCGCGCAGGTGGTCTACGACCTCAGGGCCGGCACGGTCACGGCGACCGGAGACCTGAGCTACACCGACGCCCGCTTCAGGAACCTGAGCGCGGCCCAGGTGATCCTGCACGTCGGCAGCGGCTTCGTGACGGCCACGGGCAGCGTGAAGGCCAGCGCCCCGGCCCTCAGCGGCGCGGCGCTGGCCTTCGACCTGAGCACCATGCAGGGCGTCCTGACCGGCCCCTATCAGGCGCGGCAGGGCACCCTGAACGCCTCGGGCGGAGCGGGCGAGCGGCTGCTGATGGTGTTCAGCGGCACCCGGGTGATCCGCTCCTCGACCGCTCCGGACGCCGACAGCCTGGCGCGTTTCCTGCCCTACCTGAAATAAGGCCGGCCTGAAGCTGCCTGCCTCAGGCGTTGGGCTTGAGCAGATGGCCCAGGCAATGCCCGTAGGACACGCCCTGGCGGGCATCGATGACCAGATCCTGCACGCTGAACTCCTGCAGCACGCCCAGCATGGCGTCGCGCATGCGGGTGTAGACGGTCGCGCGCGCGTGGCAGCGTTCCTCCTCCACGCAGGGTTCGTGCCAGTTCAGGCTGATGCAGCTCAGGGGCGCCACCGGGCCGTCGATGGCGCGCACCACCTCGCACAGAGAAATCAGCGCCGGCTTGCGGGCCAGCGCGTATCCACCGCCGATGCCCTTCTTGCTCTTGACCACGCCCTTGGCGGTCAGGGCGGCCAGAATCCTGACCAGGTACGGGCGGTGGACGCCGGTCGACTCGCTGATCTCGTCGCTGGACACCCAGCGGGTCAGCTCCTGAGACCCCAGGAAACCCAGGGCCTGGAAGGCGTACACGTCCGTCGCGGAAAGCCGCATGGGCAGAGTCTACCGTGCCCCAGCGGCCCGGCCGCGCCGGGGAGGGGGCGGCGCCCCAGGGCCGGTGTGGCGGCGTAGCATCGGCCCATGCGGCTCAAGGCCTGTCTGAACGGCTCCCGCGAACCCGGCGCCCACCCCCAGCTTCCCCTGACACCCGGGCAGCTGGCGCGGGCCGCCGCCGACGCGGTGGTCGCAGGCGCCCAAGCCCTGCACCTGCATCCGCGCGGCTCCGACGGCCTGGAGAGTCTGCAGGCGGCAGACGTGGCGGCGGCGCTGCGGGCCGTCCGGGCCGCCTGTCCGGGCGTGCCGGTGGGCATCTCCAGCGGCTTCTGGATCCTGCCGGACGTGGCCGCCCAGCTCCGCGCCGCCCAGCGCTGGGGCGAGCTGGAGCAGGCGGGGCGCCCGGACTTCGTGTCGGTGAACGTGCACGAGCCCCACGCCCGGGCGCTGGCCGGCACGCTGCTGCAGAGCGGGATCGGGGTCGAGGCAGGGCTGTGGACGCCCGACGCCGTGGACACCTTCCTGTCGTGGCTGGAACGCCACCGGGCCCTGAGGGTGCTGGTCGAGCTGCCGGACGAACCGGAGGCAGTGACCGCGCCGCAGGCGGCCGCCATGCTGGGGCGGCTGGAGGCGGCGGCGCTGAACCTGCCGACCCTGCTGCACGGCCTGGGCCGCAGCGCCTGGCCGATGGTGAGTGAAGCCGGGCGCCGGGGCCTGAGCACCCGGATCGGCCTGGAGGACACCCTGAGCCTGCCGGACGGGTCTGCGGCGCCGGACAACGCCGGCCTCGTGCGCTCAGCGCTGGCCGTGTTAGCCTCGGCCCGATGACCTTCGCCCAGGCCGTGACCGAGCGCACCCGCCGCCTCCAGACCCGCCTGTGCGTGGGGCTCGACCCGCAACTCGGCCGCTACCGGGACGCCGGTCACTTGCGAACCCACACGCTGGACGTGCTGGAGGCCACCGCGCCCTTTGCCGCCTGCGTGAAGCCGCAGCTGGCCTTCTACGAGGCGCTGGGCCTGGAGGGCCTGCAGATTCTGGAGGAGGTCTGCGCCGCCGCCCGCACCCTGGGCCTGCCGGTGCTGCTGGACGGCAAGCGCGGAGACATCGGCTCCACGGCGCAGGCCTACGCGCAGGGCTGGCTGAGCGGCCGCCACGCGGGCGCCGCGCTGACTGTGAATCCCTTCCTGGGCTTCGAGACCCTGACCCCGTTCGTGGAGACGGCCCGGGCGAACGGCGGCGCCGTGTTCGTGCTGGTCAAGACCAGCAACCCCGGTCAGGCCGACCTGCAGGGCAGCGGCGCCAGCGAGCGGATAGCCGTGGAGGTCGCCCGGCTGAACGCGCCGGAGGGGGCGGGCCGGGAGCCGGAACCCGGATACGCCTCGGTGGGCGCCGTGGTGGGCGCCACCCACCCGCAGGAGCTGGCGCTGTACCGCTCGCTGATGCCGCGCGCGCTGCTGCTGCTGCCGGGGCTGGGGGCCCAGGGCGCCGCTGCGCGTGACCTCGCGGACGCTTTCGATCCGGGTGGCGTGGGCGCGCTCGCCAGCGCCAGCCGGGGCGTGCAGTACGCCGCCGGCCTGGACGTGCAGGCCAGCGTCGCCGCCGCGCGGAGCTTCCGGGACGAGCTGAACAGCGTCCTGGGCTAGCTCGCCCGGAGCCGACCCTCGTGGGTTTAGCCCCGCAGTCCGGCCAGCAGCCGCTCCACGTCGTCCAGGGAGGTGTAGTGCGCGATGCTGGCGCGGATCACACCCTGCGGGTACAGGCCCAGGTCGCTCAGGGGCTGCACGGCGTAGAAGTGCCCGGCGCCGACGTCCACGCCCTGCGCGCTCAGACGGGCGGCGGTGGTGTCGGGCGCCTCGCCGACAATCCGGAAGGCGACGGTGCCCACACGGCCCTCCAGGCTGTGTGGGCCGAACACCGTCACCCGGTCGAGGGCGAGCAGCCCTTCCAGCAGGCGGGCCGCCACGGGCGCCTCCAGTTCGGCGATCCGCGCCGAGGCCCGGACGAGGGCCGCCCGGTTCAGCTCCTCTCCCCCGCCCGACCCGGAGCCGCCCAACACGTCGCCGCCCAGCTCCCGCAGGTAGTCCAGCGTGCCCAGCCAGCCGGCCAGCAGCTCATAGGGCGCGGTACCGTGCTCGATGCCCGTGATGTCGCCTTCCGGGACGAAGCTCAGGCGCGGCCAGGGCAGCTCACCGCGCAGCTCGGGCCTGATCCACAGCGCGCCCAGGTGCGGGCCGAACACCTTGTAGGGGCTGAAGGTCACGAAATCCGCGCCCCAGGCCTGCACGTCCGGAAAGGCGTGCGGCGCGGCGTGTACCGCGTCCACGACCGTCCAGGCGCCGGCCGCGCGCACCTGCGCCGTGATGGCGGGGATGTCCGGGGTCACGCCCAGCACGTTGCTGGCCGCCGTCACCGCCACCAGCCGGGTGCGCGGCGAGAGCAGCGCCGCCAGGTCGTCCGGGTGCAGGCGCATCTCGGGGCGCCGGGCGTGCCACACATGCACCGTCACGCCCTGGCGCTCCAGTTCGCGCCAGGGGCTGGCGTTCGCCTCGTGCTCCAGACCCGAGACGATCACCTCGTCGCCCGGCCCCCACAGGCGGGCGAAGGCGGCGGCCAGCCGGAAGGCCAGCGCGGAGGCGCTCGGCCCCAGCGCCACATCCTCGGGGTTCGCGTTCAGGAACAGCGCCGTGCCCGCACGGGCCTGCGTCTTGAGCCCCAGCACCGCCTGTCCGGGCTGGTGGCTGCTCATGGCGTTGGTCGAGCCGTACCGGGTCAGGTGGGCGGTGACCGCCTCGATGCTGCGGCGGGGCAGCAGGCCGCCGGCCGCGTTGTCCAGGTAGGCGCGGCCCGACTGCAGGGGCGGAAACTGGGCGCGGAGCGGCTCGGCAAGCAGGGTGGGCATGTCCAGCAGCATAGAGCCCACCAGAGCAGGGCGGGCCGCCCCCGGTAAGTGGGGCGGCCCGCTCTGGGAAAGGAAGCGTCAGCTTTCGCGGGTGGTCGGGCTGGTCGGAGCCGTCGGGTCGGACTGGCTCTCCAGCGCGGCCTGACCGGTCTCGTGCGGGCGGCTCGCCAGCGGGTCGATGTGGGGGGTCTCCTTGCTCACGGAATCGAGCAGGATGTCCAGCACGTCGCCGTCGCGGGCGGCCTGCACGGCCTTGTTGGTCACGATCTCGCCGATGTTGAGGATGATCGTGTCGTCGGGCGCCAGGATCACGCGGTTGACCGGGCGGCCCAGGGCGTCCCGCACGCGCTTCTCCTGCATCTCCTGCTGGCGCTCGTCGATGGCGGCGCCGGCCTCCTCGCGCTTGTCGCCCAGCCAGCTCTTGGCCTTGTCGAGCAGGCTGCTCGCGCCCTCGGACACGGAGGCGAGGCCCCCGGCCACGGCGGCGCCGGCGCCCGCACCGGTGGAGGCGCCGCGGGTCGCGGCCAGCAGCTGCGCCTCCACGCCCAGGTGGCGGGCACGCTCCAGGATGGCCGGCGTCACGATCTGCCCCTGGGCCGCGACCAGGCTGCCGCCGGGCGCACGTACGTCGGTCTGCACGCGGCGGCCGATGGCGGCCTCGGGGTCGTTGGGGTCGAGCTGGGCCCGCTCGCGGAGCTGCTGCACCCCGCCGCTGATGGCGCCGCCGGTGGCCGCCGCCGTGAGCGCGGCCAGCTTGCCGGCCTGCTCGGCCCGCTCGGCCTGGTGCTCGGTGACCACGGCGTCCTTCATCACGATGACCTCACCGGTGTCCGTGGCGATCTCGCGGCTGGCGGTCTTGCCCACCACGTAGGCCTTCTGGCGCTCGGCGGTGGCGTCCTTGACGTCCTCGTAGCGCTCCTGTACCCGGTCTTTGACACTGCCGTAGGCCTCGGCCAGGGTGCCGCCGGTGGCGGCCGTCGCCAGCGCGCCCAGCTTGCCCGCCGCCTCGGCCTGGTCGGCCTGCGTGGCCGTGATGGTCTCGCCCTTGTGCACCAGCACGCTGCCGTCGTCCAGGGTCAGGTCGGCGCCGGCCGTCTTGCCCACCGCGAACTCCTTCTGGCGCTCCTTGGTGGCCTCGGCGATGTTCTCGTAGGCGCCCTTGACGCTCTCGGAGGCCGACTGGAAGGCCCCTTTCAGGCCGCCCGGCTCCTGCTCCTGCATCGCGGCCGCCACCGAGATGGGCACGATGGCCGCGTCGGTGCCGATCTGCACGTCGGTGGGCGCCGGCACGAAGGTGCGGCCGCTGCTCAGGTCGGAGAACAGGCCGCCGGTGGCCTCGTAGCCCTCGACCTTGCCCGTCTGCTCGTCGAAATACACGTCGGCGATCTTGCCCAGATCCTGACCGTCGGAGGTCAGCAGGGTCATGCCGATCAGGCTCTGCTTGGCCTCCAGCGCTTCTTTCAGGCGCACGTCGTCGCGGCTGGTGGTGATGTCCTCGGCCGAACCGACCATCACCGCGTCCTCGCCGAAGGAACGGATGGAACCGAACGGCACGGCCTTGGCGGCGCTGAACCAGCCGCCTTCATCAACCAGCAGGGCCAGCACCTGGTTGGCCTGGTGGTCGAACACCACGTCGCGCACGGTGTCGAGCCGCTCGCCGTTGCTCACGGCGACGATGTGCCGGCCGAGAATGTCTTTGCCTTTGATCATGGAAGTGTCTCCTTCGGGAAATCGAAAAATGGATGTCGGAGCCTGCGTCCGGGGCCGGAACCGTGAATCTGCGGGAGCCCCCGGGGGTTCAGCGCCTCAGGAACCCGGCACGGGCAGGGCCCCGACGATCAGATAAAGCCCAGGTCGAGCAGGCCCTGTGGCTTGAGGTACAGGAAATAAGCCAGCAGGAACAGCACGATCAGGATCAGGATGATCAGCCACCAACGGCCCCCACCCCCAGAACTGCCTTTCAATCGCGTCATAGTGCCTCCTTTGGTCAGTCTAGGAAGCCCGGGCCGACGCTCAGCGTGAGAACGCCTTACCCCCACTTGACTGAACCTTGCGGAGGTCTTTAGACAGGCCAGCCTGTAGCGTACAGGGGTGATTCCCAGCCCCCAGCTGCCCTTCCTGCGCGCCGATCCGGCCCCGCCCGCCACCTTCGAGGCCCGGCTGGGCGAGCTGTCCCTGACCGTGCTGGTCGGGGTGACCGGCGTGGGCAAGAGCACGGCGCTCGCGGCCCTGAGCGGCGAGCGCCTGCGCGTCCTGCCGGACCGGCGACGGATCGCGGACGCCGTGATGATCCTGCCGCTGGCCGGCCAGAGCGTGACCGACCGCGAGGAGCGCTTCCGCCTGACCGCCCTGTACCGCCAGACCCACCCCGGCGGCATGGCGCAGGCGCTGGGCTCGCTGGTGGCCGACACCCGCCACTGGGGCCAGCGCCCGGTCTTCGACGGCCTGCGGGGGGAGGCCGAGGTGCGCTACGCGGTTCAGCATTTTCCGGCGTGGCGCTTCGTGGCGCTGGGTGCCCCCGATCTGGTGCGGGTGCGCCGCCTGCTGGGCCGGGCCGACGCCTTCGACCGGGTTCGCGGCGCGGCCCCCGAGACCGACCTGCGCGCCGCGCTCCAGGCGCTGCCGGGCGTGGGGGCGGTGTTTTCCCGGGCCCAGCTGGACGAACTGGCCGGGCTCGCGGGCGCCCACAGCCCGGCCGAGGTGCTGGCGAAAGTGCGGATCGTGGTGAGCGAGCGCCGGCAGTACGATCCGGCCGCCGCCGAGGCGCTGCTGCGGCCCCTGGGTCGCGGGCGCGCGCTGCTGCTCGACACGGTGGAACTCAGCCCGGCCCAGGTGGCCCAGGCCCTGCGGGACTGGGCGTGAGGCCGGGTGGCGAGCCCGTGGAGATCACGCCGCAGCCGTCAGAGATCACGGAGCAGCCATCAGGGATCACCGTGCAGCGGGTCGAGGGCTGGCCCTTCCGCCTGCCGCTGACCTCGGCGCTGGCCTGGGGAGCCCACTCCACCATGAACGCCGCCGAGCACGTGCTGGTGCGCGTGACCCTCTCGGACGGCACGGTGGGAGTCGCGGAAGCCACGCCCCGCCCCACCATCTACGGCGAGACCAGCGCCAGCGTGGTCGCCATCCTGGGGCACCTGGAGGGCGGGCTGCGCGGCCTGGACATCGCGGACGAGGCCGCGCTGAACCGGGTGCGGCACTCGGTGGCGAACAACCACACGGCCCGAGGCGCGCTGGACATGGCCCTCCACGACGCCCGCGCCCGCGCCCGGGGGCTGAGCCTGTTCGACACGCTGCTGGGGCCCCGGGAGCGCGTGCGCGTGAGCTTCATCCTGGGGATCGCCCCGCCCGCCGAGATGCTGGCCGAGGCCGCGCAGGTCGTGGAGGCCGGCGTGCGCTGCCTGAAGGTCAAGGTGGGCCGCGCCTGGGAGCAGGATCTGCGCGTGATCCGCGAGCTGCGGGCTAAATACGGCGATGCGGTGGCGCTGTACGCCGACTCCAACGAGACCCTGACCCCCGAGACGGCGCCGGCGGTGCTGGCCGCCCTGCGGGACGCGGGGCTGCTGTACGTGGAGGAGCCCCTGCCCGTGCGGGAGCTGAAGGCCCGCGCCGCCCTGCACGCCCAGGGCACCCTGCCCATCGTCGCGGACGACTCCGTGTTCACGCCCGCCGACCTGGAACGTGAACTGGCCTTCGACACCTTCGATGTCCTGAACGTCAAGACCGCCCGCAACGGCTTCACCGACGGCCGGGCCATGCTGCGCCGCGCCGCCGGGCAGGGCCGGCTCGGCATGGTGGGCTCGCAGGCCAGTTCCGGCCTGGGCACCCTGCACGCCGCCCTCCTGTCGACCCAGGCCGAGGTGACCGAGCCGTGCGAACTGAGCTTCGTGCTCAAGCTGAGGGGCGATCTGCTGAACCGGCCCATCTCGTTTCACGACGGATGGCTGGACGTGGCCGCGCTGCGGGGGCATGAAGTCGATCCGGCCCGGCTGAGCCGCTTCCGGCTGTAGGGACTCCGGCCGTAGGGGCTCCGGTAGAGCGGCCCCAGACCAGCGCCCAAGACGCCCCTATGCAAGTCAGAACATTGAAAGGTCGGATTGGCAATAATGAGGTATGGGTTCAGAAATGCTTAACGCACTCTTCTTTCCGCTGCTGTTCAGCATGAGCGCCGGCACCTATGCCTACCTGAAGTTCAGTGATCGCCGGCCCCGCGCCCTGCTGATCCTGACCCTCTTCCAGCTGCTCGGCGCCTCCGCCTACGCCCAGCAGCCCGACCAGGGCCTGTTCGCCATGCTGGCCGTCCACGCCATCCTGGTGTTCTTCCTGCTGCTGCACCACCTGCAGACCCCCGCCCTGGCCGCCGAGCAGCGCCGCCAGCGCTGAGTCTGCCGCGCCTGACCGACCACTGAGCAGGGCCGACCTTGACGACACGAATCCCGCCCGGGAGCACCGGGCGGGATTTTGTCTGGATGATCTGGCGACTGGATGTCAGGCTTCTCACCGCCAGGGGCGCCGAGCCTGACGAGGCTCAGCTGCGGGCAGATGTAGGCCACGAGGGGGCTCTGCTCCGAACAGTGCCCGCCGCCGCACCGTCCCGGCTCAGCGGGTCGCGGCGCGGACGGCGGCCTCGGCGTCCAGCATGGGCAGCTTGTTCGCCTTGTTGAGGCTGCTCAGCAGCAGGGTTCTGGTCTGGGCCGCGCTCAGTCCGGGATTGGCCGCGCGCATCAGCGCCACCACACCGCTCACCAGCGGAGCCGAGAAGCTGGTGCCGGCCGCCAGTTCGTACTGATCCTCGGGCGCCAGCAGCAGCATGTCCTGGGTGGCGGTGGTGCCCGGACACCGGCCGTAGCCGGCTCCACCCGGCGCGACCACGTCCAGCGCCCGCTTGAAGACGGTGTTGGGGCGGGCGCTGTAGCAGGCCAGGGCCGTGTCGCTGTTGCCCAGCGCCCCCACAGCCAGGACATCCGGATGGCTGGCGGGGTAATACACGCCGTCCTGGGCCGTGTTCCCAGCCGCCGCCACCAGCACGGCCGATTTGGCCGCCGCACTCAGGGCGCTGTTGAGCACGCTGTCGCCGGGGTCGGTCGGCTTGCTCGGATCGCGCGCGCCGCCCAGGCTCATGTTGATGACCCTGGCCCCCTTCTCGACCGCGTAGTTCAGCCCCCTGGCCAGCACGGCGGTGGTGGTGCCACTGGTGCCCAGCACCTCGACCGACATCAGCGGCACGTTCCAGCTCACCCCTGCCAGCCCCTTGCCGTTGTTGGTGGCGGCGCCGATGGCCCCCGCCGCCGCCGTGGCATGGACGTTCGTGGTGGTGCCGGTCTCGACGTTCAGGAAGGACGCCTGTTCCGCGATCCGCCCGTTGAGTTCCACGTGTCCGGCGTCCAGCGCCGAGTCCACCACCGCCGTCTTCGCACCCACAGGGGTCTTGCCGCAGCCCGCCAGGAAATTCCAGGCCTGTGGGGCCCTGATCCGGGTCAGGTAGGTCTGGGTGACCTGCTGGTCGCCGCTGCCGGTGGCGATGGTCACCCCACCGTTGCCCGGAAAGCCCGGGTCGTTGGGCGTGGCCAGCGCCCGATACACGAAATTCGGCTGCACCCGGAGGCCCGCCGCCGCCAGCCGCGCCGCGAACGCCTGATCGGTCTCCCCCGCTGGCGTGAAGGCCCGGCTCAGGCTGCCCAGCACGCCCTGGGTGCGGACGCCCGACAGCGCCGCGAGCCCCTGCGCGCTCAGGCCGGACGTCCCGGCGCCCCCGGCGATGACCAGCACCTCGCCGGGCACGTGCGGAGCGTCCCAGTCCACCGCCCCCGGAACCGTCGCTGCCAGCGCCCTGAGCACGGCGCCCGGCTCAGCTCCGGGAGCGCTCTGCCCAGCCGGATCGGCGGCCAGCGAACTCAGCCCCTGCGGGCAGACGACGACCGGCGGGGTGGGGGGCGCCGGACAGGCCGTCAGAACTAGGGTCAGACTGAGCAGCGGCCAGGCCAGGCGGGAGGTGATCATGCTCCACGTATACCGCACAGACCTGATACCACCCTGAAGGCGGGCTGGAGCGTTCCCTCAGGAGACGCGGCGGGCGGGGAGGCCGGCTGCTCTCCGGCGGGGCATACCCTGCGGCATGACCTTCCTGCGCCACCAGGCCGCCTGGCTGCTGCTGGGCCTGCTCCTGAGCGGCGTGTGGTGGCTGATGACCCATACCGGGGGCGCCGCCCCGGCCCCCAGCACGCCCGCCACGACGTCTGCCGCCCTGAGCCTGAGCACGCCGGCCCGCCTGACCCTGAACTCCGGCGAGGTCGTGGGCGGCGTGATCAGCGGCGCGCAGGCGCTGTGCCCGTCGTGGAACGCGCAGCTGGCGGCCGGCGACCTGACCATCACGCTGCCGGACGGACGAAGCCTGCGGGGGGGCGACGTGCGGGCTATCGACGCCGCGCCGGCGACGCTGGGAGGGCTGGCCGAACTCGTGAACACCACGGCCTGCGGCGACACGCTGACCCTGCACACGCCTTAGGTCGGGGCCATGACCTCCCCACGGCACCTCGACCATGCTGGAGGCCGGGGCAGTGAACAGGGGCGGGAGCGGGGACTGGCCCGCTTCTGCGCCTCCCACTGCACCCGCGTCCCGCTCGCCTCCGCGCCGAAGGAGACGATCACGTCGATGCCCTCCCCGATCATGGGCGTGCCGGGCCTATAGAACCTCCCGCTCGGCGTGTGCCAGGACGGGTTCTGTGCGAGCGTATCCTCCCGCGCGGCCACCGGGGCTCCGGAGGGCGGAACCACGCCGACCGCCGGGGTGTCGTCTGGCAGTTCCTCGATCCAGGGGCTGAGGTCGTTGACGATCTCGTGCAGGAAGCGCTGCTCGGTGCCTGTCTTCCAGGCGTAGGTCTGCGCGTACGGCCCGCTGTAGAACTCGTCGTCAACCTCCAGCGCGAGGATCCGTGCATGGAAGGCGTCCCAGCTCAGGCGCACGGTCGGCCGGGCCGGCTCCGGGGCGTCGGCGTCGATCAGCTCGACGAGCAGCCCCCGTTCGGAGTGGAAACGCTGCTCGACGCGCGTGACCAGCGGCCACCGGAACTCCCCAACCACTGCGCGCAGCCCCTCGTCCGGCCAGCGCACGAACTCGTACTTCAGGAAGCGCTCCAGCGGCCCATGCCCCGCTCAATGCACCCGCACGCCCTTGCTCAGCGGCTGTTTCTGCACCCATTTGACGAACTTCTGCACCTCTTCCCTCGCCAGAATCGCCTCGACGGTGTTCAGCTCGTTCGCCAGCTCGGCGTTGCTGAAGGTCTTGCTGAGGTAGCCCTGACACGCCGGGCACATCTTGACCGTGGGGATGTCGCCCAGCCTGACGCCCTGGCGGCGGCCCTGCGACTTGGGCACCAGATGGTGGTCGGTCAGGTTCGGGGCCTCGCGCCCGCACAGCACGCAGACTTCGGGGGGCTTGGGTTCGGCGTACCAACTGGACTGATCCTGCTTCCGGGCCATGGGGGACAGGATAGGGCGCGGCCCGCTCTCCCCCGGCGGGCGGAAGGCTGGCGCCCCGGCCCCGGCAACTTCTGCACACACGGCCGCGTAATGAGAAGCATGTGGAACTCCTGTACACCCGGGTGGCCGCAGGTGACGGACGCGTGTAAGAACCCGTCGGCTACCTTTAGGTCTGTGACCCGAAGGAGAAGCGAGGCCCCGGCGTGGGGCGGCGTCGGCATGGGCCGTGCAGGCCACCGGGACCCGGGCGGCTTGCGGTGACGGCGTTCCTGCAGACCGCCCTGAGCTTTCCCACGGTGCTCTGGAGCGTACTGTTCGCCTTCTGCGTCGTGGCGTGGGGCCTGGTGGCGGGGGGTCTGCTCTCCAGCGGCGAGGACGGCTGGGCCGGAGGGGACGGCGACGCCGCGACCTCGGCCGGAGTGCTGGGGCGCCTGGGCCTGGGAGGCGTGCCGGCCCTGCTGGTGCTGACGCTGCTGAGCTTCATCGGCTGGGTGCTCACGTACCTGCTTCAGCTGCTGCTGTGGCCGGGGCTGCCCGCCGCGCTGCGGCTGCCCGTGGGCCTGCTCACCCTGCTGGGCGCGCTGGTGGCGGCCACCCTACTGACCTCCTGGCTGCTGCGGCCCCTGCGCCGGCTGCTGCAGAAGGTCGAACCCGGGCAGCCGCGCTCGCTGGTGGGCCGGGTGGGACAGGTGCTCTCGGCCCGTGTGGACGAGCGCTCCGGCCGGGCCGCCGTGGAGGATGGAGGCGCGGGCCTGATCCTGCAGGTGCGCGCCCAGCCGCCGGATCAGCCACGGCGCGGCGAACGCGTCGTGCTGCTGGACTACGACCCCGCCGAGAACAGCTACCTGGTGGTCTCCGAAGACCGCTTCAACGCCTGACCGAATCGCCGTCCGACTTCTGCACCGCCTGACGGCCGCCCCGCCCGAGCCCCCCACCCCTGCAAGGAGCCCTGCCATGACCCTCTCCATCTTCCTGCCCTTCCTGATCGGCCTCGGCGCGCTGCTGATCGTCGCGCTGGGCCTGATCGCCATCATCCGGGCCTTCTACCTGAAAGTCGAGCAGGGCACGGCGCTGATCGTCAACGACATGAGCGCCCGCCCGAAGGTGCGTTTCACGGGCGCGCTGGTGATCCCGGTGCTGTACAAGGCCGAGATCATGAAGATCAGCCTGATCACGCTGCAGGTCGACCGGCGCGGCAAGGAGGGCCTGATCTGCCGCGACAACATCCGCGCCGACATCACCGTGGCCTACTACCTGCGCGTGAACGAGACCACCGAGGACGTGCTGAAGGTCGCCAAGGCCATCGGCGCCCACCGCGCCTCGGACCGGGCGGCGGTCGACGAGCTGTTCAACGCCAAATTCAGCGAGGCCCTCAAGACCGTGGGCAAGAAGTTCGAGTTCATCGAGCTGTTCGAGAAGCGCGAGGAATTCCGCGACGCCGTGATTCACGTCATCGGCCGCGACCTCAACGGCTACGTGCTGGAGGACGTGGCCATCGACTACCTGGAGCAGACCCCCAAGGCCCTGCTCGACCAGAACAACATCATGGACGCCGAGGGCATCCGCAAGATCACCGAGCTGACGGCCGCGCAGAACGTCGTAACCAACGAGCTGGAGCAGAACGAGCGGCTGGCGATCACCAAGAAGAACGTCGAGGCCCGCGAGTCCACGCTGGCCCTGGAACGCCAGCAGGCCGAGGCCGAGGCCCGCCAGAAGCGCGAGATCGAGACCATCCAGGCCCGCGAGCAGGCCGAGACCGCCAAGGTGCAAGAAGAGCAGCGGCTGCTCTCCGAACAGGCCCGCATCCAGACCGCCGAACAGGTGCAGATCCGCGAGCAGGAGCGCCAGCGGCAGGTCGAGATCGCCGAGCAGGGCCGCCTGCGCGCCGTGGCCATCGAGGCCGAGCGGGTCGCGCGGGCCACCCGCATGGAGGCCGTGACCACGGACCGCGAGGTCAAGCTGCAGGAAGTCGAGCGCGACAAGGTGGTCGAGCAGGGCGTGATGGACGTGGCGAACATCACCCGCGAGCGCATCTCCATCGACAAGACGGTCGCGCAGGAGGAGGAGCGCATCAACGAGGTGCGCGAAGTGTCGGCCGCCGACCGCGCCCGGCAGGTGCGCGTGCTGGCCGCCGAGGCCGTGGCGCAGGAACTGATGGTGAAGGAGGTCAAGGCCGCCGAGGGGGCCGAGACCGCCGCCAAGCACCGCGCCGCCGAGCTGACCACCATCGCGCAGGCCGAGTTCGACGCCGCCAGCCGGCAGGCCGAGGCCAAGAAGATCCTGGCCGACGCCACGCGCATCGAGCAGGCCGCGCCGGGTCTGGCCCTGGCCCTGGTACAGGAGGCCAGCGCCAGCGCCATCGAGAAGATCGGCGCCGCCGAGGCCCGCGTGATCGAGGCCAAGGCCGAGGCGAACTACAAGCAGGGCAGCGCCGAGACCCGCGTGCTGGCCGAGCGCCTGAGCGCCGAGGCCGATGGCGAGGCCCGCCTGGGTCAGGCCCGCGCCAGCGTGACCGAGGCCCAGGGCAGCGCCGAGGCCGCCGCCACCGGCAAGAAGATGACCGCCGAGGCCGAGGGCCTGAGCGCCAAGTTCGGCGCCATGGGCCAGATGAGCCCCGAGGCCCGCAGCCACGAGGAATACCGCATGGCCCTGGAAACCAGCCTGGAGGAGGCGCTGGCGTCCCTGGAGGCCGACAAGGCCGTGTCCAGGGAGAACGCGTCCGTGCTGTCCAGCGCCCTGAAAGACGCCAAGATCGATCTGGTCGGCGGCGAGGGCGGCATGTTCGAGGCGCTGAGCAAGGCCGTCTCGCTGGGCAAGGCCGTGGAGGGCTTCACCGCCAAGAGCCCGCTGGTGCAGGATCTCATGGAGCGCTACCTGGGGGTCAGACCCCGCCCGGCGCCCGTGCCCACGCCCGCGCCCCGCAGCGTGGTGGAGCGCTGAGTCCGGGCCGCGCCCTCTCCCGGGGGAGTGGGGCGTGCTGCACGCCCGATCCCTCCGGCGCGGCGCGCGTGACCCCCTGTAGACGGGCGGCCGGAAGACCCCTGGCTCCCCTGAGGGAGAACTGGCCGGGCAGCGGATTGGCCCGCAGAGCTGCCAAGCGGCGCGGTGGACATCGCCCCACCGCACCGTTCCGAGGACACCCATGACCGAACCCACCGAGAGTCCCGCTGCCCGCGCAGCGGCCAGTCCCGCAACCAGCCCTGTGACCAGTGCCAGTCCCGCAGCAGAGGGGGGCACCGACGAGGCCGTCGCGCAGGGCGGGGCCTACGAGGTGCTGAGCCGGCGGCTGGGCGCGCAGGGCCAGCGGCTGCAGGCGGTGGCCGACGACCTCAACGCCCGCCGCCTCGCCGAATTCGGCGACAGCACCCTGGCGCTGCTGGGACGAACCCGCATCCGCACCGAGAACAACGGCGTGGGGCGCGACATCGTTCAGGTCGGCGGGGTTCAGGTCGGCGGGGTTCAGGTGGGCGGGGTTCAGGTGGGGGGCGGGGTGCAGGCCGGCGAGGCGCTGCTGTTCGGCTTCAACGTCTACATCGGGCTCCGCTCGCAGACCCGCGTCGAGGACGTGTTCGGCCTGTACCGGCTGGTCGAGGAGGGCGGCAGCTACGACCTGCAGCCCCTGCCCCTGGCCGGCAGCTTCCTGGCCGAGCCGGCCTTCGTGCGCGATTTCGAGGAACTGTACGCCTACTACAAGCACGCCCGGCTGCTGCAGCTGGCCACGCAGGGCGAGAAGCTGCTGGCCGCCTTCCAGATCGGCGAGCGCAGCAGCGACGTGCGGGTCTTCCGCTGGGCGCTGTCGGCGGCGGGCGAGGCCAGCTACCTCGACGCGCGGGGCGAACGCGACCTCGCGCCGCCCGCCCCCTTCGACTTCGAGTGGGTCAGGGCCGGGCGCGAGCTGGAGGTCAGCGGGCGCTTTCCGCACCTGAACATCCTCGACACGCTGTTCGTGGAGACCAGCGGCGGCGACCTGACGATCAAGGTGGAGAACAACACCGAGACCGGCGAGGGCATCTTCAGCGAAAGCGTGGAGGACAGCACCCAGTCCATCGACGACGCCACCTTCGAGTACGCGCGGGTGGGCTCGCTGATCCTGCTGCGGGTGCGGCCGTACCGCGAGCAGGCGTGGCGCGGGCTGGTCTACAACACCCGCAGCCGCAGGGTCGTGCGCCTGGACGCCATCCTGCAGGCCTGCGTGCAGCTGCCCGAGGATCACGGCATCCTCTTTCCCGGCGGCTCGTACCTGCAGAGCGGCGAGTACCGGGCCTTTGACGCCTCCATGCAGGGCATGGAGTTCCGGCAGATGCTCCGCTCGCCCAACGGCGAGGACGTGCTGTACGTGTTCTACGAGCGCGAGAGCGGGCGGACGGCGCTGTTCGTCTACAACCTGATCCAGCGCCAGCTGCGCGCGCCCATCTTCGCCCACGGCTTCGCGCGGCTGCTCGACGGCCGCATGGTGCTCTTCCAGGCCGAGTCGCCGGAACCCACCCGCGTTCACCCCATGCAGGTCTGGCAGACGCCCTTCACCAGCGACGAGTACGCGGCGAGCCGCCCGCCCGGCAGCTCCTTCATGGGGCGGCTGGGCAACGCCGAACTGGTGCGCGCGGTGTCCGACCTGTACGACCTGGCGCGCGAACTCGGCGCGGCGGAGGTCTCGGCCGGGCGCTACGAACGGCTGGGCGCCCAGACCCGCCGCCTGCACGAGCAGCACCCCTGGTTCGACGACGACCACTGCGGCGGCCTGCACACCCTGCTGCGCGAGATCACCGCGACCGGCGAGGCGATGCTGGACGAGTTCAGCAAGGTGCAGAGCATCCGCGCCCAGTCGGAGGCGGCCATGACCCAGGCGCGCGCCGCGCACCACGCGCTGCTGGGCCGCCTGCAGCCGGAGAGCTGGACCCAGATCGCGGAGTACACCCAGGCCCTGGGGGAGATCAGCGCCCTGCGCGGAAAGGTGCTGACCCTGCGCGGCGAGCGCTACATCGACACCGCCGCCATCGACGCCATGAGCGCCGAGCTGCAGGAGGCCCACTCCCGCATCGGCGCGGCCACCGGCGCGTTCCTCTCGGGCGAGCAGGCCCTGGCCCCCCTGGCCGGACGACTGGACACGCTGGAGGCGCAGGCCCAGGCGGCGGGTACGGCGCGCGAGCTGGCCGGGGGCCTGCAGGACATGGCCGCGCTGGCCGCCGACCTGGACGTGCTCTCGGAACTGCTGAGCAGCCTGAAGGTGGACGACGCCACCGGGCGCACGGCGGTGGTGGAGGCGATCTCGGCCCTGTACGCCCGCCTGAACGGAGCGCGCGCCCGCAGCGAGGGCCGACGCAAGGCGCTGGGGGCGGGCGAGCTGGTCGCGCAGTTCGCCGCGCAGTTCGGGCTCTTCGGGCAGTCGGTGGCGAGCGCCCTGAGTCTGGCGACCACGCCCGAACGCGCCGACGAGCAGCTCGCCCGGCTGCTGGTCGGCCTGGAGGAACTGGAGGGCCAGTTCGGCGAGCACGAGCAGTTCCTGAGCGACCTGCTGAGCAAGCGGGAGGAACTGCTGGAGGTGTTCAGCGAACGCCGTCAGGCGCTGCTGGACGAGCGGGGCCGCCGGGCGCAGGCGGTCATGGACGCCGGGGCCCGCATCCTGGGCGGGTTGACAGGGCGCGCCGCGCGCCTGGGCAGCCCCGACGAGCTGAACGCCTTCTTCGCCGGCGACCCGCTGATCCTGAAGCTGCGCGAGCTGGCGGGCCGCCTGCGCGACCTGCAGGACGCCGTGAAGGCCGACGATCTGGAGGCCCGCCTGAAGGCGGCGCAGGACGCGGCCGTGCGTGCCCTGCGCGACCGCAGCGACCTGTTCGAGGACGGCGGCGCCGTGATCCGCCTGGGGCCGCGCTGGCGCTTCTCCGTGAACACCCAGCCTCTAGACCTGACCCTGCTGCCGCGCGAGGGCGGGCTGGCCGTGCAGCTGACCGGCACCGACTACCTGCAGCCGCTGGATCATGCGGGGCTCAGCGAACTGCGCGCCTTCTGGCCGGTCACGCTGGAGTCCGAATCGCCCGAGGTCTACCGGGGGGAATACCTGGCGGGTCAGCTGCTCCAGGCCGCCCGGGAGGGCCGCGAGGGGCTCAGCCTGGACGCCCTGGAGGCCCTGCTGGAGCCGCCGGAGGCCCTGACCCGCCGGGTGCGCGACTTCGCCGCGCCGCGCTACCGCGAGGGCTACGAGACCGGCGTCCACGACCACGACGCGGCGCTGATCCTGCGCGCCCTGCTGCCCCTGAGCCGCGCCGCCGGCCCGCTCGCGCACCCGCCGGCCGTCCGCGCGCTGGCGGTGCTGACCTGGGCCAGCCACGCCGGGCAGCAGGCCGCGTGGCGGGACACGCTGGGCCATGCCCACGCCCTGCGGCGCCTGTTCGGCACGGCAGACGCGCTGGGGGCGGCCGTGCAGGCCCTGGGGGCCGAGATCGCGAACTTCCTGACCGCCCAGCACATCGGGCACACGCCCCAGCAGACCGCGCAGGCCGCCGCGTACCTCGCCGATGAGATGGCCCACGAGTTGACCGATGAGCTGGCCGACGAACGGCAGGCGAGTGGACGGGGGGAAGGCGGGGCCGTCTTCGGGTTCACTCGCGCCGCCGCCGAGCTGGTCGCCGCGCTGGACGCCCGCCTGGACGCCGCCGGCATGACCGGCACCTTCCGGCAGTCGCTGGAACGCCTGGAGGGCGACCTCGCCGCCCGCTGGACGCTGGCGCAGCAGTGGCTGGACGCCCTGACGCGCACGCCGGAGCTGGCCCGCCACGCCCGCTTCGTGCCGGAGGCCGCCGCCCTGAAGCTGTTCGGCGCCGCGCTGCCCCACGAGATCCGGGACGTGACGCTGCGGGCCGACCTGGGCGGCCTGCTGGGCGAGCACCCCCGCCTCCAGTCCGGCACCCTGAGCCTGGAGATCGACGACACCCTGGCGCGCCTGCACACGCACCGCACCCAGTTCGTGCCCGCCTTTGGGCGGTACCAGACACTTCGCCAGGAGGTCATCGCGCAGGAGCGCGAACGCCTGCGCCTGAGCGAGTACCAGGCCCGGCCCCTGACCTCCTTCGTCCGCAACCGCCTGATCAACGACGTGTACCTGCCGATCATCGGCGACAGCCTCGCCAAGCAGATGGGCAGCGTGGGCGAGGGGAGCCGCAGCGACCGGATGGGCCTGCTGATGCTGATCTCGCCGCCCGGCTATGGCAAGACCACCCTGATGGAATACGTGGCGCACCGGCTGGGGCTGGTGTTCATGAAGGTGAACGGGCCGGCGCTGGGCCACGCGGTCCGCTCGCTCGACCCGGCGCAGGCGCCCGACGCGACCTCGCGCCAGGAGCTGGAGAAGCTGAACCTCGCACTGGAGATGGGCAACAACGTCATGCTGTACCTCGACGACATCCAGCACACCCACCCGGAGTTCCTGCAGAAGTTCATCTCGCTGACCGACGGCACCCGCCGGATCGAGGGCGTGTGGCGGGGCCAGAGCCGCACCTACGACCTGCGCGGGCGAAGGTTCGCGGTCGTCATGGCCGGCAACCCCTACACCGAGTCCGGCGAGGTGTTCAGGGTGCCCGACATGCTCGCCAACCGCGCCGACATCTACAACCTGGGCGACGTGCTGGGCGGTATGGAGGACGCCTTCGCGCTGAGCTACATCGAGAACAGCCTGACCAGCAACCCGGTGCTGGCCCCGCTCGCCACCCGCGACCTGAACGACCTGTACCTGCTGGTGCAAAGGGCCCAGCACCAGTCCCGCGGCGAGTCCGGGGGCCAGTCCACAGGGCAGGACGTCTCGCTGAATGCCCTGAGCCACGCCTACAGCGGCGCGGAGGTGGCCGAGATCGTGGCCACGCTGCAGAGGCTGATGCAGGTGCGCGACGTGCTGGCGCGCGTGAACGCCCAGTACATCGCCAGCGCCGCCCAGGCCGACGCCTACCGCAGCGAGCCCGCCTTCCGGCTGCAGGGCAGCTACCGCAACATGACCAAGCTGGCCGAGAAGGTCTCCCCCGCCATGAACGACGCCGAGCTGCAGCAGCTCATCAGCGACCACTACCAGGGCGAGGCGCAGATGCTCACGGGCGGCGCGGAGGAGAACCTGCTGAAGCTGGGCGAACTGCGCGGCACCCTGAGCCCCGCCGAGCAGGCCCGCTGGGAGCAGATCCGGGCCGACTTCCGCCGCCGCAGGGCCATGGGCGGCGACGACGCCGACACCGGGCAGCGCATGGTCGCGCAGCTGGCCGACATCGCCAGCGGCCTGCAGCACCTCGGCACGCTGAACTCTCCGGAGCAGACCCCGCCCGCCCCGCCGACCGACGCCCTCCACGATGCCCTCCCCGACGCCCTGCGCGCCAGCCTGGGGCCGCTGCTGGCCGACATCGCCAGCGGTCTGCGCGAAGCCCGTGACCCGCCAGAGAACCACCCCGCCCTCAGCGCTCTGCCCGAGACCCTGCGGGCCACCATCGAGCCGCTGCTGGAGGGCCTCGCCGTGTCGGCCGGGCGCCAGGAGCAGGTGACGGCCGCCCTGCTGGAACTCGTCGAGGTGATCCGCCGGCGACAGTCGAGCGTGGTCAGGCCCGTTGGAGCGCCGGGGCCGGTGGGCCGCCCCGAGAAGGGAGAGTAGGCGCGGTGGTCAAAGGGGTGTCCCCTCCCGGATGGCCACCTCCACCGCCCCACACACCGCCTGGAACTCGCCCTCCACATCCCCGTTGCTCAGCCGCAGCACCCGGACACCACCCGCCTCCAGCACCCGCGTCCGCTCGGCGTCGTACGCCTGCGCCCCTTCGCCGTCGTGGCTGCGGCCATCCAGCTCGATACACAACCCGACGGACGGCGCGTAGAAGTCGAGGATATAGCCGTGCATGGGTACCTGACGGCGGAACTTGACCGGGTGGGTGCGGAGGAAGAGAAACCAGAGCTTGCGTTCGGCGGGGGTCTGCTCCCGGCGCAACTCCTTTGCCCGTGGGACAAGTTTTCTCGTGTAGGTGTCCCGCATAGGTGGAAGGTTAACCCCTCAGTCACCTTCGGTGCCAGCTCCCCTCAGGGGGAGCCAAGGTACTTCTTGCCTCCCCTTGAGGGGAGGTGCCCCGCAGGGGCGGAGGGGTCATACGCCGCGCCACCGCCCACTCCCCGCAGGCTCAAAATGTCTACCCGATACACTGCTTTCATGACCGACCCCACCCGCCGCAGGCTCAGCGAGGAAGAGTACCTGGCTTTCCTCGCTGCCAGCGACGTGCGGTACGAGAGCATAGACGGCTTCCTGGTGCGGCAGGAAGATGCCCAGTCGAAACATGCCCTCATCGGGGGCAACATCGCTGTGGCACTTCACCCGGCGGCCAGACAGTTGGGCGGCTTCGTCTATAAATCGAACCTACGCCTTCGTCTGGCTCCACCCGTCCTGCCGCATGTGACCCACTATTTCCCAGACGTGATGGTCAGTTTCGATGACAGCCCAATGGACGCCCTGTACATCAGCTTGCCATGCCTGATCGTGGAAGTGGTCAGCGAGCGCACCCGAACCATCGACAACGTGTTCAAGGCGAGCGACTATCTGCGGATTCCCAGCCTGCACGGGTATCTGCTGGTCGAAACCGCCACGCGCGCCGCCCGCCTGTACACCCGGAGCGGAAAAGAGTGGGCCGAACAGTACGCAGAAGGCGAGGGGACGCTCAGCATTCCCTGCCTGAACATCCCCCTTTCCCTCGACGCCATCTACCGCAACGTCCCCCTCTGACCCCACCCCGCACAGGCGCAGGCTTTGGCTAGTAGCTCCACCATTTCTCAATTTTTGGTAGCAGATGAAATCAAATTTAAAAAGTCTTGAATAACTGGAGATTTTATCACAACACCCAGCCCCATCGGTAGTTCTACTTCAATATCCATTTGAGAGCCGAACGGTGCTAAGACCTTCGTGGTGAGGAGTTCTACAAATATTCCAACGAGATACAGTTTCTGATTAAACTCAGTAAATACGGGGCTCCCACTTGAACCACGATATGAATGTGTGTCTATCAAAAACAGCTTACGGTTATTGTAATCCAATGTGGGATAGGATGAGATAATACCTTGTCTCAAAAGTGGTAGATTATTGTATTCATCAAATCTGCCATCTGGGTAGCCAAGATACGCCACTTCCTTACCTGGCCAAAGTTCATCGAAGCTAGGGATAAATTGTTCTGGAACCCAAAATTTTACATATGGCCCACTAGGTTCCCAAACGCAACTAGTAATATCTATTGCTGCTAAGTCATACTCCGGATGGTAAAAGCTTTTTATAGATGACATGTTTATATTAGTAACTGCTCTATCTCCTATTATTATTTGTCCATCTTTAGATCTCGAATTTAGGGATAGATTTACAGACATATCCTGTTCCGGTATCACATGTCTGTTAGTAACCAACATTAACCTAGAGTCAGGCGTGTCGTGATTTAAACAAATCAGAAATCCCGTTCCTTCGCCGCCCGACATTCCGTCCAACGATGTTGCAGTTATTCTACATATTGAAAAGAAGGCGAACTCAATGGAGTAACGCATAATAGGTCTGCCGCCAATGTTCTCAAGCATTTTACCTCCATATTTTGAATTTATAATTCTCAACTTGGATATTAAGTAGCCCCGCCTGGGAGACTGGGCGGGGCTTGTTTAACTCAGGTTGTCTGGCTCCGGCTTACGCCTTCACTTCGCCCTTACTCCGCTCCAGAATGCTCCGCAGCACCGTCTGCAAGATGCCACCATTCTTGTAGTAATCAATTTCCACGGGCGTGTCGATGCGGCACTGCACGGTCACGTCGCGGCTCACACCGTCCTTCGTCACGCGCAGGGTCACGTCCTGGCGGGGCTTCAGGTCAGCCGGCAGGATCACGTCGAACACCTCGTCGCCGCTGATGCCCAGCGAGTCGGCGGTGTCGCCGTTCTTGTACTGCAGGGGCAGCACGCCCATGCCGACCAGATTGGAGCGGTGGATGCGCTCGAAGCTCTCGGCAATGACCGCCTTCGCGCCCAGCAGGAAGGTGCCCTTGGCGGCCCAGTCGCGGCTGGAGCCCATGCCGTAGTCCTTGCCCGCAAAGATCACCAGCGGGATGTTGCTGGCCTTGTAGTTCTGGGCGGCGTCGTAGATGGAGCTGACCTGCCCGGTGGTGTAGTCGGTGGTGAAGCCGCCCTCGGTGCCGGGGGCCAGCTGGTTCTTCAGGCGGATGTTGGCGAAGGTGCCGCGCGTCATGATGCGGTCGTTGCCCCGGCGGCTGCCGTAGGAGTTGAAGTCCTTGGGCGCGATGCCCCGGTCGGTCAGGAACTTCCCGGCGGGCGTGTCGGCCTTGAAGGAGCCGGCGGGCGAGATGTGGTCGGTCGTCACCGAGTCCCCGACCTTCACCAGCGCGCGGGCGCCCTCGATGCTCACGATCTCGGAGGGGCCGCCGGCCAGGTTCTCGAAGAAGGGCGGGTTCTGGATGTAGGTGGAATCTTCCTTCCAGTTGAACAGCGCGCCCTCGGCGACCGGGATGGCGTTCCAGTCGGCGTTGGACTTCTCGATGCCGTCGTAGACCTTGCGAAACATCTCGGCGTTGATGGCGCTGTCCATGACCGTCTGGATTTCGGCGGTGGTGGGCCAGACGTCGCGCAGGTAGACGGGCTGGCCGTCGGAACCCGTGCCGATGGGGTCGTTCACGATGTCGTTCACGACCGTGCCCGCCAGCGCGTAGGCCACGACCAGCGGAGGGCTTGCCAGGTAGTTGGCGCGGATGTGCGGGTTGATGCGGCCCTCGAAGTTGCGGTTGCCGCTCAGCACGGAGGCGGCCACCAGATCACCCTCCTGGATGGCCTGCACCACGGGCTCGGGCAGCGGGCCGGAGTTGCCGATACAGGTCATGCAGCCGTAGCCGACCGTGTTGAAGCCGATCTGGTCAAGGTAGGTCTGGAGTCCGGCGGCTTCCAGATATTCGGTGACCACGCGCGAGCCGGGGGCCAGCGAGGTCTTGACCCAGGGCCGGCTCTTCAGGCCCTTCTCGACGGCCTTCTTGGCGACCAGCCCGGCGGCGATCAGCACCGAGGGGTTGGAGGTATTCGTGCAGGACGTGATCGAGGCCAGCGTGACCGCGCCGTGCCCGATCTTGATCTCCGTGCCGGCAATGGTGCCCTGGGCGTCCAGTTGCGCGGGGCTCAGCTCGAAGCCGCGTCCCTTCACGGGGGCGGTCAGGGCGTCGGCGAAGACCGTGTGCATATCGGACAGGTTCACGCGATCCTGCGGGCGCTTGGGGCCGGCGAGGCTGGGGACGATGGTGCCCAGGTCGAGTTCGATGGTGTCGGTGAACACGGGGTCGGGCGTCTCGTCGGTGCGGAACATGCCCTGGGCCTTGTAGTACGACTCGACCAGTTCGATCTCGTCCTCCAGGCGGCCGGTGCGGCGCAGGTAGCGCAGGGCTTCCTCGTCCACCGGGAAAAAGCCCATGGTGGCGCCGTATTCGGGGGCCATGTTGGCAATCGTGGCGCGGTCGGGCAGCGTCATGTTGCTCAGGCCGGCGCCGTAGAACTCGACGAACTTGCCCACCACGCCCTTCTCGCGCAGCATCTGGGTCACGCGCAGGGCGAGGTCGGTCGCGGTGGCGCCCTCGGGCATAGCGCCCGTGATCTTGAAGCCGATGACTTCGGGCATCAGCATGTAGATCGGCTGGCCCAGCATGACCGCCTCGGCCTCGATGCCGCCCACGCCCCAGCCCACGATGCCCAGGCCGTTGATCATGGTCGTGTGCGAGTCGGTGCCCACCAGCGAATCGGGGTACACGACCACGCCGTCATCTTCCGGGCGGCTCTGCACGCCCTTGGCGAGGTACTCCAGGTTGACCTGATGCACGATGCCGGAGGCGGGCGGCACGACGCCGAAGTTGTCGAAGGCCTGCTGGCCCCAGCGGAGGAACTCGTAGCGCTCGCGGTTGCGCTCGAATTCCAGGGCCATGTTGTTCGCCAGCGCGAAGTCGGTGCCGAACTCGTCCACCTGAACGCTGTGGTCGATGACCAGATCGACCGGAATGAGCGGATTGATCTTCTTGGGATCGCCGCCCAGCGCGACCATCGCGGTTCGCATGGCGGCCAGATCGACCACGGCGGGCACGCCGGTGAAGTCCTGGAGGATCACGCGGGCGGGCTTGAAGGGAATCTCCAGTTCGGCGTTCTTCGGGTTCCAGCCGGCGACCGTCAGCACGTCCTCGCGGCGCACGTCGTAGTCGTTGGCCTCGCGCAGCACGCTTTCCAGCAGCACCTTGATGCTCACCGGGAGCTTGCTGATGTCGTGGCCCTGCTCCTGGAACTTGTTCAGGTTGTAGAAGTAGAGTTTCTGGCCAGATTTCGTGGTGAGCGTGTCGCGCGCTCCGAACAGATTCATCGCCATGTGGGCATCCTCCTTGGCCCCGGAGAGTTGGACTGCTGGGCCTGATTGCCCGACCATCATAAGCCGGCGCCGTGTGGTACGGCCGTAACCCGGACAGGCACGAGGGCCGGAAATCTGTCACCCCCCTGGAGACAACATTAGGATTCTGCTATCGTCCACCGGACATCTCCCCCATCCGAGGTTTTCTGCATGAGCACCGAACTTGAACCCCACCAGAAGCACCGTCTGCAGTCCCTGGAACAGACGGTCAAGGACGGCCTGCGGGATTTTCAGCGCACCGGTCAGGCCCTCAGCGAGATTCGCGACAACGGCTTCTACCGCGAACGGTACGAGAGCTTCGAGGCGTATCTGGAACAGCGCTGGGGCTTTTCGCAGGCGCAGGCGGGCCGCCTGATCGACGCCAACGAGGTCGCCAAAGTCCTCTCTCCGCTGGGGATCGAGCCCCAGAGCGAGAAGCAGGCCCGCGCCCTGAAGCCCGCCGCGAAGATCCTGACTGAGCTGGAGCCCGAGCAGCAGCGCGTGGTGGCCCGCATGGTCGAGGAGGCCCCCTGGGAGGACGCTCCCGAGCCCGCCGAGCTGCGGATCATGGCGAACGTGGTTCAGAAGATGGCGCCCGACACGACCGTCCACCACCCCGAAAGCGGCGACGAGGTGCCCTTCGATTCGCTGAGTGCGCCCCAGCGCTACGAGGTGATCCGCACCCATGTGGATCAGAAGACGCAGGCGTACCACGAAAAGCAGGAGGCGAAGGCCAATAAGGCGCCCGCCGAGAGCGTGAACTGGGCCGACTGGTGCCTGAACTACGCCGCGCAGGGCATGGGCCCCGGACAGCGCCTGGAAATCGTCGTCGAGCGCGACGGCAGCGGCGCCGCGCGGGCGCAGGCGCGTGTGGTGGACGGCACCAGCGGCGAGGTGCTGGCCGAGGGGCAGGGCGCCCCGTTCCTGAAGAAAGCGGTGCTGAATCTGGTGGCGGAAGTGAAATAAGGAGCTCTGGGCTCTGAGCGGTGAGCTATGAGGCGAGCCAGAGCCTCAGCTTCAGCCCTCGCCATTGATCAAAGCCCATAGCCCATAGCCCAGAGCTCACAGCCCCGCTACCCTGTTCCTATGCCCGACTTCCTGCTCACCGACCGGCCCGGCTTCACGCCCATGATCTCGCGGCTGGTCGGGATGATGGACTATGCCCGCGCGACCACCCTCCAGGCCGTGCAGGGCCTGAGCGTGGAGGAACTGGACACCATCCCGCCCGGCTTCGGCAACAGCGCGGGCATGTTGCTGGAGCACTTCGCGGCGGTGGAGGTGTATTACCAGCACGCGAGTTTCGACGTTCCGGCCTATCCCGAGACGCTCATTGACCCGCGCTGGCTGCCGGGCCTCGACCTCGGTGAACTGGGCCGTGAAACCATCCGGGGCCGTCCGCTGCGCCATTACCTGACCCAGCTCGCCCAGGTACGCGCCGAGACCCTGCGGCTGTTCGCCCAGCGTGACGACGCGTGGCTGGACGAGCCCCTGCCGTTCTGGGGCAGCACCGGAAATAGGCACTTCATGTGGTTCCACGTCTTCGAGGACGAGATCAACCACCGGGGCCAGATCCGCCTGATCCACAAGTCCATTCCGCGTCTGGCGGGGCGGGGCATGCTGGGCGCCGGCTTCGGGGCGGCGGGCCCCGACGGGCAGGGCATGGTCTGTCTGACGGTCGCCCCGGACAGCCCCGCCGGCGTGGCCGGGTTGCAGGTGGGGGACCTCGTGCTGGCCTACGACGGGCAGGACGTGACGGAAATGCTCTACGACGAGGTGGCGCTGGCCCAGCCGGCGGGCGTGGCGAGCCGGTTCCGGGTGCGGCGCGGCGATCAGGAGCTGGAGCTGGACGTGACGCGGATGGCGCGGCCCTCCTGAGCGGAACTCCGCCGGGTCGAGGACGAGGCCGGGCCAGGCGAGCCCGGGAGAGAACAGGACTCGAGCGGTGCCAGGGCCGCGCCCGGCGGGCTTGACCTCACAATGGAGAGTATGGCCGGCCCCCTGCAAGGCTTCACCGTCGTCTCGCTCGCCCTGAATGTGCCGGGGCCGGTCGCGGCGGCCTCGCTGCAAGGGGACGGCGCGCGGGTCGTGAAGGTCGAGCCGCCGGCCGGCGATCCGCTGTCGTGGATGGCGCCGGGCTGGTACGCCGAACTGCACCGGGGCGTGGTGGTTCACACACTGAACCTGAAAACCCCGGCGGGAGCGGCCGAACTCTTCAACCTGCTGGCGGGCGCCGACCTGCTGCTCACCAGTTTCCGCCCCTCGGCGCTGGAGCGGCTGGGCCTGGGGCGCGCGGCGCTCGCGGAGCGCTATCCCCGCCTGTGCCGGGTGTCCATCGTGGGCGACACGCGGGCGCCCGAAGACCCCGGCCACGACCTCACCTATCAGGTGGAAGCCGGGCTGATCGACCCTGCCGCCCCGGCGATGCCGCGCACGCTGCTGGCCGACATGATGGGCAGCCGGGAGGCCTACGCGGCGGCGCTGGCCCTGCTGCTGGGGCGCGAACGCGGAGCGCCCCAGCGCGGGCGTCTGGTCGGGCTGGGAGACTCGGCCCGGCTCGCGGCGCGGCCCTTCACGGCGGGCCTCACGGCGCCGGGGGGTGTCCTCTCGGGCGAGCAGGACATCTACCGCCTGTACCGCACGGCCGACGGCTGGGTGGCCGCCGCGCCGCTGGAGGCCCGCTTCGCCCAGCGCTGGGCCGAGGTGATCGGACCGCAGCCGGAGGCTCGCCTGCGGGAGCAGCCGACCGCGCACTGGCTGGCGCTGGCGCGCGAGCACGACCTGCCGCTGGTGGCGGTGGGGTAGGGGCCTCCGGGAGCGGGGGGCCCAACTCGCAGCGGAGGGTGCGGCAGCGGCCCCCGGCAGTCCTCGCCATCGGCCCAATCCCGACTTTTCCACTCCGATTCGTGCGTTGAGTTGAGGGGAGGGGCAGGGTAGACTGGGCTTACTGAGAATCATTCCCATTAGTAGCCCCTCCCCTGCCCTGGAGTCCACATGACCACCGCCACCACGCGCCCCGCCGCGTCCCGCCGCACGGCCCCCACCTTCACGCTGACGCCCGAACTGCGTACCGCCATCACGCTGACCGCGCTCACCCTGCTGGGCCTGCTGACCGGGCTCACGGGGCAGCACCTGCTGGACAGTCCGGCCATCATGTGGGGCGGCTACGGGCTGGCGTACCTCGCGGGCGGGATTCCGGCCGGGCGCGAGGCGCTCCGCAGCTTGTTCAGGGAACGCAAGCTGGACGTCGACCTGCTGATGGTACTGGCCGCGCTGGGCGCCGCGAGCATCGGGCAGATGGCCGACGGGGCGATCCTGCTGTTCCTGTTCAGCCTGAGCAACACCCTGCAGGACTGGGCCATGGGCCGCACCCGCAACGCCATCCAGGCCCTGATGAACCTGAACCCCGAGGGGGCGACCGTGCGCCGGGGCGGCGTGGAGAAATGGTGCGAGCTGGGCGAGATCCGCATCGGCGACCTGCTGGTCATCCGGCCGGGCGAGCGCATCGCCGCCGACGCGCGGATCACGCAGGGCCAGACCAGCGTGGACGAGAGTCCGATCACCGGCGAGAGCGTGCCGGTCGACAAGGAGCCCGGCGCGGCGCTGGCCTCGGGCACGGTCAACCTGAACGGCTCGGTGGAGGCCGAGGTCGTGCGCCCGGCCGGCGAGAGCACCCTGGCGCGGCTGGTGGGCCTGATGGAGCAGGCCCAGACCCAGAAGAGCCGCACCGAGAGCGTGACCGAGCGCTGGGAGAGCCCCTACGCGCTGACCGTGCTGCTGTGCGTGCCGCTGGTGTACCTGCTGCTGCGCTCCGGCTTCAATCTGCCCACCGATCAGGCGTGGTACCGCGCGATGACCTTCATGGTGGTCGCCTCGCCCTGCGCGGTGGTGATCTCCACGCCCGCCGTGATGCTCTCGGCGATGGCCGCCGCCGCGCGGGGCGGGGTGCTGTTCAAGAGCAGCGCGGCGCTGGACGCGCTGGCCGGCGTGCAGACCGTCGCCTTTGACAAGACCGGCACGCTGACCCAGGCGAAGATGACCCTGACACGGGTGGTGGCCGGCGACGAAGGCGCCGCGCTGGCCCTGGCGGCCGGGCTGGAGGGGCACAGCGAACATCCCATCGCGCAGGCGATCGTGCGGGCCGCCCAGGAGCGGGGGGTGGCGCCCGAGCATGTGCAGGGCGCCCAGGCCATCCCCGGCCACGGCATTGAGGCGCGGCTGCCGGATGGCACCGCAGTCTGGGCGGGCAACGAGCGGCTGGCGATGCGCCAGGGGGCAGCGCTGGACGGGGCGCAGCGCTCGGCCCTCGCGGCGCTGGCGGGCCAGGGCAGCTCTACCGTGATCGTGGGGCGCGGGGCACAGGTGATCGGCGTCATGGGCGTGGCCGACGCGCTGCGGCCCGGCATCGCGGGGGCCATCGCGGCGCTGCGCGCGAGCGGGATCGCCCACCCGGTCATGCTGACCGGCGACAAGCGCGAGGTCGCGCAGACGGTGGCCGCCGAGATCGGCCTGCAGGAGTTCCGCGCCGAGCTGCTGCCCGAGGACAAGCTGAGGATCATCGGCGAGCTGAGCACGACTTCGGGGGGTGGCCCCGTGGCGATGGTCGGGGACGGCGTGAACGACGCGCCCGCGCTGGCCCGCGCCGATCTGGGCATCGCGGTCGCCTCGGGCACCGACGTGGCGATTGAAAGTGCCGACGTGGTGCTGATGCAGAACGACCTGGGGAAGCTGGCGGGAGCGGTCAGGCTGGCCCGCGCCGCGCGCCGGACGGTCATCACCAATCTGGCCTTCGCCTTCGGGATCATCCTGATCGTGGCGCCGCTGGCGGTGGCGGGTCAGGTACCGCTGCCGCTGGGCGTGATCGCCCATGAGGGCGGCACGGTGTTCGTGGTGTTCATGGGCCTGCGGCTGCTCCGGCACCGGCTGTGAGGGCTGGAGCTGGGGGTGGCGGTGAGGGTTCGGCCAGAGCCTCCACATCCGCCCGCTGCCCCGGCGTGGGGAAATCGGAGACACGCCCGCCCGACAAGGAGTCCCCATGCGTCTGAACCGTTCCCGCCGCCCGCTGCTGCCCCGACTCATGCTGGGGCTGCTCGCCCTCTTCGTGCTGATCCAGCTCGTGCCCTACGGCCGGGCGCACAGCAACCCGCCCATTCAGGTTCAGCCTGGCTGGATCGACCCCGACACCAAGGCGATGTTCGTCCGCGCCTGCGCCGACTGCCACAGCCACTCGACCGTCTGGCCCTGGTACTCGAACGTGGCCCCGGTGTCGTGGCTGCTGGAGCGGCACGTCAGAGAGGGGCGGAGCAAGTTCAACATCCATGTCCCCGGCTACGGCAAGGAGGCTGGGGAAGCCGCCAAGACGGTTCGCAACGGCTCCATGCCCGACCGCTCCTACCTGCCCATGCACCCGGAGGCCCGCCTGAGCGCCAGCGAGAGGGATCAGCTCGCGCAGGGGCTGGAGGCCATGTTCGGCGGGAGTGAGGGCCGGGGCGGTGAGTCCGGGGAAAGCAGGGAGGGCGGCGCGGAAGGGGGCGAGAGGTAAAGCGGCCGTCATCCACGTCCCACCCGCTCTCCCCGTCTCCGGCCTAGCCTGGAGGCAGCCAGGAGGTTCACCATGACCGACAAGCCCACCCCCGCTGTCCACCCGACCCACGAACAGGGCGGCCAGAAAGACACCAACGACCTGCACGACGTGAAGAAGGTGCCCGCTCCCGGCATGGCCGAGAAGGGCCGTCAGGTCGAGAACACGCCGAAGCAGGTCACGGGCGAGCTGGACGGATCCCAGCCGGCGATCCGGCGGCGGTAGGCCGCGCCCCCGGCTTCCGCAAGCTCTCGTAAACGCCTACCCACCCGCCCGGGGCCGGTGGGCTCTACGCTGATCTCCTGCACAACTCGACCGTCCCCGGCTGCGGGGCAGACCGCGGGAACACAGGAGGCGATCATGGGAGAAGGCAAGCCAGGCAGCGAGGCCCACGCGAACGTTTCGCAGGGCACCATCATGGATCAGGGGCAGTGGAACACCGGAACGCCCAAGAGCACCGGAGACGCGACCACGCAGGGCATCTACCAGGATGCCAGCGACGAGAACGCGGACGCCGGCCAGGGCACCTCGCAGGCGCAGCAGGTCAGCGCGACCACCGATCCGCGCCCGGTGGCCCAGGGCGGCCACGACGCCAACCCCAGCACCTACGGGGGCATGAAGGACGGAATGCCCGCCAGCGGCGCGGCGACCAACCCCGACAAGACCGTGGACGGCAACGACGGCGCCTGAGCCTTCAGGAGCTGAGGGGCGCGGCCCGCAGGCCGCGCCCCATACCGTTACGCCAGATCCAGCAGCACGTGCTCGGCGCTGAAGCCCGGCCCCATGGCGCTCAGCAGGGCGCGGCCACGGGAGCGCGCCCTGAGCACTTCCTCCAGCACGAACAGCACGGTCACGGAACTCATGTTGCCGAAGCGGCACAGCACCCGGCGGCTGGAATCGAGGGCGCCGGCCGGCAGCTGCAGCGCCTCCTCGTACGCCGAGAGCACCTTCACCCCGCCCGGATGCACGATGTACGTGCCGACCTGCCCGGGACTCCAGCCGTGGGCCGCCAGCGCGTCCTGTACGTTGCCGCGCATCATGGAGCGCACCAGCGTGGGGATGTCCCGGCTGAAGCGCACCTTCAGGCCGTCGTCCACCACGTCCCAGCCCATGATGTCCTCGCTGGCCTCGATCAGGGTGGAGTACGCGCCATGCAGATCAGCCAGCGGCGGGGGGCCGGGCACGTCCGGGGCCGTGACCACCAGCGCCGCGCCGCCGTCCGAGAACAGCGCCGTGCCCACGAAGTTGCTCTTCGACTCGTCGCCGCGCACCAGGGTCAGTGAGCACAGTTCCACGGCCACGAACAGCACCCGCCGGTAGCCGGCCCGCACGAGGTCGGCGGCGCGGGCCAGCCCCGCCGCTCCGCCCGCGCAGCCCAGCCCCCACACGGGCAAGCGGGCCGCGTGTCGGTTCAGGCCCAGGAACCCGATCAGATCGGCGTCCAGACTGGGCGTGCTGAGGCCGCTGGTGTTCACGACCACCACGGCGTCGATGTCCGGCGGAGCGACCCCCGCCCGCGACAGGGCCTCGGCGGCCAGCCGGCGGATCAGCGTGCGGGCCTCGGCCAGAAAGACGTCGTTCTTCTCGCCAAAGCCGCGCTGCTGCAGGTACCACTCCAGCGGCCGGGCCAGGGCGCGGGTCTGGATGCGGGCGTTGTCGAACACGTCGAGCATGTGGGGGCGCGCGGCCATGCGGGGAAAGAGGGTGCGCGCGGCCTCGCGCAGGTCGGCCTGGGGCACCAGGTAGGGGGGCGTGCCGGTCACCAGCGAGCGCAGGACGGGCACCACGGAAGAAGGCATAGGGGCCATTGTGGCGCCCGCGCCGTGACGTTCATGGTGGGGGAACGTTCAATGGCCCGGCAACGACAGGAAAAGGAGCGTCCAGTCCGTCTCCGGCCACGCGGGGGCCGACCCAGCGAAAGAGGACTCGGACGCCCGTGGCCCGAGTCCCCTGAAGACGGTGATGGCCTGGATCAGTCCTTCTGCCTGGCCCACTCCTGCCGGCCCACTTCGTCCAGGGCGCGGAAGTCCTCGTCGCTGAGGTGCAGGCTGGCGGCGGCCACGTTCTCCTCGAGGTGCCTGACCTTGCCGGTGCCGGGAATGGGCAGCATGACCGCGCTGCGGCGCAGCACCCAGGCCAGCGCGACCTGCGAGGGGCTGGCCCCCAGGCGCGCGGCGACCTCGGAGAGCACGCTGCCCTCGCGGGCCAGGCTGCCGGCGGCCAGCGGGAACCAGGGGATGAAGCCGATGTTCTCGCGCTCGCAGTAATCCAGCACGTCCTCGCTGCCCCGGTTGACGAGGTTGTAGAGGTTCTGCACGGTCGAGACCGGGATGACCTTGCGGGCGGCCTCGATCTCCTCGACGCTCACTTCCGAGAGGCCGACGTGCCGGATCACGCCCTCGTCCATCAGTTCCTTGATGGCGCCGAACTGCTCGTCACGGGGCACCTTGGGATCGATGCGGTGCAGCTGCCACAGGTCGATGCGCTCGACGCCCAGCCGGCGGCGGCTGAGGTGGGCCTGCTGCTTGAGGTATTCGGGGCGGCCCACGGGAATCCAGACGTCCGGGCCGGTGCGGGTGAGGCCCCCCTTGGTGGCGATGACCACCGAGTCGTAGGGGTGCAGCGCCTCGCGGATCAGTTCCTCGCTCACGGCCGGGCCGTAGGAGTCGGCGGTGTCGATGAAGTTCACGCCCAGTTCGGGCAGGCGGCGCAGGGTGGCCAGCGAACCCTCGCGGTCGTCCGGGTCGCCCCAGATGCCCTGGCCGGTCACGCGCATGGCGCCGAAGCCCAGGCGGTTGACGCTCAGGTCGCCGCCGATGTCGAAGGTGCCGCTCTGGGCGGCGTTCAGGGCGTTGTGATGCTCGGAAGTCATGGTCATGGTGAACCCTCCTGCGGCATTGTGCGCCCCGTCATTTGGAGGTAGACGGTGGCCGCGCTGAGGCTCCCTTCACGCTTGGGCCCGCTCAGCCCTCCTGCTCCGGCGCGGCGCAGGTCTCGCGGAAGACGAACTGGTTCAGGCGCTTGCGGTGGCGGCTGCTCCAGTCGATGGACGGCCGGGCCTGCTCGGTGGGCAGGTAACCCAGGCGGTAGAGCGCCATCAGCTCCAGTTCCGGCGGCACCTGCAGCAGCGCCTGGACGGCCGCCCACTGCCGGGGAATCTCCATCGGCGTGGAGACGAACTGGATGCCCATGCCCAGCGCCCCCACCGCGTTCCAGATGTTCTCGATGGCCGCGCCCAGCCCGAACACCGAATAGAAGCCGCTCAGTTCGCCGGGGCGGTACTCCCCCCGGTCGAGCAGCGCCGCGAGCAGCAGCGGACTGCCGGCGACCAGCTTGCGGTTGTCCTCGCCCAACTTCCGGGGCACGCCCAGCTGGCGCATCAGCTTCAGGCCGGCGTCGGAGAAGATCTGGCGGGTGAAGGGGCGCAGCGGCCCCGGCAGGTGGTCGATGTGAATGCCGTCGCGCCGCTCGTCCATCTCCGAGTGCGAGAAGCGGAAGTAGCGGCGGTAGCGCTCGAAGAACACGCCCGCCTCGATCAGCTCGGTCATGCTCTCGCCGCTGAGCTGCGCGATCCGCTCGATGGTGGCGCCCTCCTCGATCAGCACGAATCTCCAGGGCTGCGAGTTGAAATGGCTGGGCGCCGCCTGCGCCACGCGCATGAGCAGGTGCTGGTGCTCGCGGCTGACCCGCTGGGCCAGGAAGGGGCCGTTGGTGGTGCGCCGCGCCAGCATGCCGTCGAGCAGGGCGCGGGCCTGGGAGTCCAGAGTCATGGCCCCAGGCTAGAGCATGGGGGCGCGGCGGCCGTCCCTGGCGGGGCCACTGCGGGGCGTTACCCCCTCCAGGCCAGCGCCGCCCCCAGCCCGTAGGCCGCCGCGCCGACCAGGGCCAGCCGCCAGTGCCCCGCGCGCCCCGGCCGGGTGCGGGTCATGCCCAGCAGCAGCGCCAGCGCGGGCAGCAGCGCCCACCAGCGGCTGCCCGCCAGCGCGCCCAGCGCAACCGACAGCACCGTGCCGGCGCACACGGCGAAGAACAGCGCGTGGTGCGGCCAGCGCGCCCGGTCACGGCGCCAGCCGAGCTGCAGGGAGAGCCCCAGGCCCAGCAGAAGCAGCAGCAGACCGCCCGTGGTCAGCAGGGACAGGTGCAGGGCGTTCACCGGCCCATGCTCTCACGGCGGGGCCGGGATGTGCGGCTCGCGGGATGTTCGCCCATGCGCCGGAACCCGGCGGCGGATATCGTGCGGGCGTGACCCGCCCTCCTCCCCTGCCCCTGCTGGTGGCCGCCCTGCTCACGCTCGCGCCGGCCCTGGCCTCCTGCCGGCGCGACACCCGGGCCGACACGGACCTGAGCAGCCGGGTGCTGTTCACGGCCAGCGGCTCCTTCGATGCCCAGGCCGACCGGCGTGAGCGCGTGGGCGGGGGCCGGCGCGAGGTGAGCTGGACGACCCGCCCCCCGCTGGACGCCGCCGCCGTGAGCGTGCAGTTCAACGGCGAGGCGCGGGGGCAGTCGTGGGCCCTGGAGATCACCCGGCCGAGGTTCACGGCCCGGACGCTGGCCGGCGCCCAGGCCCGCCCGGTGACCACGCCGCTGGGCGAGGGGCTGCGCCCGGCCCCGCCCTCGAAGCTGGCCGACACCCTGATCCTGCCCACCGCCGATGGTCTGCGGGTGCTCACGCGCGGCTACGTTACGCAGCGCCAGCCCGAGCTGCTGGGGGCGTTCAGGGCGCCCTGAGGGGGCGACGCAGGCCCAGGCTCCTGCGGCCCCTCAGCGCACGGCGTTGCGGCCGGAGCGTTTGGCCTCGTACATGGCCATATCGGCGCGCCCGAACAACTGATCGGCGGTGTCGCCGGAACCCCGGTAGGAGGCCACGCCGAAGCTCGCGGTCACGTCCAGGCCGGCCAGCGGGGTCTCGCCGACCTCGCGGCGCAACCGCTCGGCCAGCACCAGGGCGTCGGGCTTGGCGAGGCCCGGCAGCAGCACGATGAATTCCTCGCCGCCCCAGCGTCCCACCATCCCGCCGATCCCGCCCACGTTGCGCCGCAGCCGCTTGCCCACGGCGCGCAGCACGTCGTCGCCGAAGGCGTGGCCGTAGCGGTCGTTCACGCTCTTGAAATGGTCGATGTCGGTGACCACGATGCTCAGGGGCGAGTTGGTCTTGCGGGCGTGCTCCATGGCGTGGGTCAGCTCTTCCTCGATGGCGCCGCGCCCATAGACGTCGGTCACGGCATCCTGGCGGGCGGCGCGCAGTTTCTCGCTGTCCTGCGCGTGCTGCAGCAGGTTGTTCTCGATGAAGGTCATCAGGATGTAGGCGATCACCCCGGTCACGCCCATGACCACGCTGGCCGTGACCCAGTCGGAGAGCTGGGCCGCGGCGAGCGGGCCCCGCACCACCAGGGCCACCAGCATCACCCCCAGGCTCAGCAGGTTCAGGCCGGCCCCCTGGCGCGAGCCGAAGACCACGAACGACACCAGCACGTTCATGGTCAGCCACAGCGTCAGGTGCATGGGCATCTCGCCGTAGGCCACCGAACGCGGCACCTCGAACACGGTGACCACCAGGTAGCTCAGGCAGGTCATCAGGTAGATGCGGCGCAGGCGGTGGGGCAGGGTCGCCACGGCGATCACGGTGGCCAGCGAGAACAGCGCGGCCCAGTATTTGGGCACCTGATAGGCCAGGGGAAAGTCGCCGGGCGAATTGATCAGCGCCGTCAGCAGGGCATACAGGATGTAGCCCACGTTCGAGGCATACACCACGTACTGCTGTGTGCGGAGCAACAGCCTCTGGAGCGGAGAGATCACCCTATGCATATCCCTGGCGGGATGCTACCTGGGCCTTCGTCACAAAGACCTTGCACCCGGCCCCGGTCTGCGGCGTCCTCATCGGCACTTTTCGGGGGGAGGAGGCCCCCCATAGGCCGCCCGGAAGGCCCGCCGGAGCCCCGGTGGGAGCCCGACCGGTGGCTGTCCTGCCTCCTGGCGCGGCCGTTGCCGGCCCGGTGGCGGACACCACGGCGGAGGACAGCCACGCCACTTTCCGGCGTCGGCGCACGCAGGCCATGAAAATGCATACCGCTCTGTCCACGGTATGCACTTCTGGCCACGGTCTGCAGGGTGCGGGCCCCCGGAGCGGCCCGGCGTCACTCCAGCAGTTCAGACGGCTGGAAGAACAGGCCCAGTTCACGCTCGGCGCTCTCGGGGCTGTCGCTGCCGTGCATGACGTTCTCGCCCGTGGTGGTCGCAAAGTCGGCGCGGATGGTGCCCGGCGCGGCGTTGGCGGGGTTGGTGGCGCCCATCATGGCCCGCCAGCCGGCGATGGCGTTCTCGCCTTCCAGCGCGATGGCGACCACCGGGCCGCCGGTGATGAAGTCCACCAGCTCGCCGAAGAACGGCCGCTCCCGGTGCTCGCCGTAGTGGGTCTCGGCGGTCTCGCGGGGGATGACCATCTGCTTGAGGCCCACCACCCGGTAGCCCTTGCGGGCGATGCGGGAAAGAATCTCGGGGGTCAGTCCACGGCGAACGCCGTCGGGCTTGATCATGGCAAAAGTACGTTCCATTTCGCGGGGGAGCATATCAGAGCCCGGCGGTGGGGCGGGGCCAGGCGGGTGGGCGCGCCGGTTCCGCGCCCCTGCCCCCCTCCACCCGGCCCTTATACAATGGCGGGCGTGACCCACGTTCCTGCCCCTCGCCCCTCCCCGGACGCGGCCCGAATTGCGTTGATCGCCTGCGCGGTGGGGGCCGCCGGTCTGCTGCTGTTTCCTCTGGCCACCCTGGGCCGGGGCTTCAGCGCGGACGCGGTGCTGCTGCACCTCAGCGGCTCCGTTCTGAACCTGTCGGCCAGCCAGCAGCTGCCCCTGCCCAGCACCGGCACCGTACTCACCCTGGGCTGGGCCACCCTGGCAGCCATGCTCGCCACATTGATCGGCGCGTGGCGGCGCACGAACTGGTTCTGGCTGAGCGCCCTGCTGGCCTTCGGGCTGGCCGTGGCCGCCGTCTGGGTGCTGGGCGGCCTGATCGGCAGCGAGCTGAGCCGCGTGAACGCCGACACCACCCTGCGCCCCGGCGCCAAGCGGCAGCTGCGCAACTTCTACGACGGCGGCGGCATGAATCTCGGCCTGTTCCTGCCCATCGTGGCCGGACTGGTGGCCGCCGGCGCCGGCCTGAGCGCGCGCAGCGCCTGGTGGGAGCGCCTGAACCGCCTGCGCGGGCTGCTGGTGCCCACGGTGGCCATCTCGCTGGCGATCCTGGTGGGGGCCATCGTGGTGCTGGTGGTGCAGCCGCTGGTCAACCAGAGTGGGCAGCCGCTCTCGCTGTGGGGCGCCTGGCTCGCCAAGACCGACCTGATGTACTTCGTGTACTCCACCCTGTTCGCGCCGGTCACCAGCCTGAACCCGCTGCTCGACTCGCTCAAGCTGGCCACCCCGCTGATCTTCACCGGCCTGAGCGTGGCCTTCGCCTTCCGCACGGGGCTGTTCAACATCGGCGCGCCGGGGCAGCTCACCATGGGCGCCATCGCGGCGATGCTGGTCGGGGTGTACGGCCCGGCCGGCCTGGGCGCCCTCCTGCTGCCCCTCTCGGTGATCGCGGCCGGGGCGGGGGGTGCGCTGTGGGGCGCCATTCCGGGCTTCCTGAAGGCGCGTTTCGGCTCCAGCGAGGTCATCAACACCATCATGCTCAACTACATCGCCTCGGCGATCTTCATCTTCCTGATCGGCAACGAGACCTTCCCCTTCCTGGGCCGCACCTACACGCTGGGCATCAAGGCCGAGGGCTTCGAGCCGCGCAGCGACCTGCTGCAGGAGGGTGCCCGCCTGCCGACCCTGCTGGGCCTGTTCAACGTGGGCCAGGGCGGCGCGGTGGCCGTGAGCATCGGGCTGCTGGTGGCGCTGGTGGCCTTCCTCGTGGCGCGGCCGCTGCTGCGCCGCACCCGGAGCGGCGGCCTCATCGCGCTGGGCGTGGCCCTGCTGGCCGGGGCGCTGACCTGGCGGATCGGCATTCCGGTGAACATCGCGGGCTCGCAGCTCAACGCCTCGTTCCTGATCGCGCTGCTGTGCGTGGCCTTCTTCGGCACGCTGATGTGGCGCACCGCCACGGGCTACGCGCTGCGGGCCGTGGGCCTCTCGCCCAAGGCGGCCGAGTACGGGGGCATCAGCGTGGCGCGCGGCACCGTCCTGGCCATGACCATCGCCGGGATGTTCGCGGGGCTGGCGGGCACGCACTACGTGAACGGCGGGGCGCTCGACGAGTACCGCCTGAAGGGCAACATGCCCGTGAACGTGGGCTTCGACGGCATCGCGGTCGCCCTGATGGGCCAGAGCACGCCCGGCGGGGTGGTCGCCGCCAGCCTGCTGTTCGGCACGGTCGACACCGGCGGCATCGACGTGGATCAGAAGCTGGAGAACGTGAACAAGGACATCGTGACCGTGCTCAAGGCATTGATCGTGCTGTTCATCGCGGCCGGGGGCTTCCTGAGCCGGCGCATCACGGATCCGCCCCCGCCGCAGCTGCTGGCAGCCGCCGCGCAGGGCCTGAAGCCCGAAGACGTGACCCTGCCCTCCGGCGCCGCACGCGCGGAACGGGCCACCCCGCTGCCGAACGTCGCGCCCCGCGCTGAGGGACACAGCCAGGCACCGAACACCAAAGAAGGGGGCGAGAACTGATGGACGGCCTGCTGACCCAACTGTTCACGGCCGCCTTCCTGGCCACCTTCATCCGCTCGGTCGTGCCGCTGCTGCTCACCGCCCTGGGCGGGCTCTTCAGCGAGCGCGCCGGCGTGGTGAACATCGCGCTGGACGGCCTGATCATCTTCGGGGCGCTGGCCGGCGCGGTGGGCGCCAAGCTGCTCGAACCGGCCTTCGGGCCGCTGGCCCCCTGGCTGGGCTGGCTGTGCGGCATGGCGGTGGGCGGCCTGATCGCCTGGATCCACGCGCTGGTGTCCATCAAGTATCGCGCCGATCAGGTCATCAGCGGCACGGCCATCAACCTGCTGGCCTCGGGCGTGCCGGCCGTGATTCTGACCGCCCTGTACGGCTCCTCGACCGAGAGCCCCAAGCTGGCGCAGGGCCTGCCGCTGTGGGGCGTGGGGGAACTGCGCTTCTCGCCGCCGGTCTACTTCGCGTTCCTGGCGGTGGCGATCAGCTGGTACGTGCTGTACCGCACGCCCTTCGGGCTGCGCCTGCGCGCCACCGGCGAACAGCCCCAGGCCGCCGCCTCCATGGGGATCAACGTGCGCCGGATGCGCTACAGCGCCGTGATCCTCTCGGGCATGCTGGCCGGCACGGCGGGCGTGTTCCTGAGCGTGGGGAACCTCGACTCCTACGTGCGGAACATCAGCGCCGGGGGCGGGTTCATCGCGCTGGCGGCGCTCATCTTCGGGCAGTGGAAGGCGCTGGGGGTGCTGGGGGCCACCGTGCTGTTCGGCTTCCTGCAGGCGCTCTCGATCGCGCTGGGCGGCTCCGAACTGCTGCCACCCACGCTGGTGAGCGCGCTGCCCTACCTGATCACGGTGCTGGCCCTGATCTTCACGGGCCGCAGCCGCGCGCCCAAGGCCCTGGGCCGCCCGTATGACGGCTGACAGACCTGCTCCCTAGCTCCGGGAATGGAAAAAGGATAGGGTGGTTCTCATGAGTTTTGGCTCAACGCTTAAACAAGCCCGGGAGGCCCAGGGCTTCAGCACGCAGGATCTGGCGCTGCGAACCAAGATCCGGGGCGACTACCTGCGCGCCCTGGAAGAGGGCAACACCAGCCTGCTCCCCGAGCGCACCTTCGCCCGCTCCTACCTGCAGCGCTACGCCCGTGAACTGAACCTCGACCCGGCCCCCCTGATGGCGGAGTTCGACCGCACGATGCCGGTCTCCGCCGAGATCGCCCAGAGCCTGCGCGGCGCGGGTGGTCGTGAGCGACCGGCCACCCCGATGAATCCGGCCGTCCTGGCGGGGGGCCTGACCGCCCTGATCGTCGTGGGGGCCGCCGGATACTACGCCTACAGCACCTTTCTGAGGCCGGCGCCCGTGTCGACCGTGGTCGCGCCGGCCGCCACCCCTTCGCGCGCCGTGCCCACGCCCCCCCCGCCCCCCCCGCCCGCCGCGCCGCGCACCGTGCGCCTGACGATCAGCAGCGTGCCCGCCGGCGCGCGGGTCTATCTGGACAACCGCGATCTGGGCGTGACCCCGGTCAAGTCCTTTCCCGTCGCGGCGCGCGATCAGGCCGAACTGCGGGTCGAACTGGGCGGCCGCCAGGGGCTCAGGCAGTCCGTAAGTCTGGTGCAGGGACGCAACCTGCGGGCCCAGTTGCCCGTGGCCGGGCAGGGGAAAGCCGTGCTGGCGGATCTGAACACCCCGGCGGGCACCCCGAAGCCGGCCACTCCAGCCCCGGCCGGAGCGGTGCCAGCAGGAGCCGTGCCGGCAGCGACAGGGCCGGCCGGAACCCCACCCACCGCCACCACGCCCGCCACGCCACAGGCCGCCGTCCGGGTGACCTTCAGCGGCGAGTCCTGGACGCGGGTGACCGGCCCGTCCGGACAGGTGCTGTACCAGGGCACCCCGCCCGTGGGCAGCGTCAAGGGGTTCCCGGCTGGGGTGACGGTTCGTACCGGCAATGCCGGAGCCGTGCGGGTCAGCGTGAACGGCGCCCCGGCACAGGCCATGGGCCAGTCGGGTCAGGTGCTGACGAAAAGCTATTGAGCCCCGCCCGGGAAAGCGGAGCGCCCCCAGGTCGCCCGGGCGTCCCCAGGCGCGGTGACGTACAGTGGACAGCACCGTGAGTATCCCACCCCTGTCCAGCCCGAATGCCCTGCGGGAACAGCGCCCGCCACACGCCTTCGCGCACGCCTGGCGAAGCCCCTGGGTGCGGCTGATCGTCTTCGTACTGGCCTTCTACCTGGCCTACCGGCTGGTCGGCCAGATCCGCTCGGTGCTGGTGGATTTCGCGGTCGCCTTCCTGATCGCCTACCTCGCCAACCCCCTGCTCAACTGGCTGCAGCGGGGCCGGGTCAAACGGGGCCTGGGCGTGTTTTTCGTGGTGCTGATCTTCCTGGGCATCTTCACGCTGGCCGGCGCGCTGCTGGTCACGGTGAGCGGCCAGCTCGTGCAGCTGTTCCAGAAGCTGCCGGATCTGATCGGCTCGCTGGGCACCACCTTCAATGCACTGACACGGTGGCTCGGCGGGCTCGGCGTCTCCGGCCTGGACGATGTCCAGACCCAGATCACCAACGCCGCCCAGAACTATGTGAAGAACCTGGGACAGAACATCGTACCGATCCTGCAGAACGCGCTGAGTTCCACCAGCACGCTGCTGGGCACCCTGCTCTCGATCGGTGGGGTGGTCGGCCAGGTGCTGCTGATCCTGCTGCTCAGCATTTACCTCATGCTGGACTACTCGCGTGTGAACGCCACCCTGCTGGCGGTCTTCCCGCGCCCCTGGCAGCCGCGCGTGATGGAACTCAGCGAGCTGACCGGCACGGCGGTCGGCGGCTACGTGCGCGGACAGCTGCTGATCGCGGCCTTCATCGGCGTCTTCGTGTGGCTGGGCCTGACCGTGGTGGGTATTCCCAGCGCCGCCGCCATCGGCTTTCTGGCGGGGGCGTTCAACATCGTGCCGTACCTGGGGCCGATCATCGGGGCGGCGCCGGCCCTGCTGCTGGCGCTGACCATGCCGGGCGGCGTCCTGAAGGCCGTCCTGGTGATCGTGGTCTTCGTGGCCGCCAACCAGATCGAGGGCAATTTCCTGAGCCCCTACATCCTGAGCCGCACCACGGATCTGCACCCGGTCACGGTACTGGTCGCCATCCTGATCGGGGTGGCCCTGCTGGGCTTCGCGGGGGCGCTGCTGGCCGTGCCCACGGTAGCGCTGGGCAAACTGCTGATGCAGAAGTACTACTACCCCAGCCGCGTGTATACCGAAGGGCCCTAGCCCCACTCTGGGCCCCGCTCTAGCCGTCGGCCTCCAGCAGCTCCACCTGCCGGCCGTCCGGGTCGAGCACGAAGGCCATCGGCCGCCCGCCCGGGCTGGGCTGCAGGTCGCGCGTAACGGTCACGCTCGCGGCCTGGAGGTCGCGCAGCAGTTCGGGCAGGGCCGGCACGTAGACGGCGATGTGCTCGGCCCAGTGCCCCTGCGGCGTGGCCACCTCGCCCGGAATCTGGAAGAACTGCAGCCGGCCCTCGCCCAGCCGCAGCACGCCGCGCCGGTAGCCTTCCGGGGTCAGGGTGTCCTTCTCGACCACCGCGCCCAGGCGGACATAGAACTGCAGAGCGGCGCTCAGGTCGCGGGTCAGGAAGGAGACGTGTTTGAGCATGGGGGCAGGGTAGCGCCTGAAACAGTGTGGAGAAGGTCAGGCCGATAATGACCTCTCGGCGAGGTCTCAGCCCCTGTCTGGCCTCGAAGGCCCCCTTCATCAGGGCAGCCTCAGGGCGCCTTCCTGACGGCCAGGTAGGTATAGGCAGTGAAATAGCCGGGCAGCCGGTAGCCTGCGAAATTCGAGGCGGCGGCGTAGAAGCCGAGCGTGGTCTCGTTCACAAAGGCGGGCAGGTCACCCACCACCTCGTAGTCCCGGCGCATCGTGCCGCCATCGCCGTAGGTCGTGCCGATCGGCTGTATCCACCCTTCCTCCCCCTGGGTGTAGGGAACGGCCGAGATCTCCGTCAGGCTGTCCAGAGCGGGCGACACCCTGACCACCAGCGTCACTCTCGGCCTTGTTCCAGGCACCAGCAAGACCGATGCCGGTTCGAAGGAGGTCTGAACCAGGAGCAGCTTTTCCTTGATCGTGACCGGGGCGCTGGCCAGGTCAATGCCGTTCTGGCTGACGATCAGCGTATACGAGCGTGGCCCCGGACGGAGGGAGTAGTCGGATGGGACGTCAGGCGCCGATATCCTGATGTTCTGGGGACTCGCGGCGCCAGGGAGTATGAGACTGGTCGTCTCCAGCTTCAGGCCACTGGTCTCGCCCTCAGCGACCACCAGCCGCAGGTCGACCGCCCCGCTGACGTTCTTGAAGGTGGCCGCCAGGGTGGCGCTCTGCTTATGAAAGATTTCCAGACTGCTCTGCCCCAGCGTCAGGCTGGGCTGGGCCGAGGCCACGCAGGTGATCCTGGGATTGGCCCAGTCGGCGTGGTCGAAGTCCTTGCCGTTGCCGGCGTCCGTGACCACCAGTCGCAGTTCCTGCTTGCCGGTGATGTCCAGGCTCGGCCGCTTCGTCGCGCTGCTCCCCGTCATCGTGCCCGAGTCGTAGGCTTTCACCCCGTCCAGGTACACCTGGAACACCACGCTGCCCCTGCTGCCCACTTCGTCGTCCACGCCGATATCGGCGGTGAAGCGCACACAGCTGGCCCCCGTCCCCTTCAGGCTGTAGCGCACGTCACTGCCGGCATGAACGCCTAGACCTTTCTTGTAGGTCACGCCGTTCAGGGTGATGACCCGGCCGTCGTTCGCTCCCTGTTCGCCGTTGGAACGGTCGATCTCCAGGGGGCCCCAGCCGTTGGTGGCCGAGAGGATCGGCTCGTAGAACAGCGTGTTCTCGCCGGGCGTCAGGGCCTGGGAGGTGAGCTGGGTGTCTGGCCGGGTGTAGGTCCACGGGTAATCCGCCCCGTTCGCGTAGGGGTTTTCCGAGGCTGGAGTGGGGCTCTGTGAGCAGCCGGCGAGGAGGGTTGTCACGACGAGACCGGAGGCGAGCAGAGGAGGTCGTAGCATGGTGCTCCTTGTGGCCGGGGGGCCGCGTCGAACAGACGCCTGGAAAACATGTCTGTCGGTTGTTTCGTCTCTGGCTCTTCGCGCCGGGCACTGCTTCCACGGGGCGGGGTGATGTGGATCGTCTCTCAATTTACCCCTCTCCTGCTTGTCTCGTCGGCTCGTCTCGTCGGCGGGGCCCACCGCAGGCTGACGTGGTCGATGGATGGCAACGAAGGTCGGCCCTGTCCTGGAGCCGGGGTCGAGATCAGCCAGGAGAGGTGATCCAGAGGGCAAGAAGACACTCGGATCAGACAGGGAGGTGACCGCACGAGACGTTGGACGCAGGAACCCGCTCTGAGGCCCCAGTGCTGCCAGGTTCCAGAACCACCATCTGAGCTGCCCAGAGTCTGTGGCACCACAAGATTCAAACCTGGCGACAGGAAAGCGGGCAGCCGTCAGGTTCACAGCTGCCCACAGAGATCAGGGCACGTTCAGGGCAGGAGGCGGATGGTTTCGCTCCCGGTCACGACGATGCGGTTCTTAGAATCGACTTTCACATCGCCAGCGCCCTTCGGCGGGAAGACGAACCCTGTGCCGCTGGTGCCGAAGCTCAGATCTTGAGACAGGGTCGGGGTGAAACGAGCGAGAACCCCGCCACTCGGTGATCCGGCCCCAACAACAACCTTGCCGTCAGTCTGAAGGGCCAGTGAGCTCACACTGTTGGAGTCGTAGGCTTCGCCAGAGCGGAACTCGGCTGTTGCAGTGGGTGCACCGTTGGGCGCACGCCGTTCAATGTAGCTTGTTGTGTTGCCCCGACCAACCGAACCGCCTATATACATCCCGCCATCAGAGGCCACAGCGACAGCATTAAAAGTGCTGTAACTGTACTGATTAAAGCCTCCGCTCCCCAGGAACGTGAGGTCGAGCTGTCCATCCCTGGTGAAGCGGACAACGGCTGCGGCGGAATAGAACTCATTGGATTCGCCCACTCCTACAATTCTGCCGTCAGGGGACAGGGCGGCAGCATAGAACTGGTCATTGGGCCGGATCTTATAGGTCGAGTTGAATGCCGTGCCATCTACAAACGTGACACCCGCTGTTCCGAAGGTGGCGTCCAGGGTTCCCTCAGGCACCAGACGGGCCACCATGAAATCGCGTGAAGAATAGACCGTGCCCACAGGGTTGAGATAAGACCGGGATGCCGAGCCGATCAACACGATGTTTCCGCTCTGCTGCACCACTACATCACGCAGTTCGGCACTCTCCGTGCCGGCGAACACCGGCCGAACCACGCCCCCCACTCCTAAGGTGGCATCCAGAGTCAGATCGGTCTTGAAGCGGACGACGACCGGGGCATTGTTCTGCTGCCCCACCACCACCAGCTTGCCATCGGGCTGACGGGCGACGCCGTAGGCGCTCAGGGTGCCGGCCAGATTCGCACTGCCACTGCCCACCACTGCGCCACCGGTCGAAAGCCGCTTGAGGCTGAAATCGCTGCCCAGCACGACCACCGAATCGCCCGGCTCGACCACCGAGTCCACGCCACTCACGGCCACCCGGCCCGCCACACCGAACCCCGGATCAAAGGTGCCGGAGGGGCCTGTCGTCGAGGCCACGCAGGTGATCCTGGGGTTGGCCCAGTCGGCGTGGTCGAAGTCCTTGCCGTTGCCGGCGTCGGTGACAATCAGCCGCAGTTCCTGCTTGCCGGTGATGTCCAGGCTCGGCCGCTTCGTCGCGCTGCTCCCCGTCATCGTGCCCGAGTCGTAGGCTTTCACCCCGTCCAGGTACACCTGGAACACCACGCTGCCCCTGCTGCCCACTTCGTCGTCCACGCCGATATCGGCGGTGAAGCGCACACAGCTCGCCCCCGTCCCCTTGAGGCTGTAGCGCACGTCACTGCCGGCGTGCACGCCGAGACCTTTCTTGTACACCATACCGTTCAAGGTAATGACTCGGCCATCGTTGGGGCCCTGTTCACCGTTGGAACGGTCGATTTCCAGCGGGCCCCAGCCGTTGGTGGCCGAGAGGATCGGCTCGTAGAACAGCGTGTTCTCGCCGGGCGTCAGGGCCTGGGAGGTGAGCTGGGTGTCTGGCCGGGTGTAGGTCCACGGGTAATCCGCCCCGTTCGCGTAGGGGTTTTCCGAGGCTGGAGTGGGGCTCTGTGAGCAGCTATACAGCGAGAGCGATACGAGAAGGCCAATGACGACTTTGTGCGGGGATCGGGACATGGTGCTCCTTATGGCTAGAGGCCGCGCCCGTGAGGCGCCTGGAATTTGAGAGTTCGGAATCTCACTATGCCTCCGAGGCCACTGGCCCACTCACCCATCTGGGGGCAGAAGTGTTGGGTTTTTCTCAATCGCCTTCCCACGAATCCGTCAGGACGGTGGGCCATCCATCCCCTGCTGAGCGTGAAATAGTGCCGGGCATGGATAAGCGCAAGCTTTTGGGCACCGATCTGACCGTCAGCGCGGTCGGCTTCGGGGTATGGACGGTCGGGACGACCTGGTGGGGCGTGAAGGACGAGGAGATGGGCAAGGGCCTGCTGCGCCGCGCCTTCGACCTGGGCATCACCTTTTTCGACAACGCCGACACGTACGCCTCGGGCCGCGCCGAGGAGCTGCAGCGCGAGGCCCTGGGCGACGTGCGGGAGCAGATCGTCATCGGCACGAAGTTCGGCTACGACATCTACACCCACCCGGATCGGCCGGGACAGCAGGAGCGGCCGCACGACTGGTCGCCCCAGTACCTCCGCAAGGCGCTGGAGGGCAGCCTGAAACGGCTGGGTACCGATTACATCGACTATTATCAGCTTCATAACCCGCGTATGGACGCCATCCGGGCGGATGACCTGTGGGCGGAACTGGAGAAGGCGAAATCCGAGGGCCTGATCCGCGCCTACGGCACGGCGCTGGGGCCGGCCCTGAACGAGCGGCAGATCGAGGAAGGTGTGGCCAGCCTGAAGGAGCGCCGCGCGCCGACCCAGATCATCTACAACCTGCTGGAGCAGATGCTGGGCGAGCCCATCCTGGCCGCGGGCGAGCAGGAGGGCGTGGGCGTGATGGCCCGCGTGCCCCACGCCTCCGGGCTGCTGGAGGGGTACATGACCCTGGAGACCGAGTTCGAGCCCGGCGACCACCGCAACTGGCGCATGACCACCAACGCCCGCCGCAAGGCCTGGATGGAAGACGGCCTGAAGAAGGTCGAGCAGCTCAGCGCCGAGTTCGTGGAGGGGCGGGGCCGCACCATCGGGCAGCTGGCGATCCAGTTCGCGCTGCGCTCCCCGGTGATGGCGAGCGTGCTGCCGAACATCTATTCGGCTGCCAATCTGGAGGAGTACGCCGCGACCTTCGGGGCCGCGCCGCTCACGGACGCCGAGTATGACGCGATTCAGGCGCTGTATCGGGACAACTTCGGCTTCGAGCACGATCTGCGTGGCCAGGCGGTGGCCCAGTGAGCGGCCGCCCAGACGACGCATCCCCGCCGACCCCGGCCCCCGACGCCGCGCCGCCCACCGGCCGTCCGGCGCCCGCACCCGGAGGCCGACCCAAGATGATGGTCGATCTCGACCCCAGCGGGCAGGTCACGGGGCGCGAGGCCGACCGGGCCAACCGGCAGTTCCTGAACTACGCCTTCTTCAAGCTCGATCCGGCGTTCCGCCGCCTGCCGGGCGCCGAGCGCGAGGAACTCAAGGCCGAGTTCCTGGCCGCCGCGCAGGGCTGGGTGGGCGACGCCCCGGCGGAAAAGGGCCTGATCCTGCGCCCCTACTCGCTGGTGGGCGTGCGGGCCGACGTGGATTTCATGCTCTGGCGGATCGCCTTCGACGTGCGCGAGTTTCAGGACGCCCAGGCGCGGCTCAACCGCACCCGCCTGATGGGCTACCTGACCCAGCCCTTCAACTTCGTGAGCATGAACAAGCGCAGCCAGTACGTGAACCGCATCGAAGGCAGCGGGCACGGGCTGGAGATCCTGCCGGGGCAGGGGCAGTACCTGTTCATCTACCCCTTCATCAAGACCCGTCCCTGGTACGACCTGACGCCCCATTCCCGCCAGGGCATGATGGACGAACACATCCACGCCAGCGCGCCGTTCAAGGGCGTGCGGATCAACACGAGCTACTCCTACGGCATCGACGACCAGGAGTTCGTGGTGAGCTTCGACTCCGACCATCCGCAGGAATTCGTCGATCTGGTGCACCGCCTGCGCTACACGGAAGCCAGCATGTACACCCTGCGCGACACGCCCATGTTCACCTGCGTGAAGAAGGAACTGGCGGGCGTGCTGGACGATCTGGGATAAGAGGCGATGGGCTGTGAGCTGTGGGCTATGAGCACCGCCTCGCTCATAGCCCACAGCTCATAGCCCCCGTCCCTCACACCTCGACCCCGTCCAGACTGGCGATGCCGTGCTTGAGCGCGTACAGCGCGGCCTGGGTGCGGCTGTCCAGGCCCAGCTTGCTCAGCAGGCGGCTCACGTGGGTCTTCACGGTCGCCTCGGAGACGTCCTGGTCGCGGGCGATGTCCTTGTTGGAATAGCCGTGGGCGATCAGCTGCAGCACGATGGTTTCCTTGGGGGTCAGGGTCTCGCGCATCTCGCCGCCCCGGAAGTCACGCACCAGGCGGCGGGCCGCTTCCGGGTGGAGCCGCACCTCACCGCGCGCGGCGGCGTGGATGGCCTCGGCCAGCGTGTCCGAGGAGGCGTCCTTGAGCATGTAGGAGATCGCGCCGGCCTCGATGGCGCCGTTGACCTTGTGCTCCTCCAGGGTGCTGGTCAGGGCGATCACCTCGGTCTCAGGCAGGCGGCGGCGCAGGTGCCGGGTGGCGGTGATGCCGTCCATCACGGGCATCATCAGATCCATGATGACCACGTCGGGGATCAGCCGCTCGGCCTCGGCCAGGGCTTCCTCGCCGTTGGCGGCCTCCCCGACCACCTCGATGAGCGGGTCGAGGCCCAGGAACAGTTTCAGCCCCTGGCGCACGACGGCGTGGTCATCGACGAGCAGGACACTGACGGGTGGGTTGGCGGGTAGGGTCATGGGGCGGGCCTCCTGGGGAAAGGTGAAGAGGGTCAGGGTCTGGAGCTGGAGCCGGGCGGCACTTCGGAGGGCGCCTCAGGCGGAGGCGGAACCTCGACCGGCTGGCCGTCCAGGGTCTGCAGGGCGAAGTCGCCGCTGCTGCTGTCCACGAACACGTCGAGCTGCGGCGCGGTGGCGGGCGGCGTGCCGGGCGGGAGGGTGAGGGTGTCGCGGTCGGTGAAGCGCACCCGGACGCGCAGGGTCGGGGGCACGCGCAGGGTCACGTCCCCGCTCTGGGTGCGGATGTCGAGGTTGCCGCCCAGGGTGCCGGGCGGGGCGCTCACGGTCACGTCTCCGCTGGCGGTCGTGACGCTGCCCCGCTGGTGGACGCCCGGCAGGGTCAGGCGCACGTCGCCGCTGAGGCTGCCCACGCCGAGCGCCTGCAGCCGCGCGCCCGCCAGGTTCAGGGAGAGGTCGCCGCTCTGGGTGTTCACGCGCAGCGCCTCGGGGCTGGCGCCGGGGCTCGCGGTCACGGCGATGTCCCCACTGGCGCTGATCAGCGAGAACGGCCCGCCGGCCCGGCCCGGTAGGGTCACGGCCTGGCTTCCGCTGGAGGTGCGAACCGTCAGGGCGCGCAGCCGCAGCGGCACGAGGTTCAGCGTCTGGGCGCCGCTGCTGGTCTGGGTGCTCAGGGTGAGCGGAATGCGGCGGGTCAGGGCCAGGCTCAGGCGGTGCTGCAGGGGTTCGGGGCCGCCCACGACCACCCGACCCCGGTCAAAGGGCTGGCCCTGCAGCGGCTGGACGCGCAGCCCCAGCGAGGCGCTGAGCTGCCGGCCACGGCGCTGGGCCTCCACGCTCAGGGGATTGCGGTCGCGGTGAACCGCGCGGCCGCTCAGCACCTGCGGGCTGCCCGGCGGCAGGGCCCCCAGGTCGATGTCCACCCGGTCGCCCTCCAGGCGCAGGGTGGCGGAGCCGGCGAGGTCGCGGGGCAACGGGCCGTCGAGCGGCAGGGAGACGGGGGTGGTCACGCCCAGCAGGCCCGGCGTGGGCACCGGCGTGACGCCGCGCCAGGTGAGCACGCTGCCCAGCCCGGCCAGCAGCAGCCCCAGCGCCATGCGCGCCAGCACGGGCGGCAGCGGGCGGGTCGGCGGGCTGAAGGTCACCGTGACCCCCGGGGGGCGGGCAGGTCGGGGGCCGTGCTCCCGGAAGCGGCACTGGGCTCACCACTGGGCGGGGCGGACTCAGGGCCGGGGGGCAGGCGCAGCTCTGCCTGAACAGGGGCGTCCACGGGCAGCCGCAGCGTGACCTGCGTGCCGGCGCCGGGCGCGCTGCGGACCTCCAGCCCGCCGCCGACCCCCGCCGCCCGCTCGCGCATGGACCGCTGGCCCAGGGTGCCGCTGCGCGGGGCGGCCGGGTCGAACCCCCGCCCGTCGTCGCGCACGCTGAGGATGACCTGCTGGCCGTCCTCGTGGACATCCAGCCAGACCTGGGTGGCCCGGGCGTGCTTGACGATGTTGTGCATGGCTTCCTGGGCCACCCGGTAGGCGGCGGCCTGGGCGTCGGGGCCCAGGCGCGGCTCGGTCTTCAGCTCGGCATGCACGGTGAGCCCGTGGCGGGCCTCCAGGGCGTGGGCGTGCTGGCGCAGCGCGGCGACCAGGCCGCCCTCCTCCAGCGCGTCGGGGCGCAGGCTGAAGAGCAGCGCCTTCATCTCGGAGACCCCGCCCTCGGCCAGCCGGATGGTGTATTCCAGGCTGGCGCGCGTGCGCTCCGGGTCGAGTTCCAGGGTGGCGCGGGCGGTCTTGGCCCCCAGGGTGATGCCGTACAGCGCCTGGGCCACCGAGTCGTGCAGCTCTCGGGCCAGCCGCGCCCGCTCCTGTTCGCCCGCCCGCGCGCCCGCCCGCTCGATCAGCTGCGCGGCGTGCAGGGCCGTGCCCGCGTGATCCGCGATGCTCAGCAGAAAGGCCAGCTCCTCGCTGCCGGGCCGCACGCCCGGCGCATACAGGGCCCGCAGCACCCCGCCGTCGGGCACGCCCGCCGAGGGGGGCAGGGCCACCGGCAGGGTCGCCAGCAGCGCGCCGTCCACGCTGCGGCGCACGTCGGCCTCGCCGGGGGCCGGTCGGCGGTCGGGCCGCCCGCCCAGCGCCTGGGCGTCGGGGCCGCTGCCGGCGCGCAGGGTGCCGTCCGGGGCTACCAGCGCGACGGCGTGGGCGGTGCTGGCCGCGCGGGCCTGGGCGGTCAGGTCCTGCAGGGTGGCGCCCAGGTCGTCGCCCAGGGCCACCCGGCCGGCGGCGCGGCGCAGGGCCACCACCTCGCGGCGGGCGGCCTCGGCGCCGGGGTCGCGGGCCAGCAGCGCCACCGCCAGGCGCGTCCACATCCGTCCCAGCAGGTTGACCACCCCGGCCGTGACCACCAGCCCCCCCGCCCCCAGCAGCAGCAGCCCCAGGACGCCCAGCGGGCTGGGCCGCAGCGTCCACTCGCCCCACATCACCGGCAGAGCGCCGGGGTTCATCAGCCACAGCGGCGAGGCCAGCCCCAGCAGGCACACGGCCGCCAGCGTGCCGACCACCAGCCAGCACAGCAGCGCCAGCGGCAGCTGGATCAGGTGGAAGAGCAGCGTGCGGTAGGTCACGGGGTCGGCCAGCGTGGCGCGTAGCCAGGGCAGCACGCCCGGATACTCGGGGGGCAGGGGCCGGGCGAAGCGCACCCCCAGCAGCCCGGCCAGCAGGCGCTGCAGGTCGCCCAGGCCGCCCACCAGCCACAGGGTGCCCAGCAGGAAGGCGGCGCCGATCAGCAGCCAGAGCGTCAGCACCCCGGCCACCACGCCCCCCACGAGCAGCCCGGTGATCAGCCCGCCAGCCGGCAGGGCCAGCAGCAGGTACAGGGCCGTGCGGTAGGTGCGGGCGTCGAGCAGTTCGGCCAGCAGCCCGCCGGCGCTGCCCAGGCGGCCCTCCCCTGCTCCAGTCCCGGTGCCCATCCGCTCCATCATGCGACGTAGCGTAGGGGAAGCGCGGCCCGTGGGCGTCCCCCGAAAGGCGGAACGGGGCCGGCCTCCAGGGTCAGATCAGCCCGGAATCTTCAGCTTGTCGCCGGGGTGGATCAGATCCGGGTTGCTGATGTTGTTGTAATGGGCGATCTTCTTGTACTGCATGGGGTCGCCGTAGTACTTCTGGGCGATCGCGCTGAGGCTGTCGCCGGGCTTGACGGTGTACACGGTGTCGCCGCTGGCCTGATCCTTCTCCCTGGCCAGTTCCTTGGCCCCCTGGGCCACGCGCACGCCCGACATGTCCACGCCGGCCACGCCGCTCACGCCGCGCGCCGTCTGCTCCAGCAGGCGCAGTTCGTGGTCGTTGTCCACCACGCCGCGCAGGATCACGGACTTGCCGCTCTGCAGCACGTCCAGCGGGTCGTCGGAGAGTTCGCCGTTGCTGCGGATGGCGTGGTTCACCGCCTTGGCGACCTTGCTGGACTCCTCCAGCTCCTTGATCTCGGCGTCGCTGACGTCACCCCCGGAGGAGGCGTTCATGTTGCCGGTGCTTACGGAGCGCTGGGGCTGGATCTCCGGGCCGCTGTCCACGCTGGGGGTGGGCGCTGCGGGCGCGGCCTGGGCGGGGGCGCTGGCCGCCCGCTCGGTGGTCTGCTGAAAGCTCACGCCGCTGGTGTCGACGTTCTTCACGCCGCTGATGCCCTCCGCGACCACGCGGATCAGGCTGATATAGCGCTCGTTGGGCACCGCGCCGCTGACCATGACGTCGCCGCCCTGACCGCTGACCTTGAGGCCCAGTTCCTTGAGGCGGGGCTGCTCCCAGAGGGCGTCGTTGACCCGCTCTGCCGTGCTCTTTCCGAATGGCCACATAGGTCGAGAGTACACCAGACCGCCGGGGGTCGGGGCCGGGTTCTGTGAATTCGGCTACTTTCTCTAAGGCCGGCTCAAGGCTGGGCGGCGGGCCGGGCCAGCACCGGTAGCGGGGGCAGGGTGGGAGACTCGACCCAGACGCGCAGCACCGTCTGTGCCACCGGCCCCAGTTCCTGGCGGGTGAAGGCCAGCAGGTCGGCGGTGCGGACGGGCCGCGTGGAGAACTGCGCCACGTAGGCGCGCAGGAAGCGCCGGAAGGCGTCGTCGCCCACCGCCGAGCGCAGCGCATGCAGGGCCAGCGCCCCGCGCACGTAGGCGCTGGTATCGAACAGCTCGCCCTCGCGGCGGGCCACCAGCGGCCGGGTGGCCTGATCACGCACGCGCTCGTACCACGCGGCCACGACGCTGGCACCGTTCTCACCGCGCGACTCCAGCCACAGCAGTTCCGCGTAGGTGGCGAAGCCCTCGTTCAGCCAGACGTCGGCCCAGTCGCCCAGCACCACCCGGTCGCCGAACCACTGGTGGGCCGTCTCGTGCACGATCACGCGCTCGAAACTGGAGGCCAGCGGCATGGTCATCAGGGTGGCGGTCTCCAGCGCGGGCACGCGGGGCGAGATCACGGCCGCGCCGTGCGCCGCGAAGGGAAAGGGCCCGAACCATCCCGAGAGCACCCCCAGCATGTCGCCCAGGCGCAGGTAGGGCGCGCGGATGGTGCCGTCGGCGGCGGGGGGAAAGTAGTCGCGGCGCTGCACCCCGGCGCCGCCGACCCCCACCGGCACGGCCGGCGCCTGAACCGTCTGGAACTGGTTGACGTGGATCGCCAGGGCGTAGGCCGGAATGGGCTGGGCCTGCTCGAAGGTGAAGACCCGCCCGCCGGGCACCGCTTCCTCGGCGCGCAGCACCCCGCTGGCCGCCGCCACGTAGCCGCGCGGCACGGTGATGCGGGTGGTGAAGGTCGCCGGATCGGAGGGATGGTCGTTGACCGGCAGGAAGGTGCGCGCGCCGTCGGGCTCGCTGAAGGTGTAGTTGGCGGCGGGCTGCGAGGGGCCCGCGGGGACGCCCTGCCAGCCCAGACTCAGGTTCAGCTCGGGGTCACGGCGCGTGCCCGCCTGGCCGGCGTAACGCACGGAGAGCTGCGCCGTGCGGCCCGGCTGCAGGGCGGCGGCGGGCGTGATCCGCAGTTTGCCGGCCGCCCTATCCTGCTGCCACGCCACCGCCTGCCCGTTCCAGCGCACCTCCTGCACCGCCGGCCCCAGGAAGTCCAGGCTGACCTGCTCCAGCGGCCGCGTGGCGGCCAGGGTCAGCACGGCGCCCACGCGCAGGCCCAGCGTGCCCGGCTGATCCACCTGCAGGCTCAGGTCGTAGTGCCGCACGTCCAGGCCCGCCTGTCCCAGCGCCGGGAAGATCGAGTCGCCGATGGGCTGCGCCGGGTTGGCGGCGGGCGCCAGGATGGACGGCAAGGCAGGCACGGCCAGCTGGGCAGGGCCCGCCTGTGAGATGAGGGCCTGCGCCCCCACGGGCCCCCACGTCCCCAGGCCCGCCAGCAGCGCCGGCCGCCACCACTGCGCCAGCCGCCTGCGCGCCCGGGCCGTCATCTCAGATGGGGTAGTAGGCGCGCGGCGTGCCCCGGACGAAGTCGCGCGTGGGCACCCAGATCAGCGGATTGCGCTCCTCGACCTCGGGCGGCGGGCCGTAGCGCACCAGGGCCTCGACCTGCGCCATCGGCACCCATTTCAGGCCCACGACCTCGGGGTCGCTGGGGCTCAGCTCGCCGGAGAACTGAGCCGTGAAGCGCCCGAAATTCGCGTAGCACTCGTTGCGCGTGCCGGTCAGCAGCTCCCCTTCCAGCAGGCTGACGAAGGCCAGATCGGTGACGGTCAGGCCGGTCTCGTACAGCACCTGACGCACGGCGGCGTCGCCCAGCGTCTCGCCGGCATGGGCCTTGCCGCCCGGCAGGCCGTAGAAGATGCTGCCGTCGTCCATGCGCTCCTCGACCAGCAGCAGGTGGGCGTCCTGAACCAGATACACGTGCGCGGCGCGCTTGATGGGCAGGGTGCGCGACAGATGACTCATGTGCGGCGCAGTCTAGAGCATTTGTCCGAATGACGGCCCACCAGAGACCGCTGCCGCTGCCCTTCTCCCGACTCCTCCGTAGGGCCCATTCACTCCGTCCGGTGAGGAGTGGGCTGCTCGTTCGGCCCCGGCTGGAGCGCGCGCCAAGCGTCCGGGCGCGGAGCCACCTGCCGGCCCCGGCGCCCGGACGACGTTCACGGCTCTCCGGCGCCCAGCAGCGCCAGCACGTCGTCGGGCAAGCGGGCCGGGCGGTAGCTGCGATCCGTGGCGATGTGGCGGGTCTCCCCGGTGGCCAGCAGCTCGTCGCCGCGCACAACCCGGTAGCCGAAGGTCAGGGTGCGGCTGCGGAGCGCCGTGAGCGCGGTGGTCACGGTGAGTTCGTCGTCGTAGCGGGCCGCGCGGCGGTACTCCACGTTCAGGCCCGAGAGCATCAGGAAGTAGCCGCGCGCCTCGATCTCGCGGTAGGGCAGGCCCAGGGCATGCATCAGCTCGGTGCGGCCGACCTCAAACCACACGGGATAGTTCGCGTGATGCACCACGCCCATCATGTCGGTCTCGGCGTAGCGCACGTGAATCCGGGTCTGGTGACTCCGGGTCTGGGCACCCGGTACGGGATCCACGCTCACCAGACCTTCCCGCCGGCATCGAAGAACTCCAGCGTGGGCGTGCGCCGCAGCCGCACCTGGTCGGCCACCTGCCGCTGGAGGTAGCCGCGCGCCTGGTTCAGCGCCTGCAGCAGGTCGTCCATGTTGCCGGTCATGGCGCTCACGTACACGCGCGCCTGCCCGTAATCGGAGGTCACGGCCACGCGCTCGATGGTCACGATCAGGGGCACCCGCGGATCGCTCAGGCCGGAAATGGCCTCGCCCAGCACGCGCGAAAGCTGGGACTGCACCTGCTCGGGCTTCATGAGCGCACCGGGGCGCCGGGGGAGGTGGAAGAAGGGAGACGGGTCATCCCGACATGCTACCCGTCGAGGGCAGGAGCGAGGCGATGGGGATGAGTGATGAGGAGGACGATTGCCGCTCTTCCTCATCACTCATCCCCCTCGGCCCCCATCACTCCCCTCCCCCCTCAGCGCACGTAGCGCCGGCCGGTGTAGTTGGTGAAGACGCCGATGCCGTAGCTGACCTTACGCACGCTGTCCAGCGCCGCCGAGCCGTTCCAGGCGATGCCGGCGGAGGAGCCGCCGTCGAGCAGCAGGGCGTCGCGGATCCCCAGGCGGGCCATGACCTTGCCCATCTCGGTGGGGGTGAGTTTGGCGTGGGTGGTGACCAGCACGAGGTCGCGGTTGCTGACCAGCCCCACGGCGCTGCGGGACGCCCGGCCGAACAGGGCGGGGTCACGGAAGACTGAGTTGTACAGGGTGCTCAGGCGGCCCCGGGTCAGGATGCGTGGCCCGGTGGCGACGACGGTTTCCATGCCGGCCCAGGTCGTGTCGAGCGGCCGGCGCAGCAGGGGCGTGGTGGTGGCGCGGATGGTGGCGCGGTTGTCCGGAGTGATCGCCAGCGCCATGGGAATGCGGCCCCAGGCCAGCATCCGGCCCTGCATGACGATGTCGCCGGCCGGCGCGTAGCTCTGCGGGTGGAAGTACCCGCCGTTGATCAGGGCGCGCGCGCCGCTGCTGCGGGCCAGCTGCGAGACCCGCGCGCCGCGCTCGAAGGTCAGCCGCAGGTTGGGCAGCACGGGCGCGATCATCACGTTGCGGTGCCGCAGGTCGACCGTGATGATCTGCACCCGCACGCCCAGGGGCCGCAGCGCCTTGAAGGTGACCGGGCGGCGCAGGGGAGCGGGCGGAATGGGCACCGGGATGCGCGCCGGCACCAGCAGCTTGCTCCCCGGCATCATGGCGAAGCGGGTGCTCAGGCCGTTCAGGCGGCGCAGGTGATCCACGCTCAGGTGGTAGCGGCGGGCCACGGAATCGGCCGTGTCGCGGGGGCCCATGCGGATATAGGTGTACATGGTGCGGATCTCGGTGGTCGGCCGGGGGCGGGGGGCAGACCGGGCCGGAGCGGCGCCGGGCGCCGGGCGCCGGGCCACCACAGCTGCCGCGCTGCGCGCCGGAATGATCAGGTTCTGGCCTGGAGTGATCATCGATGTCCGCAGCCTGTTGGCGCGCTGCAGCGCCCCGACGCTCACGCCGAACTTCCGGGCGATCTTGTTCAGCCACTCGCCGCGCTTCACGGTGTACAGGCCCTGGGGGGCCGCCGGTCTGGACAGGGCTGATCTGGCCGGGGCTGGTCTGGACAGGGCAGGCGCGGGCGTGACCTTCAGCACCTGCCCCACGCTCATCGCGTCGTTTCTGAGGCCATTCAGGGCCCGCAGCCTCGCCACGCTGATGCCGGCGCGGGCCGCGACCTGCACGACCGTCTCCCCTTTCCTGACCGTGGTGGTGTTCGGCGTGGTGCTGGACGCTGCCAGCGCAGACCCTGCGAGCAGCAGGCCGATCAGGAGAAGACGCAGTGGCATGAGGAACTTAATCTAACCATAACGACCTGACTGAAATATGAATCTGACGTCCAGAGCGGGCTGAATTCTCTACCGACCACCCCGGCTGCGGTTCATGAGCCGCCGAATCCTCTGACAGAACCACCGTTATTCGAAGAGGAGGGTGAGGTTTTCCGTCCTGTCAGACAGCGCTGCGGGCGCCCTCCTGAAAGATGAGAGGGCAATTAAGGCCACGATGCGGTCGGTCAGAGAGGAGCCGGATTCAGACCCGACGGCGCGGGCACCCTCAGCGGAGCCGCCGCCGGGAGGGCGTGGCCCGGCCCAGAGACGGCGCCGGTCAGGTGCCCGGAGTGCTGCCCGGGAACACCGCCACGCGGGCGATCATGAACGCGCAGCCGTACATGAACAGGGTCACGACCGGCAGGTACCGCAGGCCACTGCGGTGCTCCACCATGCGGCCCCTGACCAGCACCTCAATGACGTACAGGCTGAGCAGCACGAAGGCGGTGTACATCCAGTGCTCCCAGTCGCGGCTGGGATCGACCGGGAAGCCGTACTTCGTGGTGCCCGCGCCCGCATCGGTCGCGCTGGGCACCTTGAGGCCGCCCACCGCCAGCACGATGCCGGTCACCGCCGGGAGCAGGAAGGCCGCCCAGGTCAGGCGCAGCCACACCACGAACGACCCGCCCACCGCGCCCTTGATGGCCGGGCCCAGACTCCACAGGAACAGCACCAGGGAGGCCGCCACCAGCGGGTTGGAAAAGTAGATGCCCAGGGGCGTGTCGAAGCGGAAGTTGTGGATGGCGCGCAGAAGCTCCATACGCGCAGCCTAGCGTCTGCAGGGGGTGCCGCCCGTCCCCGCCCCGGCCCGGCTCCCCGGCCCAGCTCCCCGATCCCGGCCTTCAGTCCTGGGGATCGGGCAGATCGAGGGTCACCGCCGCGGGCAGGTAGGTGCCGGGCGTGACGGGCGTGAGTTCACCCAGGCGGCGCACCGTGAGCTGCGGGGGCAGGTCGACCAGCAGCACCCGGCCGCCGGTACCGCTGGTGCTCAGGCTCAGGCCGTTCAGGGCCGGCGCCTGCAGCGTCGCCCCCAGATCGGTCAGGCCCGGGGCGAGGGCGAGCACGTGTTCTCCGTACGGCCCGACGAGGTGCAGGGTGAGGTGCTGGGTTCGCAGCGTGAGGGGCAGGCCCAGCCCCGCCAGCGAGCCCAGCGGGGTCTGCGGCGCGCGCGAGGGCCGCGCCACCGCCACGCCCAGCAGCGTGCCGGGCCGCACGATGTCCCCGGCCCGCAGCAGCCGCGCCCCCTGGCTGACCTCCAGATCGGGCGGGATCTGGTTGCACTTCAGGCCGTGGCGATGCTGCTCCAGCCGCAGGCCGCTGAGGTGCGGCACGCGCGCCAGGTGGCCCAGGTCGAAGGGGCCGTCCAGCGGGGTGACCACGCCGGTCACGTCGCCGCTGGGGCTGACCAGGGCCAGCAGACGATCCTCGCTGTACTCGATGCCCTCGACCGTCGGCATCGCCGGAGCGGCGGGCGCGCGCGGGGGCGCGGCGACCGGGCCCCTGCGCCGGCGCAGCCCCAGCAGCAGTGCCCCGGCCAGCCCCAGGGCTGCCAGGATCAGCAGGCCCCACACCACCCGGCGCGGCAGCCGGGGCTGACCCTGCAGGCTGCTCGGCGCCTGCCCGGCCTGAGGGGGGGCCGTCACGGGCCCAGTGGCGGGCCCATTCGCTGACCCGGCCGCGGGCGCAGCGCCCACGCGGCCCCCCGCCGCCGCCCGGATGGCGGGCAGGGTGGTGGCGGCGCCGCCGGGCAGGGTCAGGGTGGGCGTCACGAGCGTGCCCGCCGTCAGGCCCCGATTCAGCAGCCGGATCTCGAACTCGCGGGAGGCCGGCAGCCGGCGCACCTCGGCCCGCAGCTTCGGGGGCAGGCCCGAGAGCCGCAGCCCCTGGAGCCGCTGACCGGGCGCGGCGCGGTAGCGCAGGCCGACCTCCTCGCCGGCCGCCAGCACCCGGTCGGCGCCGGGGTTCAGCCAGCGCAGCGGCCACGTGCCGGGCAGGTTCAGCCGCAGGAGCACCCGGCGGGGCTTGCCCGCCACGGTGCCCGACCCTGTGCCGGCCCCCGGCCCCCGGTTCCCGGCGCACAGCAGCGCCGCCGAGCCGTAGGGCAGACGGCCGGCCACCTTCAGGCCGATGCGCCCACCCTGCACCTGCGCGGGCTGGAGCTGCAGGCCCCGGGCGCCCGCCAGGCTCAGCGGGGTGCCCTCCGGAAACGGCACGGGCACCCGCGCGGCGTCGGTGACCGTGACCAGCCCCCCCTCCAGCCCGGCGCCGCGCAGATCCGGCACCTGGCCCAGCGGGACGGTCAGGCCGTCGGCGTAGGGGCTGGCGGCCAGGGCCTGCCGGGCGTCCGCCGGAATCGCCGCGCCCAGCGCCAGATAGTGCAGCCGGTCGAGCGGCCCGCGCCCTCCGAAGGCCGCCAGCGCCTGTCCGGGCGTGAAGGCCCGCGCCGGATCGTTGTCGATCCCGTCGGTCAGGACGAACACCGTGGTCAGGTACGCCCCGGCCGTCAGGGGGCTCAGGGCCGCGTGCAGGCTGCGGTAGAGGTGGGTGCTCTGCCCGTCGGCCCGCAGGGCGCCCAGGGCCCCGTTCCAGCGCGGGGTGCCCGCCGGGGCCGCGAACCCCTGACGAGACCGCACGCCGGAATCGAAGGTGAGCAGTTCCACGCGGTCTGGCCGGGCCTGGCGGACATAGGTGTTGATGCTGGCCTTGACCCGCCCGAAGATATCGGCCCGGCCGTCGCCCAGCCCCCGCATGGAGCCGCTGGTATCGAGCACGAAGACCGCCCGCGTCAGCGTGGGCAGTGGGCCGGGAGGCAGCTCACAGGGGGCCGGGGACACGTCCGCACCCTGGAGAGCCTGACCAGAGACAGACCGTTGACCAGAGACAGCGCCCCCGATCAGCAGGGCGGCGAGAAACATGAAGGCGCGGCACATCCGCTCCCATTCTGACCCGTCCGGGCCTCAGACGACCACGGCCTCTCCGGCCCGCCTGCTCACACGAGCAGTCGAGGCCGATTCAGACGCGCTTTCCAGATCCTGAACCGGGAGCGATTGATTACGCTAATAACGTAATTTATTTGACCCGTTTCAACTGCGGTAGTATACTGGGCAGACGACAGAGTGGCCCCTCCGGGTGCCATGTCCCCTCCCTCTCATCTCCATCCAAAGACCGCCCCAGACTGTCGGGGCGCGGCGCAGGAGCCACATGACGCAACTGGACGACAAGAGACCAAGCGATCTTTCCAACGATCTGGTCGAGGAAATCGGCACCAACACCCAGCCCGACGCCGAGTACAACGCCAGCCACATCTCTATGCTGGAAGGGATGGACGCCGTGCGCAAACGCCCCGGCATGTACGTGCAGGGCGGCACGGGCATCGACGGCTACCACCAGCTGCTGACCGAGATCATCGACAACGGGATCGACGAGGGGCTGGCGGGCTTCGCTACCGAGATCCACGTGACCATGCACGCCGACGGCTCGGCCACCGTGACCGACGACGGGCGCGGCATTCCCGTGGACATCATGCAGAGCAAGGGTCGCCCGGCGATCGAAGTGATCTTCAGCGAGCTGCATGCGGGCGGCAAGTTCGGCCAGGGCGCCTACAAGGTCTCCGGCGGCCTGCACGGCGTGGGCTCGACTGTGGTGAATGCGCTCTCGACCTTCCTGGACGTGACCGTCAACAAGGGCGGCAAGCTGCACCACATCCGCTTCGAGAAGGGCGTGCTGGTCACGCCGCTGCACGTGGTGGGCGAGACCCCCAAAGACGTGAAGTGGGCGACCTCGGTGAGCTTCCACCCCGACGTGACGATTTTCAAGGAGTTCGACAACCAGTTCAACTACGACCGTATCCGCAGCCGGATGCGCGAGCTGGCCTACCTGACCGGCCTGAAGATCGTGATCCGCGACGAGCGCACCGAACTGCACGCCGGCGAGGTGCGCGAGGAGGTCTTCCACGAGAAGGGAGGCATCGCCAACTTCGCCCGCGCGCTGGTCACCGACGACACCAAGCTGATCTACGACCAGCCCATCGTGATGCGCGGCAAGAACAGCGATGTGGAGGTCGAGGTGGCGTTCATCCACGCCAACACCTACGCCTCCGACAACATCCTGACCTACGCCAACATGATCCGCACGCGCGACGGCGGCACCCCGCTGACCGGCTTCAAGACCGCCTACACGCGCATCCTGAACAAGTACGCCAAGGACAAGAACCTGATTAAGGCCGGCAACCCGGTGCCCAGCGGCGACGACCTGCTGGAAGGGATCTACTGCGTGGTGTCGGTCAAGCTGGGCGAGCCGCAGTTCGAGTCCCAGGCCAAGGTCAAGCTGCTGAACTCCGAGGCGCAGACGGCCGTGAATGCGGTCGTGGGCGAGAAGTTCGCCGAGTTCCTGGAAGAGAACCCCAAGATCGGCAAGACCATCGTGGAGAAGGCCGCCGAGGCCGCCCGCGCCCGCGAGGCCGCCCGCAAGGCGAGAGACATCGTGCGCCGCTCCAACCCGCTGGAGAACGACGACCTGCCCGGCAAGCTCGCCGACTGCTCCAGCCAGGATCCCGCCGAGTCCGAGATGTTCATCGTGGAAGGGATCTCGGCCGGTGGCTCGGCCAAGGGTGGACGTGAACGCCGCTTCCAGGCGATTCTCCCGCTGCGCGGCAAGATCCTGAACGTGGAGAAGGCCGAGCTGAACAAGATCCTCAAGAACGCCGAGATCCGCGCGCTGATCGCCGCGATTGGCGCCGGGGTGGAGGGCACGGGCGACCGCATGCACTTCGACCTCTCGAACCTGCGCTACCACAAGATCATCATCATGACCGACGCCGACATGGACGGCGGGCACATCGCCACGCTGCTGCTCACCTTCTTCTACCGCTACATGCGCCCGGTGGTCGAGGCCGGCTACCTGTACATCGCCCAGCCGCCGCTGTACCGCATCATGGTGGGCCGCGAGAAGAAGGGCACCTACCTGTACGACAACGACGCCCTGAAGGTGGCCGTGGCCGCCGCCAACAAGGAAGGCAAGAAGTACGACATCCAGCGCTTCAAGGGCCTGGGCGAGATGAACGCCGACCAGCTCTGGGACACCACCATGAATCCCGAGACGCGGGCGCTGAAGCGCGTGGGGATCGAAGACCTGATCGTCGCCAACGAAGTCTTCGAGAACCTGATGGGCATTGAAGTGGCGCCGCGCAAGCTGTTCATCCAGGAGAACGCGCGCTTCGCCGAGATCAGCGTCTAAGGTTCAGCAGGATTCTGGAGGCCGCCCCCGATAAGAGGGGCGGCCTTCTCCCTGTGGTGGTTAGGGACAGGCGTTCAGGACGGATGCAGGCAATGGATTCTGCCCTGGCGTGGTGATCAGCGGCATGAACGGGACGCCCGGCCTGCACGACATCCAGCTCGCCAGCAGGCCGGACACGACCGGGGCCGCGAAGGAGGTGCCGAAAAATGGCGTGTCTGTCGGGCCGGCCACCAAGGGCACTTTGAACCAGAATTCACCCGGCGCCTGCACGCTGGGCAGGGCGTTGAGTGCCCACGGCACCACCGCTGTGCGGTTGTAGGTCGCGTACTCCTTATTCGCCACGTCCCAACCCGCGACACTGACCAACATGGTGGGAGCGCCCGTTGCGGTGCCCAGGGCGAAGTTCTTCGTCCAGTCGGCCGGGTAGTGGCTGCACAGATCGCCCAAGGCCATCCCAAAGCAGTCGTCTCGGTTGCCGAAGGACGCAGCGGTCGGTACCCCGAGGGTCGCCAGTTCGTTCAGGGCCAACAGGAGGCCGAGGCTCGGGTAGGCACCGCCGATGCTGAGGTTCACAACATGCTTCCCGCCCTGCCGCGCTTCCTGTGCCACCGCGCACAGGGCTCTGACCACGGTCAGCGTCTTGCAGGTGTTGCCCTGGCAGACGTCCTGGTAAGCAATCTTCGCATTGGGCGCAACGGCCTGCGCAATGGCGCCGACGATGGAACCGTGTCCGGGGCGGGCCGGATAAACCTCGTTGTAGTAGTTGACATCAATATCCATGACAAACGAGTCGGCGGAGCTGTCAGCCGTGTCCAGGACGTGAATGGTGACGCCCTTGCCATTGCCGGAGGTAAAGCCCAGCGTGTCTTTCAGAATGTCTGTGGGTGGCTCACCCTTGTGCGGAATGGGGCCAGTGGATTGAGTAGGGTGTCCCCCAGACGTGGGATCGACTCCCATCTCGCCCCAGAACAGCAGGTTCAACAGACCGATAGAGCGCCCTGTTGGCAGGCTGCCCAGCAGCAGGCGGCCAGACAACTGACTGCACAGCGCTGTGCCCTGAGCAGAGGTCAGCAGGGCGCCGTTCACCACAGGAACGCGCAGGAGCGAATTCAAGCGGGCAGCGTTCAATACCTGCGAATTGATGGGGATGACCGAGGGCAACGGTCTGGAGAGGGGCTGTCGGGCTAAAGGCAGGTCGGTGCCGGGCCGCTGTCCAGCCCCCCCAAGCGGTTCTAATCCTTCAATTTTGGTTCCTGAAAGCTGCTTGATCGTGTCGGTCAGCTCGGCCGGACACAGGCGGGCGCAGGCCGCTGCAAAGGCCAGCAGGCGCTCGCGGTAGCGCTGCTGGAAGTCGGCTCCCAGATCGGCCCGCAGATAGACGGCCAGTTCATCTCCCAGCGCGTCTTCGGGAACGACCGTCAGGCGCAGGGTGCCGGGGGAAGCTGGGCCGACGAGACTGACACTCTGCGAACCCCCTGGCACCCCTTTCGGTACCTCGAAGGCATACCAGCCGGGCGGGTCAGTGCGCGTAAGGCGGGCCGGGTGCCCCCCCACCCAGACCACCGTCCCATCTTTCAAGGGGGCCTTGCTGATGATCCAGGCCCGTTCGGCGGGAGCGGCCACAGGCGGGAAAACAAAAGTGCTGTCTATCGCGGCCCGCATAGGCTGAGCGTGAACGGTACCCGCAAAGACGTTGAACAGCAAAATCGCAACCCACGCCAACCCTGAAATCAGCAGACGCCACCAGCTCAATTCCACCTCTGATCTAGGCACTCCCCGTCGCTTCATCCTTGACCTCCTGTAGGCACACTGACTGAAGACCCATGATCAGGGCATGACCAGAGGGGAAGGATCAGGAATGCATCGCAGCGCTGGTGGGTTTGGAGGTCATGCTGGCGTTGCGCCTAATTTGGAGTGCCAGTTCTCCCTGCCCAGCCCGTTCCAGCATGTTCAACACGTCCTCAAAAGTACTTAGATCGCCTTCGATTTCGCTGAGGTTGCTTAGTGCTAATCCCAAAGTACGGACGCTCCCTGTACCGCGAAGGCGCGTGATGGCCTGACGATAGAGGGCCGCAGCCTGGGCCAATTGGCCTTCAAGGTGAAGAAGCACCCCCCGGTTGACCAATGCCTGGGCATGACCCGGCAGATCGCCCGCTCGCTCTAAATCTTGAATCGCCCCATCAAGAAGTAGGGCTGCACCATGCGTATCACCTGTTTGCTCAAGCCTCATGGCGTAATTGAGCAGGATGGCCCCCCGAACATTCAGAAACCGCTCCGCCTGGGGCAGCACTTCCCGGAAGGCCTCGTCAGGTGCCGTGCCCAGGTGTGACCGTGCCCAGGCCACAAGCCCAAGCTCAGAGACGCGCTGCTCGTCTTCGCCCTCTATCTGCCAGAGATCGGCGGCTATCTGGCTGAACCGCCGCGCTTCCTCCCATTGCTGCCGGTTGCGCGCGGCGTGGGCCAGAACGCTAGCTGCACGAGCGGCCTCGGCTCCGCTGCCCGATACCCTGCCAGCCAGTTCAGCCGCATCCTCATTCCGGCCCATCCGCACCAGTGCCGTCGCTCGGGCCACCAGCGCCCCCACCATCTGCTGCTCGTGCGGGGTCAGGGTTTCCAGTCGTCTTAAAGCCTCGCTGTAGCGCCCAACCCCCAGCAGGGCCCAGGCGTGCTGCACGGCCAGTTCGGGGCGCTCAGCGAAGGCGTCCAGCAGCGCGGCGGCCTGCCCCGGGTACCCGCGCCTGAGCAGGGCGGCGGCGCGCAGGCTGGCGGCTCTCGCGGCGCGTTCCTCGTCGGCGTCTTCCCAGAGGTCACGGGCGGCGTCGTAGTCGGGCCAGGCGGCGCTCTCGGGCAGGGCGCGGGCCAGTTTCAGGTGCAGCAGCTTGGCGTGCACCGGCACCTGGGCCAGCTGCTCGCGGGCGGCGGCGGCGGCGTAGACGTGACCGCCCTCGGCCGTCAGGCCCTCCTGGGTCAGGTGCGAGAGGGCCAGCGCGAACTCGTCGGCGCTCAGGCCGGCGGCCTTGCGGGTGGCGCGCAGATCCGGGTGATCCTGCAGGGCCAGCATCAGGTAGGTGTCGCGGATGGGGCCGGGCAGGGCGCGCACGCGGGCGCCCTGGCGCACGTCCAGGGGCTGACCGCGCAGGGCGGCGGCGACCAGGGTGGGGTGGCCCTCGGTTCGCTCGAACAGGCCCGGATGCCCCCGCAGGTCGTGCGGATCCAGTACGTCCAGATGCAGATGCGTGTCGACGTCGAAGGGCGGGTGCAGGCGCGCGGTGACCACGATGGCGGCGCCGGGACGCTGGCGGGCGGCCAGCGCGATCACCGCCTGGGTGGCCTCGTCGATGGTGTCCCAGGCGTCGAAGGCCACGCGCAGCCGGGGGTCGCGCAGGGCGGCCAGGGCGGCGCCGGCGCCCGTGGGCGGGGTGCGCGTCAAGGGTTCCAGGGTGCCGTAGGGCAGCCCCGAGCGCGCGTGCAGCACCGTCCAGCCGCCCGTGCGCGACAGGGCTTCGAGCAGCGCCGTCTTGCCCATGCCGGCGTGCCCGCTGATCCAGGCGACCTGACCGGGCGGCAGGTGGGCCAGGGTCTCCAGATGGGCCTCCCGGCCCACGAAGGGAGCGGGGGGCGGCGCGGGGGCGGCGTCCAGGTGCAGGCCCAGGTCGCGGGCCTCGCGCTCCACCTGGGCGGCGAGCGGGTGGCCGGTCAGGCTCAGGAGGTGGTGCAGTTTGGGCAGTTCCAGCTCGTCGGCGGGCGGGGCGCCGGGCAGGGTCAGGGCGCGGGCGGCCAGCTCGCCGGCCTCGGCCCCCTGACCGTGGGCGGCGGCGTTGGAGGCCAGCGCGGTCAGGGCACCCCGAACCTCGCGGGCCACGGCCTCGCGGGTGTCGTAGACCCATTCCTCCAGGTCGGCTCCCAGGGGAATGGTCAGGGCGTCCAGAAAGGGGCCGCCGTACTCCCGCACGGCGTCGGCGGCGCGGCCCTGGCGGGCGGCCTCGCGCAGCGCACAGACGTCGCAGCGAATGCGGGACTCAACCCGGCTGCCGTCCTCGCGCAGCACGTCTCCCAGCCCACGCAGATGAACGAGATGCTGCGCCAGGGAATTCATGGGGTTGGCGGCCTCGGGCCAGAACAGCTCGGCCAGGCGCCGGCGCACCTGGGGCCCCTCGACACACAGATAGGCCAGGAGCAGCAACACCTTCTCCCGCCTGAAGGTCACGCCCTCCACGGACAGACCCCCCAGAGTCCGCAGATTCATGAGGGCATTGTGGGCGCCCCCACGGTTCGGCGCAATATGCCGGATCACGTATGAACCCGGTGCAGAACGGCGCTGGCGTGCGGGGTTTGCTGAACTGGGAGGGAGAAGTGCCGTGTGGGCCGCCGGGCCACGGGTGCCGGTGCCCCGCTGCCGCTCAGTGCAGGAGGTGGGCGGGAGGTGGAATCATGGGCGCATGAGCCTGAGCTTCCCGCACGACGTCTCCCGCGCCCTGACCCCCGGCCACCCCAACTGGCCGGGCGACGCGCCCCTGGTGGTGCAGCCGGGGCTGCGGATCGCGGGCGGGGACTCCGTGAACACGGGCATCCTGAGCACCTCCACGCACACCGGCACCCACGTGGACGCCCCCTGGCACTACGACGACGCGGGCGCGCGGCTGGAGGCCATACCGCTGGACGTGTGGGTGGGGCCGTGCCGCGTGCTGGACGTGCGGGGGCGGGCCGAGGACGGCCTGATTCCCGGAAGCGTGCTGGAGGGCCTGCCGCAGCAGCTCCCCGCCCGACTGCTGCTGCACACCGGCCAGCCCGCGCACTGGGCGCAGTTTCCGCGCGACTTCGTGGCCCTGGCTCCGGCGCTGATCCACGCCGCCGCCGCCCGTGGCGTGCGCCTGATCGGCACGGACAGCCCCAGCGTCGATCCGCTGGAGAGCAAGGCGCTGGACGCCCACGGGGCCTGCCGGGACACGGGCGTGCTGATCCTGGAGGGCCTGAACCTGAGTGCCGTGCCCGGCGGGGACTATGGCCTGGTCTGCCTGCCCCTGCCGCTCTCCGGCGCGGACGGCGCCCCGGCGCGGGCGATCCTGCTGCCGGCGGGCACCCTCTAGGACGAGCGCCCTCTAGGAGAAGCCGAAGCGCTCCAGCACCGCCGCCGGCGTGCGCCTGGGGCGCCCCGACACCGGATCGACCCAGACCCAGTCGGTGCGGCACTCGGTCAGCCGCACGCCGGCCGGGGGATCGGCGGCGTTCACGCGGTCAATGGTGTACACGCGGACGCTCCGCACGCCCGCACTCTCGGTGAGCAGGGTGCGGACGCGCAGGCGGTCGCCCAGCACGGCGGGCAGGTGGTAGGTGATGCGGTGCTCGCGGGCCACCGGCACGGCGCCCAGCGCGCTCAGGGCGGGGGTGTCCAGGCCCAGGCGGGAGGCGTGCGCGCGGGCGACCTGCTCGCACCACGCCAGATACACCACGTTGTTGACGTGGTTCATCTCATCGAGGTCGCTGTCCTGCACGGTCAGCCCCAGTTCGTGGCGGCGCGCCTCCGGAAGCGCTTCCCAGTCGGCGTGCGCCCCGGGCAACTCCAGGCTCATTCGCCCAGCAGGCCGTTGACCGCCCCGGCCCCCTGGATGTCCCGCTCGGTCACGCCCCCGGCGTCGTGCGTGAAGTAGTTGAGCCGGACGCGCCTGTAAAAAATGAAGATGTCCGGGTGGTGGTTCTGTTCCTCGGCCAGCGCGGCGACCCGCACGGCGAAATCCACGCCCGCCTGGTAGCTGTCGAAGGTGACTTCACGCCACAGACGGCCGTCGTCGCCCCACCAGCCGGCGGGCTTGCGGGCCTGCACGTCGCCGTCGGAGAGTTTGCGATCCGGGTCGTAGCCCATGCGGGGGTCGTAGGTCATGGCCCCATGCTAAGGACGTCGCCGCTGACATGACGAGCGTCCGGGAGGACGCCGGAATCTCTCCATTCCCGCTGCGACGTCCTTTTCACGGTACCCGCTCCGCCCGGTTAATCGAAAGCTTAACTTCGACCTCCCTGGGTGCGGAGGCGGGCGCCCGCAGGGCGTCACCCGACACCCATTCCGCTCTGCACATAACGCTCTGCGCTATCCTGCCCCCTATGCGGGCCCAGCCAGCGCAAAGTGTTCTCAAAGGTACCGGCAGCGGCGCCCTGCCGCCCATGCTGGAGCAGTACGTCCGGATGCGCGACGAGGTCGCGGCGCAGCTCCCCCACGCCATCCTGCTCTTCCAGGTCGGTGACTTCTACGAGACCTTCGGCGAGGACGCCGAGCGCGCCTCGCGGCTGCTGGGGCTGGTGCTGACCCACAAGAGTTCCAGGGATTTCAGCACCCCGATGTCGGGGATTCCGCTGCGGGCGCTGGACTCGCACGTGGAGCGGCTGCTGGCGGCGGGCCTGTGCGTGGCGGTGGCCGACCAGATCGAGGAGCCGGGCAGCGGGCTGGTGGAGCGCAAGGTCACGCAGCTGCTGACGCCCGGCACGGTCACCGAGGAGCGCCACCTGAGCGTGGACGAGAACTACCTCGCGGCGGTCGCCACCGGGGACGGCTACGCGCTGGCCCTGCTGGACGTCAGCACGGGCGAGTTCCGCTGCGCCGCCTTCCACACCCGCGCGGCGCTCTACGACGAACTCTCGCGCTGGCGGGCGCGCGAGGTGCTGCTCTCGCCGGAACTCGCCGGCAACGCGGCGCTGCTCGCGGACTTCCAGGGCCGCTTCCCGGTCATGCTCTCGCCGGCCAACTTCGGGGAGGAGGGCTGCTGCGCCGAGCTGGTCGCCGCGCTGGGCGAGGTGCCGGGCACGCTGGGCTCATCGGCGCTGCGGCGGGCCTGCGGAGCGGTGCTGGGCTACGCCCGCGTGACCCAGCAGGGGCAACTGGAGATGGTGCGCCGGGTGGTGCGCTTCGAGCCCGGCGCGCACATGCGGCTGCCCGAGTCGGCGGTGCGGGCGCTGGAGGTCTTCACGCCGCAGTCGCCGCAGGGCGTGACCCTGATGGACGTGCTGTGCCAGACCCGCACGGCCGGCGGGCGCCGGCGGCTGCGCGCCTGGCTGCGCTCTCCCCTGCTGGACGAACTGAGCATCCGCGCCCGGCTGGACGGGGTGGAGGCCCTGACCCGCGCCGCCGACCTGCGCGGGGGGGTGCGGTCGCTGCTGTACCGCGCGCACGACCTCGAACGCCTCGCCGCGCGGGTCGCCACGCGCCGCTCCGGCCCCCGCGAGGTCGCCGCGCTGGCCCGCACCCTGGAACTGCTGCCCGAGGCCACCCGGCTGTTGGACGGCCAGGGCGGCCTGCTGGGCACCCTCTGCGCGCGGCTCGGGGGGCTGCCGGACGTGGTCACCCGCATCCGCGCCGCGCTGGTCGACGACCCGCCCCTGCGGCTGGGCGACGGCGGCCTGATCCGGGACGGCTTCCACGCGGGCCTGGACGAACTGCGCGCCGAGGCGCTGGGGCACCGGGCCTGGCTGGCCGAACTGGAGAGCAGCGAGCGGGCGCGCACCGGCATCGGCAACCTCAAGGTCGGCTACACCACCGTCTTCGGCTACTTTCTGGAGGTCACCGGGCCGCACCTGGGTAAGGTGCCCGCCGACTACCGGCAGGTCGCCACCCTGAAAGACCGCGCGCGCTTCACCCGCCCGGATCTGCGCGAACGCGAGCGCGAGATCGCCCGCCTGGACACGGCCGCCGGGCGGCTGGAGGTCGAGGCCTTCACCGAGCTGCGCGACTCGCTCGCCGCCCACGCCGAGGCGCTGTCCGAGGCGGCGGGCGCCCTGTCGGAACTGGACGTGCTCTCGGCGCTGGCGGAGATCGCCGTGGACTGCTCGTGGGTGCGCCCCCAGACCACCCCGGACGCCGAATTGACGCTGACCCAGGCGCGGCATCCGGTGGTCGAGCAGGCGACGGGCGGCAAATTCGTGCCCAACGACGCCCGGCTGGACGGCGGCCGCTTCGTGCTGCTGCTCACCGGGCCGAACATGGCGGGCAAGAGCACCTACCTCCGCACCGTGGCGATCTGCGCGCTGCTGCACCAGATCGGCTCCTTCGTCCCCGCCGACCAGGCCGAGCTGCCGGTGTACGACGCCATCCACACCCGCATCGGCGCCAGCGACGACCTGGCGGGCGGCCGCTCCACCTTCATGGTCGAGATGAGCGAGCTGGCGGCCATCCTGCACGGCGCGACCCACCGCAGCCTGGTGATCCTGGACGAGGTCGGGCGCGGCACCTCCACGCTGGACGGCCTCGCCATCGCGCAGGCGGCGCTGGAGCACCTGCATGTCACGCGGGCCCATACGCTGTTCGCCACGCACTACTTCGAACTCACGCGGCTGGAGGCCGAGCATCCGGGGCTGATCAACCTGCACGTGGCCGCCGAGGAGGACGCCGCGCTGAACGGCGGCGTGGGCGGCCTGACCTTCTACCATCAGGTCGTGCCCGGCGCCGCCCGCCAGAGCTACGGCGTGGAGGTCGCCCGGCTGGCCGGCCTGCCCGCCCCCGTGACCGCCCGCGCGGCGCGGCTGCTCACCGCCCTGAACACCGGCGGCGACGACCGCACCCTGGTGCGCGAGCTGGCGGCCCTGGATCTCTCGCGCCTCACGCCCATGGGGGCGCTGGAGGTGCTGCACCGCTGGCAACGGGAGGCGGCCGAGGGCGGGGGGCCGAGGGCCGAGGGCTGGACGGTTCAGTCCGAGCCGGTTCAGCCGGAAGAAGCCTCGTGAAGCCGGAGGCGCTGGCCGCGCTGCAGGCCCGCTTCGCCGAGCAGCTCTCCACCGCGCCGGCCATCCTGCAGGCCCACGGACGCGACGAGAGCCACCCCACGGTTCACCCGCCGCACGCGGTGCTCTTCGCCCGGAGCGAGACCGACGTGGTGGACGCGCTGGGCCTCGCCTCCGCGCACGGCTTCCCGGTCACGCCTTTCGCGGTGGGCAGCTCGCTGGAGGGGCAGGTCATCCCGGTGCAGGGCGGGCTCTCGCTGGACGTGAGCTCCATGAACGCCGTGCTCGCCCTCGAGCCGGGCGGCTTCCAGGCCACCGTGCAGCCCGGCGTGACCTATCCGGAACTCAACCGCCGCTCCCGGCCCCACGGGCTGTTCTTCCCGGTCGATCCGGGCGCCGAGGCCTCCTTAGGCGGCATGGCCTCCACCAACGCCTCGGGCACCGGCGCCGTGCGCTACGGCACCACCCGCGACAACGTACTGGAACTGCGCGTGGCCCTCATGGACGGCTCGGTGATCCGCGTGGGCAGCAAGGCCCGCAAGACCAGCGCCGGCTACGACCTGAAGCACCTGTTCATCGGCGCCGAGGGCACGCTGGGCGTGATCACGGAACTGACCGTGAAGCTCTGGCCGCTGCCGGGGCACGTGGCCGTGCTGCGGGGGCATTTTCCGGGCGTGGAGGCGGCGGCGACCTGCGCCGTGCAGGTGATGGGCGCTGCGCTGAGCCCGGAGCGCCTGGAGCTGATGGACGCCGAGCTGATGCGCGCCGTGAACCGCCATGAGGGCGCCGCGTATCCGGAGGCGCCGACGCTCTGGATCGAACTCGCCTCGTCCAGCGCAGTGGGGCTGGGAGAAGCGCTGGGCCTGTGCTCCGAGATCATGGCGGACTCTGGCGGGGGGGGGCTGGAGGTCGCCCGCTCGGCCGCCGACCGCGCCGCCCTGTGGGAGGCCCGGCACCACGCCTACTACGCGCTGGGCGCCCTGTACCCGGGGCACGACCGCCTGAGCACGGACATCTGCGTGCCGCTGCAGCATCTGCCCGGCATCATCGGCTTCTCGCGGGCGCTGGCCGGTCAGGAGGGCCTGCACGCCAGTTTCGTGGGCCACGTGGGCGACGGCAATTTCCACGTGCTGTTCCACGCCCCGCCGGACGACGGGGCCACCTGGGCGCGCATCCACGGCGTCTACGACCGCATGATCGGAGAGGCCCTGGCGCTGGGCGGCACCTGCTCCGGCGAGCACGGCATCGGCCTGCACAAGCGGGCGCACCTGGCCCGCGAACACGGGGACACCCTGGCGCTCATGCGCGCCATCAAAGCGCTGCTCGACCCAAGCGGGCTGCTCAACCCGGGCAAGATCCTGCCCTGAGCACGGGTTCGCTCGTCCAGCCCCCAGAAGCCAGCCGCCGCCGGTCGAGCAGAGAAATGACCGGCCGCACAGCTCTGCCGGGACAGGTGAGCCACGGCGGATGAAAAGAGCGCCCGGCCCGATTGACCCTCCCCTCACGAGGACGGGAGGGAGGCGCCGGACAGTGGTCAGAGTGTGACGCCCACCCCGAGTGCGCGGCGTGACGCAGGAGGCCCCCCGATGCCCGACCCCCCTGATGCCCGACCCCCTGGTGACGATCCTATGACCCCGCTCCCCCCGCCCCTTTCCCGGCGCCGCCCGGGTCTGGCGCTGCTGCTGGGCGCCCTGCTGTGTGCCTGCGATCAGGCGCCCGCCGGTACGGCCCCGCCGACCCCGGAGCCGCCCGTTCAGGCCTCGCCGCAGACCAACTGGGAGAAACTCTTCAACGGCACCGATCTCCGCGGCTGGTCGGCCTGGTTCCCATCGAGCGGCAGGGGCGGCGATCCCAGGGGCGTGTTCAAGGTCGAGGACGGGGCGCTGCACGTCCTGGATCTGCCGCCGTCCGGCGCCGAGCAGGAATTCGGCTATCTGGCGACCGACCAGCTCCACAAGGATTACCGGCTGCGGCTGGAGTACCGCTGGGGCGGCAAGAAGTTCGCCCCGCGCGCGACGGAGCCCCGCGACGCTGGGCTGCTCTACCACGTCAGCGGCCCCGATCAGATCTGGCCCCAGGGGCTGGAGTTCCAGATCATGGAGGGCAGCACGGGCGACCTCTGGACGCTGGACGGCACCAACTTCAGCAGCACCGTGCAGGACGCCAATGCCGCCGAGCTGCAGTACGACCCCCTGGGCCGGGCGCACACCACGGCGTTCGGTGACGACAGCTACAAGCGCCTGATCCGCAGCGGCACCCCCCCGGAGCAGGCGCAGGGCTGGAACGCGCTGGAGCTGGTCGTCTCCGGAGATCAGGTCGTGCAGATCGTGGGCGGTCAGGTGGCGGCCCGCGCTTCCCGGCTGCGCGGCGCCGACGGCTCGCCGCTGACCGGCGGGCGCATCCTGCTGCAGGCCGAGGGGGCCGAGGTGTATTACCGCGCCATTGAGCTGAGGCCCCTGGCCTACACCCCACCCCCCGCCGGGGCGACGGTGCTGCTGGGCAGCGGCCCCGGCGCCAGCGCGGCCGCGTGGCAGGGCCGCACGGGCGCCCCCGCCGACTGGCCGGTGCAGGACGGCGCCATGACGGTGCGCCCGGCCAGTCTTCAGGTCGGCGGGAAGGCCGTGAGCAACGACATCCGCACCCGCGAGGCCTACGGCGATCTGCGGCTGCATCTGGAATTCCAGCTGCCGGTCACGCCCGGCGCCCTGCCCGAACAGGATCGGGGCAACAGCGGCGTGTACCTGCAGGGCCGCTACGAGCTGCAGCTGCTCGATTCCTTCGGGGGCGCGCTGAGCGGCAAGAACGATCTGGGCGCCATCTACGGCCAGCGCGACGCCAGCAGCAACGCCGCCCTTCCCGCCGGCACCTGGCAGACCTACGACGTCGAGTTCCGCGCCGCCCGCTGGCAGGGCGGCCGGAAGACCGACGACGCCCGCATGACGGTCTGGCTCAACGGCGAGAAGGTGCAGGACGACGTGCCCCTGAGCGCCAGCACCTTCCTGGGCGAGCCCGAGGCCGACACGCCGGGGCCGCTGGTGCTGCAGGATCACGGCAACCGGGTACAGTTCCGCAACATCTGGCTGCTGCCGCGTTAGGCGGGACTCGCCGGAGCGTGGGGGCAGGAATCCGGGCCTGCCGGAGTGGCCGCCCGCAACTGGAAAAGCCCCGCATTTGCGCGCCTGGGCGTGCGCTAGGCTGCGTCCATGATCCAGGTGCTTCCGCCCCACGTGGCCCGGCTGATCGCCGCGGGCGAGGTGGTGTCGCGGCCGCTGGACGTGGTGCGTGAACTGGTGGACAACGCGCTGGATGCCGGCGCCTCCCGTATCGAGATCGAGGTGGAGGGCGGCGGCCTGGGGCTGGTGCGGGTGCGCGACAACGGCTCGGGGATCGACCTGGGCAGCGTGGAACTCGCGGCCGTGCGCCACGCGACGAGCAAGCTCGCCCCGGAGGTCTCGGCGGTGGATCACGTGACCACCCTGGGCTTCCGGGGCGAGGCCCTGTGGGCCGCCGCGCAGGCGGGGCAGCTGCATCTGGTGACCCGCCCCGCCGCGCAGGTGGGCGCCGCCGAGGTGCTGGCCCACGGCGAGGAGGTGCACGTGAGCCGCGCCACGGCCCCCGCCGGTACCACGGTCACGGTTCGTAACCTGTTCCACACGATGCCCGCCCGCCGCCGCACCCAGGCCTCCCCGGCGAGCGAGGTGCGCGAGATCACGGCGCTGGTGGGCCGCTACCTGCTGCACCATCCGGGCCGCCACTGGCGCCTGAGCGTGGACGGCGATCCCCGGTTGACCCACGCCCCGGCCGACCACCGGGGGGCGGTCGCCAGCGTCTACGGCCCGGTCAGCGCCAACCGGGTGCTGAGGGTGGAGGCCGAGGGCGTGCGCGGCGTGGTGTCGCGCCCGGAACTGACGCGCTCGCGGCGTGACCGGATGCACTTCAGCGTGAACGGGCGTCCGGTGCTGGCCCCCCCGGAGCTGGAAAAGGCCGTGATCTCCGGTTACGCGGAATTGCTGCCCGGCAGCGCGGCGCCGCTGTGCGTGCTGGACATCACCGTTGCCCCGCAGGATCACAACCCGAATGTCCACCCGGCCAAGCAGGTGGTGGCCCTGGCCGACCTGAGCGGGGTGGCCGCGCGGGTGCAGGCCGCCGTGGCCGCGGCCCTGGCCCAGCACCCGCTGGCCCGCGCCGCCCCGCTGCTGACCCTGCCGCCGGAACCCGCCAGCACGCCCAGAAGCGGCTCCTTTCCCGTGCTGCATCTGGTCGGGGTGTACCAGAGCCTGTACCTGCTGGCCCAGGGCGAGGGTGACCTGTGGGTGGTCGACGCCCACGCCGCGCACGAACGCGCCCTGTACGAACGCCTGAGCCGTGAACTGGGGGCCGCCCCGCCGGTGGAACTGCCGGAGCCCGAACTCCTGCACCTGAGCGCCGAGCAGACCGCGCGCCTGCACGAGCGCCAGGCGGAGCTGCAGGCCTGGGGCCTGGAACTGGAGGATTTCGGCGCCGGGCTGGCCCGCCTGCGGAGTCTGCCCGCCACCCTGGCCGCCCTGCCGCTGCCCAGGCTGCACGAGACCATCGTGGAGGCCGCCCTGGGCGACTCGCCCGACCCCCGCCGCGACGTGCTGGCGCGGCTGGCCTGCGCCCCGGCCCTGAAGGCCGGAATGCTCGATGCTGACCGGGGCGAGGGCGTGCTGGCTGCGCTGGCCGACTGCGAGCACCCCTGGGCCTGCCCGCACGGCCGCCCCACGGTGCTGCGGCTGCCCGAGCGCGACCTCGCCCACGCCTTCGGGCGCCGGGGCGTGCGCGACGTGGCGCGGGGCCGGGACGCCGAGCGGAACGCCGCCGTACGGGCCCTGCCCAGCGAAGCGGAGTGAGCGCACCCCCGACCTGAGCCCGGACGGAACCGGGAATCGGGCGGCCGCGCCCCTACAGCGGCTGCGTGAGCCGCCGCGCCGCCGCCACGTACAGCTTCAGGCCGTGCTCCAGCGCCCGCTCGTCAAAGTTGAAGCGTGGGTGGTGGTGCGGCGCCTGCCCGTCTCCCCCCGCCCCGACGATGATGAAGGTGCCCGGCGCGCGGCTCAGGTAGGCGCTGAAGTCCTCTCCGCCCATGTTGGGCTGGCCGGGGTGGATGGTCACGGCGTCTCCCAGCGTCTGGGCCGTCACCTCGCGCAGGAGCGCGGTGGTGGCCGGGTCGTTGATGGTGGCGCGGTAGCCCTGGACATAGTCGAAGGTGTAGGTGGCCCCGTAGGCGGCGCACAGCCCCTGCACGATCTGTTCCATGCGCCGGGGCATGGCCTCGCGGAGCGCGGGGTCGAGCGTCCGCACCGTGCCGCCCAGCTGGGCGCTGTCCGGGATGACGTTGTGGGCCGTGCCGGCGTGGATGGTGGTCACGCTCAACACCGCCGGCTCCAGCGGGTCGCGCTGGCGGGAGATCACGGTCTGAAAGGCCAGGATGACCTGCGCGGCGAGCACCACCGGGTCGACGGTCTCGTGCGGGTTCGCGCCGTGCCCACCCTGGCCGTGGATGGTCAGCGTGAAGGCGTCCGGGGCGGCCAGCAGCGCGCCGTCGCGCAGGACGATCACGCCGGTAGGGATCTGGCTCATCAGGTGTTCGCCCACCGCCACGTCCACGCCGTCCATCACCCCGGCGTCCACGAGCTGCTGGGCGCCGCCGGGAAACAGCTCCTCGGCGTGCTGGAAGAGGAGGCGCACCTCGCCGTGAAGGGTCTCGCGGCTGTGAGAGAGCACCTGCGCGGCGCCCAGCAGCATGGCGGTGTGGCCGTCGTGGCCGCAGGCGTGCATGACGCCGGGGGTCTGGGAGGCGAAGTCCAGGCCGGTGTCCTCCTGAATGGGCAGGGCGTCCATGTCGGCGCGCAGCAGCACCGTGCGCCCCGGCCCCGCCGTGCCCCGCAGCACCGCCAGCACGCTGGTGGGCGTCGGGCGGCTGAGGTTCAGGTGCGGGAAGCCGCGCAGCACGGACTCGACATACCGCGCGGTCGCGTGCTCCTGAAACGACAGTTCCGGATGCCGGTGCAGGTGCCGGCGCCAGGCGACGACCTGCTCAGGGAGGCCGGACTCCATCGGGTTGGGCTCCGTCGGGGTGGGCTCAGTCGGGGCGGCGGACGGAGGGGTCTGCGTCGGACGGGTCTGCGTCATGGTGACCTCGGGGGCGGGTGGGGCGGGCTCCGGCCATGCTAGCCGACACCCGCCCCCGGCGTGCCCCCGTCAGGACGCCGCGTGGGGAGGCAGGGAGGCAGGGGGCGCGCTCAGGGCGGGCCGCTCCATCTCCGGCGTCCAAGTGTCCAGCCCCGCCAGCGCGGGCGAGCGCATCTCGGCTTCCCGCAGGGTCAGCAGGCGCATCAGGAAGGTCGGGACATCCACCGAGGGAATCCGCAGGCCCGCGGGCCCGAAGAGGCGGGTGCCGTACGGCCCGTGCCGGAAGCGGCCCAGATGCTGGCGGGCGGCGCCGGTCAGCCGGGCCCGCAGCGAGGGCGCGCTCAGGCCGGAAAGCAGCGAGCGCACGGCGTCCGGGTCGATCAGGTCGTCCAGTCGGCTGGGCTGGGCGCGCATGGCCTCCCAGACCGCCTCCCGCTGGCCCCTCAGCTCGGCCGCCCAGTCGGGCTCGTAGCCCATGCTGGACGCGATGGGCACGCGCAGCAGTTCGGAGTCGAGGTGGCGCAGCGCGTCCTTGAACAGCGCCTTGTCGGCCAGGGCTTCCAGGGGCACCCGCTGCAGGAATTCCAGCACGTCGGTGTCCAGATAGGGCGTGTGTACCCGCGCGGCGTGACCGGCGAAGCGCTCGCGCCAGGGCAGCAGCACGTAGGGCAGACTCTGGTCGAGGGTCAGGGCCAGCTCGCGCTGCAGCGGGCTCTCCCAGTGCAGCGTGCGGGCCACGATGGTCTCCAGCTCGCCCTGCCAGGCGTTCTCCAGATGCCCGAAGGCGCCGTCCGGAAGCCGCCCGGCCAGCCAGTTCAGGGGATAGAAGCCGGTCAGGTGATGGTTCTTGAGCTGCTCGGGCACGGTGTTCAGGGGCTTGGCGCTGAGTTCGAAGGCCTGCTCCCCCACGAAGATGTCGCCGGGCGACCTGCCGCCCAGGTGCTCGCTCAGCTCCGCCCAGGCGTCGGCCTCGTCGCAGAAGTGGGTCACGCCCTGGCCCCACCGGGCATTGCGCCGCACCGTGCTCAGCAGGTCGCCCCGGTAGGCCGTGAGCACCTGATGTCGGGCGCCGTACTGCGCGGCCAGCCGCTGGGCGACCGTGGGATCCGACCCCCGGGCCGGCGTGCCCAGCGAGTACGAGAAGGTCTCCAGGCCGTGGCCCCTCCCCGAGAGCAGGCTCAGCAGGCCGCGCGAGTCGTAGCCGCCGCTCAGCGAGATGGTGGCCGGCGCGCCGGGGGCTGGCAGGCGGCGCTCGACCGCCCGCCGCAGCAGGGCGGCCAGCTCCGCCCGCAGATCCGGCAGGGAGGCGCGTCCGGCGCTGGGCTCCGGCGTCAGCGTCCAGTAGTCCTGGCGCATCAGCCCGTCCGGCGTGAGTTCATGGACGGTGGCCCGGTCGAGCGACCGCACGCCCTGATAGAGGCTCAGGCCGTTGAACATGTTGCCGGTCGCCAGGTAGCCGGCCACCCCGGCCGGGTCGAGGGGGCGCCTGCGGAAGGCGGGCCAGTCGACGCGGGTCGCCAGATCGACCCGGCCTTCCCCCTGCGCCAGCTCCTGCGCCACGTAGAGCTTGTGCGAGCCCACCCGGTCGGTGATCGCCAGCACGCGCCCCGAGCGCAGGTCGAGCAGCACCAGCACGAAGGCGCCCTCCAGCTGCCCGGCGAGCTGCGCGCCGTGCTGGCGGTACAGCTGCGGCAGCTGCCGGGGCGCGGTGCCGTAGAGGTGACCGCTCAGGATCGCCACGACGCCGCTCTCCCGGCAGACGACCGGCCCACTCCCCTCCGGTGCCCGCAGGCCCTGGGTGAAGCGCACGGCCCAGCCGCCCACCCGGAAGGGCAGCCCCAGGTCGTCCGGGCAGCCCTGCCCACGGTCGGCTGCCGTGCCGACCCAGTCGAGCCGCAGCGCGAAATCAGCCGACATGAACCGCCACGGCAGAGGGCGCCCAGCCACCAGACATCCGATCGCCGGACGTCCGGCGCCCGGGCGTCAGCGCCTCTGGCCCGCTGCTGAGCCTGCTCCTGAAGACAAGGATGGCCACCATGCATTCATAATGTTCATGTTCGGCTCACGGGATTCTGACAGGCGGGCAGATGAAGCGGACGGGGCCAGCTGGGCGCCCCGTCCTCGTGTGTCTGGTTGTCAGCGCGGCCCTGTCTGGCCGACGCGGAATGGACTCAGGCCGACTGGCCGAACTGCATCCGGAACACGAATTTGGTGACCTCGCCCTTCAGGGTGTCGATCATCTCGTTGAACATGTTCGTGGCCTCGAACTTGTATTCGGTGAACGGGTCGCGCTGGCCGTAGCCGCGCAGGCCGATACCCTGCCGGAGCACGTCCATGCTGTGCAGGTGCTCCTTCCAGTGCTGATCCACGACCTGCAGCAGCACGTAGCGCGCCAGGGAATTGAGCATGGTCGGCCCCAGCTCGTCCTTGCGGGCGTCGTAGGCGTCGGCCACGGCCTGCAGCAGGGCGTTCTGCACCTCGGCGGGCGTGCGGCTGCGCAGACCCTCGAAATCGAAGCCCTCGAGCTGCGGCACGGCGTCCAGCACGGCCGTCTGCAGACCCTCGATATCCCAGGCGTCGGCGTTCTGCTCGATGGGCACGTAGGTGGCGAGCTGCATGTCCACGAAGTCCGCGATCATGCCCTCGGTCGATTCCTCGACGTCCTCGTCTGGCCCCAGCAGCACCTCGCGGCGCTGGGCGTACACCGTGTCGCGCTGCTTGCTCATCACGTTGTCGAACTCCAGCAGCTGCTTGCGCGTGCTGAAGTTGCGGTCTTCCACGCGCGCCTGCGCCTTCTCGATGGCGCCCGTGACCATCTTGGCCTCGATGGGCTGGGTGTCGTCCATGCCGAGCCGGTCCATCATGGCGACCACGCGGTCGTTGGCGAACAGGCGCATCAGGTCGTCCTCGAAGGACACGTAGAAGCGGCTGGAGCCCGGATCGCCCTGACGCCCGGCGCGGCCGCGCAGCTGGTTGTCGATGCGCCGCGACTCGTGGCGCTCGGTGCCGACGATGTGCAGCCCGCCCAGCTCTTTCACGCGCTCGTGGTCGGCCTTCACGTCGGCGTGCAGCTGCTGGGCCTGGGCGATGAACTCGGGCGTGATGCCGGGGATCAGCGTGCCCAGGTGCGCGGCCTCCGGGTCTTCGCGGCTGATGGCCTTGATGAAGTTCTCGGCCTCGGGTGAGAAGCGGCTGATGCCCAGCTGCTGCTCGATGGACTCGCCGATGATCGATTCGCTGTCGCCGCCCAGCTTGATGTCGGTGCCGCGCCCGGCCATGTTGGTGGCGATGGTCACGGTGCCGCTGCGGCCCGCCTGCGCGATGATGCTGGCCTCCTGGGCCTCGAACTTGGCGTTCAGCACTGAATGCGGGATGCCGGCGTCGGTGAGCAGGCCGCTGAGCTGCTCGCTGGTCACGATGGAGGCGGTGCCGATCAGGATGGGCCGCCCCGAGGCGTTCATGGTCTTCACTTCCTCGACCACCGCGCGGTACTTGCCCATCTTGGAGCGGTAGACCAGATCCTCGGCGTCCTTGCGGATCACGGGGCGGTTGGTGGGGATCACCAGCACGTCGCTGCCGTAGATGTCGAGGAATTCCTTCTCCTCGGTCTTGGCGGTGCCGGTCATGCCGGCGAACTTGCTGTACAGCCGGAAGAAGTTCTGGTACGTGATGGTCGCGAGCGTCTGGTTCTCGTTCTCGATCTTCACGCCCTCCTTGGCCTCGATGGCCTGGTGCAGGCCCTCGCCGTAGCGGCGGCCCGGCATCGAGCGCCCGGTGAACTCGTCGATGATGATGACCTCGCCCTCGGCATTCACGATGTAGTCCTTCTCGCGCTTGTACAGCTCGGCGGCGCGGATGGCCTGGGTGATCATGTGGGCCTTTTCCATGCTCTCGGGGCTGTACAGGTCGTTCAGGGACAGCAGCCGCTCGATCTTGGAGATGCCCTGCTCGGTCAGGTGCACCTGCTTGCTCTTCTCGTCGATGGTGTAGTCCTCGGTCGGCTCGGTGCGGACTCCGGGCTCGGCGGGCAGGCCCTTTTTCAGGCGGCGGATCAGCTTGGCGTACACGTAGTACAGGTCCGTCGCCTTCTCGGCGGCGCCAGAGATGATCAGCGGCGTGCGGGCCTCGTCGATCAGGATCGAGTCCACCTCATCCACGATGGCGAAGTTCAGGGGGAAGTCGGCGCGCAGCGAGAGCGCTTCACGGCTCTGGGCCATGTTGTCGCGCAGGTAGTCGAAGCCCAGTTCCGAGTTGGTCACGTACGTGATGTCGCAGGCGTAGGCGGCCTGCTTCTGCGCGGGCTGCAGTTCGCGGCTCGACAGGCCCACGGTGAGGCCCAGCGTGCGGAACAGCAGGCCGTTCTCCTCGGCCCCCACCCGCGCGAGGTAATCGTTCACGGTCACGAGGTGGCAGCCCCGGCCTTCCAGCGCGTTGAGCGCCAGCGCCAGGGAGGCCACCAGCGTCTTGCCCTCGCCGGTTCTCATCTCGGCGATGCGGCCCTTGTGCAGGGCGTAGCCGCCGATGAGCTGCACGTCGTAATGGCGTTTCCCGATCGAGCGGCGCCCGGCCTCGCGGATCAGCGCGAAGGCCGGAATGATCACGTCATCCAGGGATTCCCCTCCCTCCTGGACACGGCGGCGCAGCTCCATGAACGCGGCGGCGAGATCTTCGACCTTCATGGTCTCTTCTTCCAGGGCATTGACGGGCTGGACAATCGTCTTCACGATCTGCGCCACATCACGCTGGTTGTTATCAAACAATTTGTTCAGGACACGGAACATGACACGCGAGTATAACGCGCCTGACCTGACGCAGACCTCACGACCTCAGCACAGGGGGCGTAGGCAAATTGAGTGGAGGGGACTCAGGGCGGGGGGCCGGGCGGCCAGCGGGGGCTGGAGCCTGTCTGGCCGGCCCCTGGTCGGTGCACCGCCAGCGGGCCAGACGGCCCCATGGAGCCCTCATCTTCGCTGGCATCCTCATCTGAGGCCCGTATGCTGCGGGCATGTTCAAGCCTGCCCTGCTGCCCCTGGCCCTGACCCTGCCGCTCCTGGGTTCCTGCGCGCCCCTGGCCTCCCTGCTCTCGAACTCCGACGGCCCCGCCCCACGGCGCGCCGGCCCGCTGGTGGTCGGCCAGACCTGGACGGTCAGCGGGCTGGTGGACGGCCGCAGCGTGAGCGCCACGGTGGGCGTGCCCGATCTGGTGGACGTGCAGGACACCTCGGCCACCTTCAACGCGCGCGATCAGTTCGACGCCTTCTCGGTCAGCCGGGCCGGCTTCACGGTGGCCGACTACGACTCCACTCGCCGCGTGGCGCGCTTCCGCTGGGTGGGCGAGTCGGCGGGTCTGAGCTACACCTGCCGGATCGAGAACGTGATCTCGGCGCCGCTGCGCGGGGTGCTCACCTTCGAACGCGGAGGGCAGACCGTGGCGCGCGGCACCTGCGAGGCCGTGATCAGCCAGAGCGCCGGCTGAGCCGACCTCCTCCCTACCAAACCTGATTCCAGACATAGCGCTCCGACCATGCCTCGCCTCGCCGGATGAAGGGCGCGCGGCTGCCCAGCACGCGGTGGCCGCCCTTGACCGCCGCGCGCACGATCACGCGGGGATCGAGGGCGGGGTACAGCGTGCGGGCGAACGCCACGTCCTCGCGCACGTCCAGCGACTCCCCGCTGGCGACCGAGTCGGTGCCCAGCGCGACCTCCACCCCCGCCGCCGCGAAGGCCGCCCAGGGGAAGGTGCCGCACTCCAGATGATGGTTGGAGCGCGGGCAGGTCACGACCGCGCAGCCCGCTCTCGCCACCCGTGAGATGTCGTCCGGGGTCACGTTGACCATGTGGATCAGCGTGGGCCGATGCGCGAGGACGCCCAGTTCGTCGAGATACCGCACGGGGGTCAGGCCCGCTTCCGGCTCACGGCCGATAACCTGGGCGAAGGTCTCGGGCATGAAGGGACGGAGGCGGTGCTCCCACAGCGGGCCGCCGCCGGTGGCGAACAGTTCCAGCTCACTGGGGTGCTCGGCCACGTGGATCTGCAGGGGCAGGCCCTCACCCGCCGCGTAGTCGGTGACCAGACGCATCAGGCGGGAACTGACGGTGAACGGCGTGTGGGGGGTGAGGCCCAGGCGCAGGCGATCCGAACCCAGCCGATCCGGGCCCAGGCGCCCACGCCAGCCCTCGATGCGGGCACGCACCTGGGCAAAGCGCTCCTCGGCCTGCTCGGGAAAGGCGCCCAGCACCTCGAAATACAGCACGCCGCTGAGGTCGCCTCTCTCCAGCAGGGCGTCCATGACCTCCGGGGAGTACACGATATCGCCCACGCCGCCGACCCCAAGCCGCGCCAGCTCCTGTACGCCCGCCAGCGCGCCGGCCACGCCCCGCAGCTCGCGCTGGGCGACCACGACTTCCGGCAGCCAGCGGAAGTACGGCAGGGCCTGGAAGTCGTAGGCGCTCATGTCCAGGTGCGTGTGGGCGTTCACGGGCGGCGGGGCGATCACGCCGCCCACATGCTCCTCGGTGGCCTGCGGGTACTGGCGGCGCAGCTCGTCCGGATGCCCGGTCGCGGCGACGGTCTCCCCCACCACGACCACCGCTCCCGGTGATTGCGCCCCGCCCAGCCCGGTGTACAGCAGGTCGCACACGAGCAGGCGGGGGGTGTGGGGATCGGCCGGAAGGGTCATGGAGGGATTAGAGCATTTGTCCGTATTCCAGCCTCAGACGAAAGGCGTCTGAGCTTCCATTCCTCCCAATGCCCGGTCAACTTCACTCGCTCCGGTCGGTCATGAAGGACAGGTCTCTATGACAGATGCTTCAGAACACCCGCCGCCGGGTCTGGCCCGACCTACATCAGTGCCCTGATCCTCTGCTCCAGTTCGCGGGCCACCACGTCCGGCCCGGCGGCCAGGGTCTGGGCCGCAAGATGCCAGCGCCCCCGCTGCTCGAACTCGGAGGTGAACATGCTCGCCAGGCCGGTGGCGCGCCTGTCCACCTCCAGAATCACCTCCAGGCCGCCGCCAGAGGGCAGCATCATCATCTCGATCTCGGCGATGCGGTACTGGCCGTAGGGCGGGCGAAAGGCCAGTTCCTGCACGATCTGGCCCCGGTGGTACTCGACCTCGCTGCCCGAGAGCTGGAAGCCCAGGCGCTGGGCGGCGCCGATCAGGATCTCCTGTTCGCGGCTGGGCAGCACCTGCAGGAAGTCCTGGTCGCCGGGGTCGGCGGCGCCCGCGATATCGGCGTCGGTGGCCAGCCAGACCTGCGTGCCGGGCAGGCTCAGCGGCGTGTTCAGCGGCACCGGGAGGGCGAAGGGGAACTCCCGGGTCTCGCCGGCCCTGAGCTCGAAGCCCGGCACCACCGCCTGCTTGGACAGCTGGTGGGTCACGTAGCTGTCTTCGTGCCTATAGCGCGTGGCGACGCCCAGGTTGATGCGCTCGATGCGCTGATCCACGCTGCCCCCCTGGATCACCACCACGCCCGAGACCTGTTCGCCCACCCGCACGCTGGCGCTCTCCAGGCGAGCATCGACCCGCGCGCCACCCACACCGACCGCCGCCATCATTCGTTTCAGGAATCCCATACGGCACTGTCTACGGGCTCACTCTGTCCGGAGTTCCCCCGGCCGGATCGTGACCCCTCCCGGCGGTGCAGAGAGAGTCGAGGATCTACTTCCGGGGCGTTGCCGGTTTGGACGCCGCCTTTTTCACCGCAGCACTCTTCATGGGCGCCGTCACGGCCGCAGCTGGCTTTGCCGGACGGGACGACGCAGGTACAGCCGGCTCTGCCACGCCCGGAACCGCCTGCGCGGCCATCATGGCGGCCCCGATGATCCCGGCCTCGTTCTGCAGCTGGGCGGGCACGACCCGGCTGCGGCTCACGGTCAAGGCCGGCAGCCACCTCTCGGGCCGTTTGCTGACCCCGCCGCCGATAATGAACAGATCCGGGCTGAACAGCAGTTCCAGGTGCTGCAGGTAGGAGCTGACCCGCTTGGCCCACTGCTTCCAGTTCAGGTCGTCGCGTTCCCGCGCCCGGTCCGAGGCCCAGGTCTCGGCGTGTTTGTCGCGCAGCCACAGGTGGCCCAGCTCGGTGTTGGGCACCAGCACGCCGTCCAGGATCAGGGCGCTGCCGATCCCGGTGCCGAAGGTGAGCACCAGCACCGTGCCCTTCACGCCGGCCCCCGCGCCGAATTTCGCCTCGGCCAGCCCGGCGGCGTCGGCGTCATTGATGAGGTGGATGTCGCGCCCGGTGGCCCCCGTGAAGGCGGCGTCGGCGTCCAGGCCGATCCAGGCCTTGTCCACATTAGCGGCGCTGAGGATATGGCCGTGCTGCACGATGCCGGGAAAGGTCACGCCCACCGCGCCGGGCAGGGCGAAGTGATCCACGAGCTGCCGCACGACCCCCTGCACGTCGGCGGGCCGCGCGCCCTCGGGCGTGGGGATGCGGTAGCGCTCGCTCAGCAGCTGGCCGGTGTCGGTGTCTACGGGTGCGCCCTTGATGCCGCTGCCGCCAATGTCGATGCCCAGGATCACACTCATGGACTACAGGGTAAGCGAGGACGGGCCCGAAGTGGTCAGGAGCGCCCCGCACTCCAGGCCACGCTCGGGGCCAACCCGGACACTCACACTGGCCGGCCCCGAGCATGAGTACTGCTTGGACGTGGTGCAATTTTGGACTGCCCACGGTATAGGCTGTGCTCATGGATTCCTCGTCCCTGCGTGAGCGTCAGAAGGAGCGGCGCCGCGCCCGCATCTACACCGTGGCGATTGACCTGTTCAAGCGGGGCGGCTTCCAGACCACCACGGCCACCGACATCGCGCGGGCCAGCAACGTGTCACGCGGGACGTTCTTCAACTACTACCCCTACAAGGAAGCCGTGCTGCTCGACTACGGCTCCGAGGTCATGGATCGCCTGCGCGAGCACGCCGAGAGCCGCCTGCAGGAAGGCGCCGCGCCCCTGAGCGTGCTGTACGAGGTCTGGGATCGCCTGGCCGACGAGAACACCCGCGAACGCGACCTGTTCCCGCCGCTGGCCTACGAGGTCATGAACCCCAACCCCGAACGCGCCCGCACCGCGTATCAGGCCCTGCCGCTGAGCAAGGTGATCGAGCTGATCCTGCGCCCCCTGCACCAGTCGGGGCAGATGCGGACGGATCTGAGCCTGCTGCGGATCAGCAACCTGATCGCCGACACCTACCTGATGGTCGCCCTGCGCTGGAGCGCCTACGGCACCGAGCGCCCGCTGCAGGACGAGATGCGGCTGGCCCTGAACCTGCTGCTGGACGGCGCCGTGAAAAGGGAAGCCGGACGGAACTGAGCGGGTTGCACTGGGCGAGTTGCACCGGGGGGGTTGCACTGGGCGGGCAGCTCCACCTGAAAGCTGGACACGGACGGGCGCAGACCATGGCTCGACGCTGTGCCTGATCTGGATACTGTGCCCGATCTGGACACTGTTTCTGATCTGGACACTGTTTCTGATCCGGACACCGTGCCTGCACATCATTCAGTCCTCTGTCAGACCCTGGGAGTAAACTGAGTCCAATCCGCCCCAGGAGGTCAGGCCCATCACCCAACCGGAACTTCGCATCGGCACGCCGCGCCACGCCTTCCCCTTCAGCCGGGGCCTGGTCGTGGAATCGCTGGTCAACGCCGGGGCGACGGCCAGTGGGGCCGCCGCTGCCGGACGCCGGGTCGAGCAGCAGCTCCGGCTGGCCCGCCGCACCCTGGTCAGCCCGGCTGAGCTGCAGGCCCTGCTGGTCGAGATCGCCCGCGACGTCTCCGGCCCGGAGGTCGCCGAGGCCGCCGCGCGCCAGATCCCGGCCTTCGTGGACATCCTGGTCACGGCCAAGAAGGGGCACCTGCCGTTCAGCCGGGGCGTGCTGGCCCGCACCCTGGAAGACACGGGCCTGACCGGCCGCGAGGCCTACGCCACCGCCAGCGCCGTGGACGTGCAGCTGCGCCAGAGCGGCGTGCGTACCCTGAGCGCCGAGGACATCGACGCCCTGACCGAGCAGGTGCTCTCCGAGAGCTACGGCGAGCACCTGCGGCTGACCTACCGCTACCTGCGGCAGAACCGGGGCAAGCTGGGTGTGCTGAGCGGCGAGGGGGTGCCCGCCCCCTTCTCCAAGGGGATTCTGGTGCAGTCCATGCTGGCCGCCGGGGTGGCGCCGGACGTGGCCCGTAAGGTGGCGCGCATCACGCAGCGTGAGCTGCGCGGCACCGAAGACCGGGTGGTGACCAGCAGCGCCATCCGTGAGAAGGTCGAGACCCTGCTGCGCGACGAGGTCGGCCCGGACATCAGCGCCCGCTACCGGCTGCTGCGCGTGATCCGCCGCCCGCCGCGCCCGGTGATCGTGCTGCTGGGCGGCGTGAGCGGCACCGGCAAGAGCTTCCTGGCCGCCGAGATCGCCTACCGCCTGGGGATCGCGCGGGTGGTCAGCACGGACTCGATCCGCGAGGTCATGCGCGCCATGGTCTCGCCCGCCCTGCTGCCGACCCTGCACGCCAGCACCTTCAACGCCTGGGAAGCGCTGTTGCCCCCCGGCACCCGCCGTCCCGAGCAGGCCGGGCGCGAGGCGCTGCTGGCCGGCTTCCGCGATCAGGTGCAGCAGGTCAGCGTGGGGCTGAACGCCGTGGTGCAGAGAAGCGTGCAGGAGGGCAGTTCCCTGGTGCTGGAGGGCGTGCATCTGGTGCCCGGCTACCTGCGCGCCGAGGCCTTCGCCGGGGCGCTGGTCATTCCCATGCTGGTCTCGCTGCCCGACGAGCAGGAGCACCGCCGGCATTTCCAGTCGCGCGACGAGGAAACCGCCGCGAGCCGCCCCATGCACCGCTACATGGGCTACTTCCGCGAGATCCGCATGATGCAAGAAGAGCTGGAGAACCTGGCCCGGCAGCAGGACGTGCCCCTGCTCGACGGTCTGACCCTGGATGAAAGCGCCGATCAGGCGGTGGACGTGGTGCTGCGCCGCGTGATGATCGCCCTGACCGCCCAGGAGCGCGCGGCCCTGCTGGGCGAGGAGCTGACCGACGCCGCACTGGGCGTCCCGGGAGCAGCCGAGCGGTAGATCCTGATTCTGGAGGCAACACCAGTCACCCGGAGCGGAGGGTCTCGACGCGGCCCGAACGTGGCCTCCCGGACACGACACTCCCTCTGCACCTGACCTTACGGCGATCCGCCCGCCCCGATCAGCCGGAAGGCGGGCGGCTGAGCCGGCGGAGGGTCAGCGGACGCTGAGGCGCACGTCCACGTTGCCGCGCGTGGCAACCGAGTAGGGGCACACCCCATGCGCGGCGTGCATGAGTTCCAGACCCTGCTCGGGGCTCAGGCCGGGGAAGTGGCCCTCCAGTTCAATGTCCAGCCCGAAGCCCAGGCCGCTGCGCTGCAACCCCACCCGCGCGGTGATGGTGCTCTGGTCGCTGAGTTCGATCTTCTGGCGGCGGGCGATCACGCCCAGCGCGCCCTGGAAGCAGGCCGCGTAGCCGGCGGCGAACAGCTGTTCCGGGTTGGTGCCGGGGCCGTCGTCGCCGCCGATGCTGGCGGGCACGCTCAGCGGCAGGTCGAGGCGCCCGTCGCTGCTTTTCGTCGTGCCGGCGCGGCCGCCCGTGGCCGAGGCTTCGGCGGTGTAAAGGTTACTCATGCGGGCAGCATGGCGGGTGGGGCGCCGGCGGAAAGCGGGCTGACCTACACAGCCTGGGCGGTGGATGGGTGAATCACGGCATCAGGCGGTCGATCTGCCAGCCTTCCCCGGCCCGCACATACCGGAAGCGGTCGTGCATCCGGCCCTGGCGGCCCTGCCAGAATTCCCACTCCTGCACCTGCACTCGGTAGCCGCCCCAGAAGGCCGGGCGGGGAATGACGGTGCCCTCCGGGTACTGGGCCGACAGCGCGGCGAACTTCGCCTCCAGCGCGTTCCGGTCGGCAATCGGCGCACTCTGCGGGTCGCTGGCGTGCGCGGCGAGCTGGCTGTCCCGTGGACGGACGTGGAAGTAGGCGTCGGCCTCGCTATCGGGGAGGCGCGACACCGGGCCATAGGCGCGCACCTGCCGCTCCAGCGCGGCCCAGTAGAAGATCATCTCGGCCTGCGGATTGGCCGCCAGATCGCGCCCCTTGTGCGACTCGAAATTGGAGTAGAAGCTCAGCCCCCCGGGGCCCGCCCCCCGCAGCAGCACGGTGCGGACGGAGGGCCGCCCCGAGGCGTCGGCGGTCGCCAGCTGCAGCGCGTAGGGCTCGGGTAGATCCGCCCGCAGCGCGTCTTCCAGCCAGCCCTGGAACTGCGCGAGCGGATCAGCCTTCAGGTCGGCCCGCCGCAACGACCCTTGCGTGTACGAGACGCGCATGGAGGTGAGGTCAGTCATGGGCGGCGCCTCCCGGCGCGCAGAGGGCAGACGGCAGAGAGCTACACATCGGTCTCGCCCTCTGCTCTCTGCCCTCGGCTCTCTGCGCGAAGCTGCTGGCACTTCGGGCAATAGTGCGTGCCCCGCTGCGCCAGCACGGTCTTCACGATCTCGGTGCCGCAGCGCGGGCAGGGGTGGCCGTTGCGGGCATAGGCGTTATGGGCGAACTGGAACGCTCCGGCCTCGCCGTCGTGCTGCCGGTAGTTGCTCACCCCGTCGCCCAGGGTGCTGCCACCGGCCTCCACCGCCCGGCCCATCACCTCGCGGATGGCGTGGTACAGGCGCCTGGCCTCGGGCGCGCTCAGGCGGGTCTGGGCGGGGTGGATCTTCGCCATCCACAGCGCCTCGTCGGCGTAGATGTTGCCCACGCCGCTGACCGGCTTCTGCGACAGCAGCCAGGGTTTGACCGCCGGGGCCGTGCGCGCCAGGGCCACGAAGGGCGCCTCGTGGAAGTCGTCAGAGAGGGGTTCGGGGCCCATCGCGGCCAGGGTGGGCATGGAGGCGTACTCGCCGGGGAGCACGACCGCCATCTTGCCAAATCTCCGGGCGTCGTCGAAATGCAGCAGCCCCGCGTCGGTTTCCAGGATCACGCGCGTGTGCTTGCCGCGCTCCAGCCGGAAGCCCCCGGTCATGCCCAGGTGCACGATGAACTCCAGGTCGTGCGGGTCGCCCTCGGCGGCGCCTTGCGCGGCCAGCTGCAGCATCAGGTATTTGCCCCGGCGCGAGAGGCCCTGCACGCGGCGCCCCACGGCCAGGTGCGTGTCGCGGTACTTGTGCGGCGCATCGTGCTCCACGCGCAGGATGGTGCGCCCGCGCAGCAGCGGCTCGATCTTGCGACGGGTGGTCTCGACTTCCGGCAGTTCCGGCATAGGGGTGAGGATAGCCCCTGCGGGGCGGCGCGAAGGTGCCCGATCCCTCTCCCGTGGGCGCTCTACAAGTCATCCGGAAAATCGGCAGGTTCTCCACTGATGTTTGGGGCTAGCGTTTTTGGGAACAACCGCCGACCCTCCAGCGATGACTCATCTTCGAGGACTAGCCACGTGTGAACGGCATAAAAGCTTTGGCCACCTTCCAGGGGAACAGCACGTCTTTCAAAGGCAGTCCGATTGTGAGTGAAAAGAGCGACAGAGTGAACCACAGCAGCACGAGTCCACGTCCAAGAGACAGTGCTGTGTTCTGTGGCCAGTGGACGCCTCGGTGCACAACCGCCTGGTTGGGTTGGCGGGGATTAATATAGACCTGTTGTACTGGGTAAGAAATCCAGTTCTTGACGTCCTGCCCGCAGTCTTTGTGATAGACTCTTAAGTTCCACCCCGCACCATAAGGAGAAACGACGCCCAAACGTGTGCCGGGTGGGAGCGTAGGGACAAAAGCGTTAAGGTTACTACGGCTCGCAGCAACATAGGTCTGCCCCTGATAGCGATACGTCACTGTGAGACGGTGAGAACTTCCATTCTTCGATTTCCCGCATGTCTCTCCCGAAGCGTCAATGACCCGTGCTTGAACCGGGCTCCAAGCCATTGTCCTCACATTGGTAGGAAGACCGAAGAGCCAGATCGGCAGAAGAATGGCACCTTGGACAAGATAGATAAAACTGAACGCCCCTAACACGACTTCAACAAAGGGAATAATGAACAGGACTGGTTCAGCACCACCTTCAGCTTGAGGACGAACCCAGGAATCATGGGACTCGTGTAGCATGACGCTTTTTTCGTCACGCCCCTCAGGTGGGAGCGTGGACGATCTAGCCGGAGCAGGATGGGGATGAGTTCCTGAGCTCAGGATCCCGAGCAGACCAACACAGAACAGCACAATGCACAAAATCGCCAACCACATCTCTCCTTGGCTGAGGCTCCAAATTGTCCCGACAACTGCAACTCCAGTGAATGCAACCCACAAGAAGCCCCGCTTCCCTTTCATGTCCGTAGTCTGCACCCATGGAAGGGACACACCCTCCGGATCGTCACCGATTGTGGTCGCGAATCAGCGTGTGTCTCCAGATAAGATCCTGTCAATCTCTCTATGCTTCACGGTCATATGGACAGAACCCGGAGCATGATGAGGATGCAGGCGAGGTGCACCATGCCCAGGAAGTTTTCGGCCTTCGCTGCGTCTCGCGTTCTGACCCGGCGGAAGCTCTGGAGCCAGGCGATGGTGCGTTCCACCTTCCAGCGTCGCTTGAAGCGGCGCAAGGGCCGACCGTCTTGTGTCTTTTTGCGATTCTTGCGATTGGGCGCGATCATCTCGATACCGAGCGCGGCGAGTTCCATGTCCAGGCCGTCACTGTCGTAGGCTTTGTCACCGATGAGCCGCTGAGGAAAGTCCAAACTGAACGAGGCGTCGAGCGTGTCATACCGGACTAACATGAATTCAGGGCATGGCGTATCCAGGGGAAAGCGGTCAGCGACTGCACTTCGGACGGTGACGCCATCAAGCGCTGGCACTCGTGGCTCAAGACGTCTTGCACGTCATCCAGGGTCGTGAAGGTTCGGTTCGCCAGGGGACGCTTGACTCGACCGACCAGCGGTTCTGCTGGGGACAGCTCCGGGGTGTAGGGGGGAAACGTGACCAGCAGCATCGTGGGGGGCACGGTCAGCTGCGGGCTGGTGTGCCAGCCCGCACCATCCAGCAACAGCACGATGATGTCCCGCCCAGTCGGATTCACCGCATCGTTGAAGGCCGCCAGGGCCACCTGCATGACCGCCGTGCTCACTGTCGGCAGGATCAAGAAGTCACTCGTGCCGGTGACCGGTTCCACGAAGACATAGACGTAGAGCCACTGGAACCCCCGATGCTGCACCGCGATGGGTCGCTGGCCGACCTTGGCCCACACCCGCATGAGCACAGGTTTGAGCCCAGCGCGGCCTTCGTCCTGAACAAACAGGCGTACCCGCTGGTGCGGGTACGCTGCCTGCGCCGTGCGCAATGTTTGGGCTACTTTTTTTTGAACGCCGCCTGCACGTCTGGATCGGCCGCCAGATGGTGACGGGGACGTGGCAGCTGCACACTGAACCCCAGGCGTTTGAGATACCCCCACGCACACACCTCGGTGATCGCCACCGCAAAGTGCTCGTAGATGTACGCCTGGGCGGTGCCGCTCGTCCACACCCCGCCCCTGGGCGGGGTCTCCATCAGCGCCTCCGAGAGCTGCCGCTGCTGATCGGGGGTCAGGGCGGGGTCGGAGTGGTTGTCCTGACGTTTGTCGCGCACCGCCTCAGGGCCGTGCTGGTTGTATCGGCGCACCAGGGTGCTGATGGTGTTGCGGTTGTACCCCGTGGCATCAGCGATCTGGCGCGGGGGATACCCTTTGGCTTTAAGCCACAGGATGTGCCAGCGGGAGCGTTCGACCGGACGGTGGGCCGATCGATACGACGCTTCAAGTTCCGTGACGGTTCGGTACGGGTGCAGTGGCAGCGTGTCCATGCTTGCAACTCATCTTAATCCCGTATCATGTACCAGCCGAACCTCGGCAGGGCTGGCGCTGCTGGTGTGCCCTGCAAGCGGTACACCGCCCGCGTCCACGATGCTCATGATCTTGGTGCCCTTGCCTTTTTTGGTTGGGCCGACATCGGCCCCCTTTTTTGGCGGCGCTGAAGGTGCCGTCGATAAACGCTTCGCGCGGATCAAGGAGGCTCTGATCCTCACTCATCTCGTAGAGGGCAGCGAGGATACGGGGGAACGCACCCTGTGCGATCCACTCCTGAAACCGGTCATGACAGGTGGTTTTGGGCGGGTACTCGCCTTTGGGTAAAGCCGCCCATTAGGCACCGGTTCGAAAAATCCAGAGAATTCCATCCAGAACTGCTCGATCTGGATGGCGTGGTCATCCACGGTTCGTACACTTTACGGGCCTTGGAATGAGGGGGATCAAGATGACCCACTGCTTATCAGTCAGCCGCATGCACCGCACTGTGCCCCACCACGGTAGAGCACACTGTTACCGAATTTCCGGAAGGGCTCTACACTCCCCCGTATGCCCACGCTGCTCCTCACCGGCTTCGAGCCCTTCCACACCCACCCGGACAATCCCAGCGCACGGGCCGCCGGGGCGCTGGACGGGGCGGAGCTGGGCGGTCTGCGCGTCCGCTCGGCCCTGCTGCCGGTCGAGCCCCAGGCGGCGGGTGCGGCACTGGACGCCCTGCTGGACGATCTGCAGCCGGACGCCGTGCTGATGTGCGGCCTCGCGGCCGGGCGCCCGCAGGTGACGCTGGAGCGGGTGGCGCTGAACGTCATGGATTTCCGCATTCCGGACAACGCCGGGAACACCTATCAGGACGCTCCCGTGTCGGCCGGTGGCCCCGCCGCCCTGTCCAGCACGCTGCCGCTGCGGGCCATCCTGGCGGCCTGGAGGGAGGCGGACATTCCGGGCGACATCTCCAACACGGCGGGGCTGTACGTGTGCAACTTCGTGCTTTACCGGGCGCTCCAGCGGCTTCAGGCGGGGGGCCGCGCCGGGGTGCCCTGCGGCTTCCTGCACGTGCCCGCCAACGCCGCGGTCGCGCTGGCCGCCCCGCCGGATCGCCCGCCCCTCCCCTATCTGCCCCAGGGCGAGATCACGCGGGCGGTGCGCGTGGCGGCGCAGGTTATGGCGGCGGGGGTCGTGGCGGCGAGCGTCGGAGCAGCTAGGGGCGTGGTTCGGGCCGACTGAGCCGCTACGGAAACGGGGCCCGTCCTGCTGTCCACCCTCCGTCCGGCCCCCCTGCCCAGTGCCACGCGCCTGCGCCGGGATGAGCGTCCAGGGCGGCCTTCACGGCGTCCAGCCCGATGCGCCGGGCGAAGCGGGTGCGGGCGTGCCACGCGGCCAGCGCCCCCGCAGGATCGGCCGGACGCAGGCCGCGCAGCGCGGCACAGGCGCGGTTGACGGCCAGATCGAACAGGGCGTCTGGAGCGGTGCCGGACGCCTGTTCCCCTTCAGGTCGAGGCTCGGTCAGGAAGGGACGATCCGCCGGCACCCGCTTCCCCGGCATGGGCTCAGGCCCACCGGGTCTGCCCGGCCAGCGCGGCGATCTGTCCGGCGTGCCAGGCGGTGTGGCGGGCGTTCAGGCGCAGCAGGGCAGCCACGCTCATCAGGCGGCCCGAGTGCTCCACGGTGGTGTCCAGCGCGGCTTCCGGCAGGAGTCCGGCGGCCCCCACCTCCCAGCGCATCAGGCGCGTCAGGCCGGCGTCCTCGGGGGGGGCGGGCGCGCCGGTCGCGGCGGCGATCCGCGTCCAGGCCTCGCGTTTGGTGGCGCTCAGGTGGGTGGTCAGCCAGCCGATGCGCGGGTGGGGCTGGCCGTCCACGCGCGCCAGGGCGGCGCTCACGCTCTCCCAGGGATCGTGGTTCGCCTCGTCCAGCAGCCGGGCCAGCTCCGCGGGGTTCATAGGAGGCGGAAGCCCTCGCCCTCGCGCGTCAGGCGACCCCGCTCGACCAGCCGGGCGGTCACGGCGCGGGCCTGATCCTCGCTGAGCGGGCTCTGCAGGCGCAGATCCTCCAGCGTGAAGCGGCCGCCCTTGCGGTGGGCGAGGCGGTACACCATGCGTTCCTGGGCGCTGGGAGCTGGGCGGGCAGATTGCCGGGCGAACAGCCGCCAGACCATCCACGCCACGACCACGCCCACCAGCAGCGCCAGGGGAATCAGGCGGGCGGCCAGGGCCGGGTCGGCGACCTGCTCCCCGATGGCCTGCAGCCTCTCGCGGGCGGCGTTCAGGGCGGCCGTGTCGGCCCCGGCTTCCCGCAGCCGCCTCAGCGCCCCGCGCGCCCGCAGGTAGGCCATCACGCCGGAGAGGTCGCCGCGCACGAAGAGGACGCCGTAGGTGATCAGCGCGGCCGAGAGTCCGGCCAGCACGGAGAGAAAGGAGCGGGGCACGTTCACTCCCCCATGCTACCCGGCCGCCTCAGCGCCGGATGCGGCGCAGGGCGCTTTTCAGGGCGACCAGGGCCTCATTCCGGCCCCTGGCGCCGGGTGCGGGCGGGGCGTAGCGGGCGGCGTGGTAGGCGCGCACCAGCTCGTCCAGCCCGGCGCTCAGGTGGGGCCGATCCTGACGGACACGCAGGGCGTAGGCGCTGGCCGTCTCGCCCGGCCCCCTGGGCACACCCAGACGCACGCTGAGGTCGTGCAGCGCGCGGGCGGCCGGATCACGCGGGCGGGCCAGCTGGCGGCGCAGCCACAGGGCGGGCAGCAGCGCGAGCAGCAGCAAGATTGGCAGGGCCAGCAGATAGGCCGGCGAGCCCACCCCGCCCAGCCCCAGCCAGCCCAGCAGTTGCTGCTGGCGCAGGTCGTCGTAGCCGATGACCAGATCGTTCCAGCGGCTCTGGACGCCGTCCAGGCGCAGCTGCAGGCGGGCCAGCGGACTGCGGGCCGGGGCCACGGTCGCCTGGGGGCTGGTCAGGGCGGTCTGCAATCCGGCGTTCACGCGCGCCGGGGCGATCAGGGCGGTGGGATCGACGCGCACCCAGCCCTGGCCAGGCAGCCACACTTCTGCCCAGGCGTGCGCGTCCTGCTGGCGGACGATCAGGTAGCCGCCGTCGGGGTTCTGCTCGCCGCCCAGGTAGCCCCCCACGATGCGGGCCGGCAGGCCGGCGGCGCGCATCAGGAACACGAAGGCGCTGGCGTAGTGCTCGCAGAATCCCTGCCGGGAGCCGAACAGGAAGGCGTCCACGCGGTTACGCTCCGGCAGCCGGGGCGGGCTCAGGGTGTAGCTGAAACCGCCGCCCCGCAGGAAGTCCAGGCCCGCGCCCACCCGGTCTTCCGGGGGCAGGGCCCGCCACGCCGCCGCCAGGGCCAGCGCGCGGGGACTCTCGCCCGGCGGCAGCGACTGGTCGAAGCGCAGCCTGTCCTCGTTCTCGCGAATACCCAGGCGCGCGGTGCGGCTTTCCAGGGTCAGGCGCCGCCGGGTGGTCAGGGGCCGCAGGGAAACGGCCTGGAAGCCGGTGGTCAGGAAGGTGCCCTCCGGCAGCCGCGCCGGCACGTCCAGCGCCGGCACCCAGGGGCTGGAGGTCGGCTCCAGGGTCAGCGTGTACGACCACACCGGCCCCGTGAAGTCGATGCTGGCGGAGGCGCTGTTCTGGCGCACCTGGCCCCAGCGCTGCCCGTCGTAGGCCTCGTAGACCGGGCCGCGCCAGTAGCGCTGCTCGGGCGGCGGCACCGGCCCCTGGAAATCGGCCCGGAAGGCCACGGCGCGGCTCTGGGCGAGGTCGCTGAATTCGCCGGCCGTGATCTCGTCGGCCAGGCCGGTGGTCGCCTGGCCCTGCAGCGCCAGGGTCCACAGCGGGCCGGCGGGGCGCGGGAACAGCACGAACAGGGTGAGGGCCAGCGGCGCCGCCAGGGCCAGCACGCTGCCCACCTGGGCCAGCACCTCGCCCTGGGGGGCGTCCTGGCCCGGCGCGGCGGGCACCGTCCAGCGGGCGGCCGCCGCCAGCAGCGCCCAGGCGGCCAGCACGGTATGCAGGGCGGTGAGCGGCCCCTGGCTGAAGAAGAACTGCGTGCTGGTCACGAACAGGCCCAGCAGCACCAGCAGGTTGGCGTCGCGGCGGGTGGTGCTCTCGGCGGTCTTCAGGGCGGCCAGCAGGGCCAGCAGCGCGGTGCCGGCGTCGCGGCCCAGCAGCGTGCCATAGGTACCGCCCAGCAACGCCGCGCTCAGGCCCGCCACCAGCCCCAGCCCCCAGGTCGGCAGGGGCTCGCGGCCGCGCCCCACCCGCCAGTCGGTGTGCAGCAGCAGCCCCACGATCAGGGCCGTGATCCACCAGGGCTGGCGCAGCGCGGCGGGCGCCAGCGCGAAGGCCAGCGCCAGCAGCGTGGCCCGCATGGGGCCGGCCGAGAGCGGCACCGGCGGCGAGGTGCGGTGCTCCCGGCGCTCGGGCGGCTGCGGCAGCGGCGTGAAGCGGGCCAGGGCGTTCAGGGCGCCCTGGGCGTGCCCGTCGCCCGACCCGGCGCTCAGGGTCTCGCCCGGCAGGTTCAGCGCGAAGGGCCGCTGGCCGCCCCGCAGCTGCGTGATCCAGGCGGCCAGCCGCGAGAGCCGCGCCTCGAGCTCTCCGGCGCCCGCCGTGTCCTCCCAGTCCAGCACGGTCGCGCTGCCCAGCGGCGCGTCGGTCTCGCGGGTGAGCAGGGTGCCGGTGCGGGCCACGTGCCGCCACGACACCTGCCGGGGCGAGTCGCCGGGCGCGTAGGGCCGCAGACCGGAGAACTCCTCGTCGCCGGCCGTGCGCCGCCCGCCGTCGCCGGGGCCGCCCTGCACACGCGGCGGCGCGGGCGGGGCCCCCTCCTCCGGCGCCGGCTGGACGAGCACGCTGGGCAGCGCCGGCGCCGTCAGGTTGACCTGCCAGAGGGCCAGCGTGTCCAGCGCCCCGACCTTCAGGCCACTCAGCCCCAGCGGGCCGCGCACGCGGGCAGGCACCCTCAGGCTCAGGTTCAGGGCCTCGCCGTCCGGCACGCGGGCATTCAGGTAGCGCGTGTCGCCCTGGGTGGTGGTGGCGATCACGGCCAGCGGCAGGCCGCGCCCCTCGGCGGACACGCGCAGCGTGAAGCGGGCGTCCTGGCCGGCCGTGGCCTCGGCGGGCGCCGACACGCTGACCCGCAGGCGCCGGGCGGCCTGCAGCGCCTGCGCGGCCGCGACCACCCACACCCCGGCCAGCAGGAAGGTCAGGCCGTACCCCAGGCTGAGGTCGTAGTTCACGCAGCCGATCAGGGTGAGCAGCACCAGCACCAGAAAGGACGTGCCGAACTGGGTCAGCCCCAAGCGCAGGCGGGCCGGCCGGACTCCTGGGGGCTGGTGGACGGGCGTCTGCGGGGCGGCAGTCATCGCGGGCCGGGCGTCAAGGAATCGGCGTCTCGGCCAGGATGCGTTCCAGCACCCTCTGGACGTCCTGGGAGGGGTCGCGCAGCGGCAGGCGGTGGGCACACAGGGCCGGGAACACGGCCTGCACATCCTCGGGCAGCACCATCGAGCGGCCCTGCAGGTAGGCCCAGGCGCGCGAGGCCGCCAGCAGCGCCAGCAGGGCGCGGGGGCTGAGGCCGGCGCGCAGGGCCGCGTGCTCGCGGGTGGCGCGGGCCAGCAGCTGCAGGTAGTCCAGCAGCGGCCCGGCGGCGTGCAGGGCGTCCACCTCGGCCTGCATGGCGAGCAGCGCCGGCGCGCTCAGCAGCGCCGGCAGCCCGCGCACAGTCTGGCTGCGGCCCCCGCTCTCCAGCAGCCGCCGCTCGGCCCCCGGATCGGGGTAGCCCAGCGTAACGGTCAGCAGGAAGCGGTCGAGCTGCGCCTCCGGCAGCGGCGAGGTGCCCACGAAGGCGGCCGGGTTCTGCGTGGCGATCACGAAAAAGGGCTCGGGCAGCGGCCGGGTCACGCCGCCCTCCGAGACCTGATGCTCCTCCATGGCCTCCAGCAGCGCCCCCTGGGTGCGCGGCGTGGCGCGGTTGATCTCATCGGCCAGCAGCACCTCGCTGAAGACCGGCCCCTCGTGGAAGCGGAAGGTGGACGCCGCCGCGTCCCACACGCTCACGCCGGTCAGGTCGGCGGGCAGCAGGTCGGCCGTGAACTGCACGCGCCGGAAATGCAGGCCACAGGTGCGGGCCAGCGCGTGCGCCAGCGTGGTCTTGCCCACCCCGGGCTGATCCTCGATGAGCAGGTGGCCGCGCGCCAGCAGGCAGGCCACCGCCAGACGGATCTGTCCGCCCTTGCCCAGGATCACGGAGTCCAGCTGTGAGAGGGCCGCGCCCAGCAGCGCGCCGTGGTGACCCGGCAGAGTGGGGGCAGCGGTCACGGCGGCAGTCATAGCGCGCAGCCTAGCGGGGACGCTCTGACAAAACTGCGACGTTCCTGACCCCCACGTCAGGGCGCACGCCCCCGGACTCCTGGGCGGCGGGGGCTCGGCTCACCCGGTCACCCGAACCGACCCGGCCCGCCCGCCAGACCCCCAGCGAGGCGCCCGCCAGGTCGAAGAGCCAGTCCTGCACGCCCGCGTCGCGGCCCGGCACGAAGGCCTGATGCACCTCGTCGAGCGCGCCCCACCACACGGCGATCACCAGCGCCAGCCCCGGCCGCCCGGTCGCCCGGCCCAGCGAGAACCCCAGCGCCAGGTATGCCAGAAAGTGCGCGATCCAGTCGAGCGGGTGCGCCAGCGGTGGCCCCGGCGTGTCGGCGGAACTGCTCAGGTACCAGATCACGGCCATGATCGCCAGGGCGGGCAGCCACCAGCGGCGCCGGGCACGGGGCGTCACTGCCGCGCTCCCGCCTGGCCTGCCGCCGGATGTTCCACGAGCTCGATCAGCGTGCCCTGGCCCCACCTCGGATGCAGGAAGTTCACGCGCGTGCCCGCCCGGCCCGGCGTGGGCGACTCGCGCAGGAAGCGGGCGCCCTGGGCCTGCAGGCGGGTCATCTCGGCGTCCAGATCGGCCACGCGGTACGCGATGTGGTGCAGGCCCGGCCCGCGTTTGTCCAGATACACGGCGATGGGACTGTCGGGGCGCGTGGGCATGAGCAGTTCGATCAGGCTGTCGCCGACCTGGAAGGCGCGCACGCGCACGCCCTGCGACTCGACCTCCTCATCCGGGCCCTCGGGATGCAGGCCCAGCGCGACGTAGGGCGCGCTGCCCTCCTCCAGATCCGGGGTGGCGATGGCGACGTGGTCGAGGAGCAGAACCGACATGGACGCAGAGTAAGCCATGGGGCCGTTGCGCTGGTCTTAATTCCCGCGCAGCGACGCCCTGGAGCGCAGATACCAGTGGGCCACCGCGCGCATCACGTCCTTGCCCTCCGCGTCCTGCACGGTCACGTTCAGGATCAGGCGGGCCTTGCCTTCGGCCGCGTAGGCGGCGTGCGCGCCGGGCAGGTCGGCCGGATCGATCTCGGCCCTGGCGCTGATGTCGCCCACCGCGCGCCCCACGTAATGCGTCTCCAGCTTTTCGATGAGTGGCACGGCGTCCTGCAGCTGCGCGGCGAAGGCCCCGGCGAAGGCAGCGCCACTGACCGCCTCGGCCAGCAGGAACTGCGCCCCGGCGTGGATGGTGCCCAGGTGGTTGCGGAAGGGCGGCGTGTCCGCGCACCCGGCGGTGGCCCAGCCCACGCCCACGTCGGTGATCCGCACGCCCACGGTGGCGTTCATGGGAATGGCGTGCAGGGCCTGCTGGATGGCCTGGACAGCGGGAGCGGGCAACGGCTGGAACTCGGACATGGGCGAACCTCCGGGGTGTGGATATTGAACCGAGTCCAAGTATACGGATGAAGCAGGGCGGCCCCGGCGCTCAGGTGTACGGATCGCTCAGGTAGCGCCGCAGCGTGTCCAGGGGCGCATACGTGCCGGCCCGCAGCTCGGCCTCGACCTGCCGGGCCAGCGCCCAGGCGGCCCCCGCCAGCTCCGGCGTGACCCGCCCCCCCTGCACGGCGGCCTCCAGCTCCTCGCCGTCGATGACGTGCGTCTCCATCACCCGGCCCTCCTGCCAGTCGCCGATCACGTCCAGATACACGTCGTCCGTCCAGGGCAGGCCGTCCTCGCCCACGCCCTCGCCGGTGTGGATGTCCACGTAGACCTGCACCGGCGCCCCGGAGACGCCCAGTTGCGCGGTCAGGGCGCTGCCCAGCACGCCCTCGCCGGAGCCGGTCGGGTGAATCCGCACCCAGCGGAAGCCGCTGTCGAGCACGCGCAGGGTGCGCCCGCCGAACTCCACGTCCAGCGGGCGCTCGACCTCGTGGGCCAGATAATCCACGATGACGTGGCCGGGAACCGTCAGAACCGTCTGCGAGTGCCGGGCCGTGCGCGCCCAGGGCCGCAGATCGTAAATCTTGCGCTTCATGGCGACAGGTTGACAGATACTCCTGTCGAGACTAGTATCGGAACACGATATAGCGTTCCGATACAGGAGGCCGACTTGAATTCCTCATCGCCCAGAAACCCCGACCCCAACCTGCTGCGGGGGCATCTCGACCTGATCCTGCTGAGCATCATCCAGGGCGAGGCCAAGTACGGCCTGGAGATCAGCAAGGAGGCCCAGCAGCGCACGGGCGGGTACTTCGACCTGCGGGTCGGCAGCCTGTATCCGGCCCTGCACCGCCTGGAGAAGGCCGGATTTGTCCGCAGCGAATTTCAGAACACCGCACGCGGCAATGCCACGGTGAAGCTGTACGCCCTGACCGACAGCGGCCAGCGTGAACTCGAGGCCCGGAAACGCGACTTTCAGACTTTCAGCGACCAGCTGAGCCGGCTGTGGTGAGGAGTCCCCCCATGAACGTGAACGACACCGAACGCTACCTGAACGCCGCCACGCGCGGCCTGTGGGGCCGGCAACGCCGGGAGCTGAGTACCGAGCTGAGGGGCCATATCCAGATGCGCGTCAACGAGCTGCTGATCGCCGGGCACGGGGAAGCGCAGGCCCAGGCCCAGGTGCTCCGTGAACTGGGCGCCCCCGCGCAGGTCAGCGGAGGGATGCTGCAAGTCCACACCCTGCCCGGCGCCCTGAAGGGCGGATTCGCCGCCATCCTGGTCGCCACGGCCATGCTGAGCGTGCTTCCACACAGCCAGGCGCAGGTGCAGAGCATCTACGGGAACATTCCGAACTACGGCGCGTCGGGATACTTCAATTTCCAGCAGCTGCAGGAGGAGTTGAAGAGGGCGGGTGCTGGACTCACGGGCAACGCGGCGAACGCGACCCTCACGCTTCCCGGCGCTCCTCGGCCCGACTACCCTGTGAATACCTGGGGAGCCACCACTCTCAAACAGGATGGGCAGACCTACATCCAGGCCCGGTCGATCATCGCCGCACTTCAGAACACTGGAGCAGTGTTGAAGCTCAGCGGCTGGACAAACCCCATACTTCAGGCACAGGGAGCCCGGATTCGCTTCCAGACGAGCGACTGGCGTGTGCTCAACGACCTTTATGGTCAGACTTTGGGCGGAAACACTGACCTCACGGCCTTCGGCAGCCTGCCTCTGACGATGTTGGAACCCGATGGGAACACCAGCGAGATCAGCGTCTCGAACCCACGCCTCCAAAAAGGACAGATCTACGCTCTCGTCACCGCCCAGTTCAGCGACTGGAAGAGGATGGACAGCGCCGGCAACCCGCTCGACAGCGGCACCATCATGCTCGCCAGCAACATCGTGCAGGGCGCTGCCGGGATGGCCCAGTTCCGCATCTACAACGACACCCGACCCCTCCAGTTGTTCGGCACGGTCGAGGCGTTCCAGAAGGCCATCGACCCGTACCGGGGCAAGACCCGGCCGTGGAACGCGGCCCGGCCCGCCCCCGCCCTGCTGCTGGAACTCAGCGGCCGCTTCGATCAGGACGCCTTCAAGGTCGTTCTGCCCGACAAGACCCGCTTGAACTGAACTTGAGGCGGAGTGGCAGCGAACAGATACAGCGCCTAGATTCCCCGCCTCTCTCCCAGTTCCCGCACCGCCCGCAGCATCAGTTCCCCCTCGGTGGCCTGCACGCGGGCTTTCAGGGTCTCCAGGGTGTCGCCGCTCAGCACCGGCACGCGCGACTGCGCCAGCACCGGCCCCTCGTCGATGCCCCGCGTGACCAGATGCACCGAGGCGCCCGATTCGCGGTCTCCGCTGTCCAGCACGTTCTGGTGCACGCGGTCGCCGTACATGCCTCGCCCGCCGTGGCGCGGCAGCAGGCTGGGGTGAATGTTCAGCACCCGGCCCGCGAAGTGCCCCAGCACGCGCGGCCCGAGTTCGCGCATGTAGCCGCTGAGCACCAGCGTGTCGGTGCCGGCGCCCCGCAGGAAGTCCAGAAGGGCGCCGTCCAGTGCGTCCGGGTCGGGATACTTCGCGCTGCTCAGGTGGGCGGTGGTCAGGCCCGCCCCCCGTGCCCAGGCCAGCGCCCCGGAGCCGCTGTTGTTGCTGACCAGCGCCACCGGCTCGGCCCGCAGCTCCCCGCTGCGGCAGGCCAGCGTCAGGTGCCGCGCGGCGCTGCCCCCGTGCGAGGCGAGGAAGCCGAGCCTCAAACGCTGACCCTCATTCCCGGCCCAGTTCCTGCAGCAGATACGCGCTCGTCAGGATGCCGTTCTCAAAGTCCTGCACGGCGAAGCTCTCGTTGGGGCTGTGCGGGGCGTCCTCGTTCAGGCCCATATCCACGAACAGCACCTCGGTCTTCAGGATCTCCGCGAAGGCGGCCACGATGGGAATGGAGCCCCCGGTGCGGGCGAACACGGCGTCGCGGCCGTACACGCGCCTGAGGGCGCGGTTCGCGGCGCGGATAGAGGGGCTCTCGGTGCTGAATCTCATGGGCTGCCCGCCGTGGTGGTTGCGGACTTCCACCGTCACGCCGGCGGGCGCGATCTTCGGCACGTACTCCTGGATCAGCGAGGTGATGCGCGCCGGATCCTGCCCCGGCACCAGCCGCATGGAGACCTTGGCCCCGGCCTTCGCCGCGATCACGGTCTTGCTGCCCTCGCCCTGGTAGCCGCCCCAGATGCCGTTCACGTCCAGCGTGGGGCGGCCCCAGATGCGTTCCAGCACCGAGTAGCCGGCCTCGCCCGGCAGCGCGGAGACCCCGATGCTCGCGGCGAACTCGGCGTCGTCGTGCGGCAGCGAGGCCCACATCTCGCGCTCCTGAGCGGTCAGCGGTTCCACGCCGTCGTAGAAGCCGGGGATGGTCACGCGGCCCTGGTCGTCCTTGAGCGCGGCGATGATCTCACACAGGGCATTGATCGGGTTGGGCGCGGCGCCGCCGTACGAGCCGGAGTGCAGGTCACGGTTGGCTCCCTGCACCAGAATTTCCACGTAGCTCAGGCCGCGCAGGCCGTAGGTGATGGTCGGCACGCCCTGCGCGAAGCGGCTGCCGTCGGAGATCACGATCACGTCCGCCTTCAGTTCCTCGGCGTGGGCCTGCAGGTAGGGCACGATGCTGGGGCTGCCGACCTCCTCCTCGCCTTCCAGCAGGAACTTCACGTTGACCGGCAGGGCGCCCCGCGAGAGCAGCAGTTCCACGCCGCGCACGTGCGCGAAGGCCTGCCCCTTGTCGTCGGTGCTGCCGCGCGCATAGATGCGCCCATCCCGGACGGTGGGCTCGAAGGGCGGCGTGACCCACTCCTCCAGCGGCGCCTCGGGCTGCACGTCGTAGTGGCCGTAGATCAGCACGGTGGGCTTGCCTGGCGCGTCCTGGCGCTCGGCATACACCACCGGATGCCCGGGGGTGTCGTCCACGCGGGCCGCGAAGCCCAGCCCGGAGAGTTTGGCCTGCAGCCAGTCGGCGGCGCGGCGCACGTCGGCCCGGTAGGCGGGATCGGCGCTGACGCTGGGGATCCGCAGCAGGTCGAACAGTTCCTGCTGGGCAACGTCTCGGTCGAGGTGGGCGGAGAGATCGGGGCTGGTCATGCCGGGATGATAAAGCGTGGCCCCGGAGGATGCGCCCGGGACGCAGGCGGGGAGCAGGCGCCGGGAGCGGGCCACCAGGAGGGCGGCGCTAGACTCAGGGCGTGAAGGGGCGCGCGGGCCGGGGGTTCGGGAACAGGAATGGGTCGGGGGAGGGCCGTCCGGCACCGGCCGTCGCCCGGTGGTCTGACGCGTCCGGCGCCGCGGACATCCCGCCTGCGGTTCGCCCATGACGCACTCCGCGCCCACGTCCACCCCGCCGCAGGCCGACGACCAGCCGCTCCGGCCACCGGGCGACCTGGGGCTCTCCGGGGTCTTCGAGGGCGAGACCCGCTTCCTGAACCGCGACGGCCGCTTCAACTCGCGCCGGATCGGGCTGGGGCTGGGCGCCTACAACCCCTATACGCTGCTGCTCGCCATCGGCTGGACGCCGTTTTTCGGCTGGGCGCTGACGCTGTACCTGCTGCTCAACGCGCTGTTCGGGCTGGGCTTCTTCGCCCTGGGGCCGGGCGCCCTGAGCGAGATGCCGGGCAGCACCGGAGCGCGCCTGCTGGCCTGCTTCTTCTTCTCGGTGCAGACCTTCGGCACCATCGGCTTCGGGCACGTGTACCCCGTGACGCTGGCCGCCAACGCGCTGGTGACCATCGAAGCCTTCGTGGGCCTGATGGGCGTGGCGCTGGTCACGGGGATGCTGTTCGCGCGCTTCTCGCGGCCCACCCACCGGCTGCTGTTCAGCGACGGGGCCGTGGTGGCGCCGTACCGGGGCGGACGCGGCCTGATGGTGCGGCTGGCCAACGGGCGGCGCAGCGAGCTGATGGACGTGACGGCCGAGATCGTGCTCTCCCTGCGCCCCCCCGGCCACCGCCCGGACGATCCTCACCGCGAGTTCCACAGCCTGGCCCTGGAACGCTCGCGCGTGACCTTCTTTCCGCTGGCCTGGACGATCGTCCACCCGATGGACTCCGGCAGTCCCCTCGCCGGACTGGACGAGGCCGAGCTGCGGGAGCGCGAGGCCGAGCTGCTGGTCGTTCTGCGCGCGACCGACGAGACCTCGCAGCAGCCCATCCAGGCCCGCATCAGCTACCACGCCACGGAGATCCGCTGGGGCCGGGCCTTCGCCTCCATGTACCTGCGCGACGGCGGCCGGCTGGCCGTGGACGTGCGGCGCCTGCACGACACCCAGCCCGCTGAGCTGCCCCCCGGCGCCTGAGCGCGAGGCCCCGCCCGGCGGTGCAGCGGCGCCGTTTCATCAATCCTGCTTCCCGTATACTCAGCCTAAGTTATGGCCCCCGACTCTAAACATCGCCCTGTGTACGTGATTTCAGTGGCGGCGGAACTGGTGGATATGCACCCTCAGACGCTGCGCCTGTACGAACGCAAGGGCCTGATCCGTCCGGGGCGGTCCAGCGGCAAGACGCGCCTGTACAGTGAACGCGACATCGAGCACCTGCGCGAGATCCGCCGGCTGACCCAGGAACTGGGCGTCAATCTGGCCGGCGTTGAGGAGGTCATGCGCCTGCAGCACGAGCTGGACGACCTGCAGGGCGAGTTCGAGGCCGAGATTCAGCGCATCGAGGGCGAGCTGCGCGGGCAGGCCCAGGCCCTCCCGTCTTCGGACGGCCGCTTCGATCCCAAAGACCGCCCGGTGTACGTGATCTCCATCGCGGCGGAACTGGTCGACATGCACCCCCAGACGCTGCGGCTGTACGAACGCAAACAGCTGATCCGTCCGGGGCGATCCAGCGGCAAGACGCGCCTGTACAGTGAACGCGACATCGAGCACCTGCGCGAGATCCGCCGGCTGACCCAGGAACTGGGCGTCAATCTGGCCGGCGTCGAGGAAATCATGCGCCTGCGCCACGAACTGGACGGCGCCCGCCATCATCTGGAGGGGAATGTCCGCCGTATTCAGGACGACCTGACCGAACGCATGACCAGCTGGCGCACCCTGCCCCCCGGCGCACCGGACGACCAGAACCGCGTGGGCTACAGCGGCGGCCTAGATGAGGGCGCAGATGAGGACGGCGCCGACGGCGCGGCGGGGCATGATGAGGACGATGATTCAGCACCCGGTCAGTGAGTGGAGTGTCCAGGGCGCTGGGGTGGGCCAGGGCGTGGGTTCGGGAGGGTTCAGGGGGCGGCCGAACCGCGCGCCGGCCCTGGGACAGCGGCCTTGAGCGCCCTGTGGGTGGTGGGCGATATCCACGGAGCCTACGACAAGCTGCGGCAACTGCTGAGGCAGGCGGGGCTCCTCACCGCAGACGACAGCTGGCAAGGCGCCGACGCGCGGCTGGTGTTCCTGGGCGACTATCTGGACCGTGGCCCGCACGGCCTGGACGTGATCCGCCTGATCCGTCGCCTGGAACCGCAGGCCCGCGCCGCCGGCGGGCAGATCACGGCCCTGCTCGGCAACCACGAGGTCATGTTCCTGGCCGCCCTGCATTTCCGGGCCAGCGACCCCGGCGACGCCCTGGGCTTCCGGGACTACTGGCTCAGCAACGGCGGCCAGGAATCCGACGCCGCCCAGGTGCAGATCCACGACCTGACCTGGCTGCGGGCACGCCCGGCCCTGGCGCACGCCGACGGCTGGCTGCTGGCCCACGCCGACAGCCTCTTCTACCTGCGTCTGGGCCGCAGCATCGAGGCCGTGAACCGGCAGGTGGGCGCGCTGCTCGGCAGCAGCGAGGCGAAGGTCTGGAGCAGCTTCATGAATATTTTCGCCGACCGCTTCGCCTTCACCTTCCCCAGCGGCGAGCGCGCGGCACACGACCTCCTGAGCGAGCTGGGCGGCGCGCGGATCGTCCACGGACACACCCCCGTCTATGTCCTGCTGGACGAACTCATGCTCGATCTGGACACCGATCCCACCCTGCCGATCACCTACGCCGGTGGCCTGTGCGTGGACATGGACAGCGGGATGGCCTACCGGGAGGAAGCGGGGTTCATCGCCCGCCTGGGGAATGCGGGCGTGGCCGAAACCGTGACTCTGCACGACGACCTTGGGCCGTTCTAGCGCTGCTGTACAGAGGGGCGTTCAGAGCAGTTGACGGCCGACCAGTGCGGATGCCTATACCACCGGCTCTCGCCTGTCCGGAGCCGTGATTCAGACCGGCGGTGGCACGTCCGCCAGCGGCATACCCCGCTGCGGCACCTTCAGTTCATCCGGCGGTGACGTTCGGCCTCGAAGCGCGCCACCTCGGCCGGGCTGGCGACCTCGCGCGCCATGTCCAGCCGCAGGTTCTCGGTATCCGTGTCGCTGGGATCGATCCCGATGATCGCGGTGGCCAGCAGCACCACGCGGCGGTATTCGCGTCCCAGCTGAGCGGCCCGGAGCTCGGCGCGCAGGGAACCCAGCAACGCTTCCCGGATATGGATGCGCTGTTCCTCGACCCATTCGCTTTCGTCCAGCGTGGGCAGGAACTCGCCTTTGTAGGCCGCGACCGCCGCCGGCAGCTGACCGTTGGCCACGAGCTGCAGCACCCGCTGGCTGTCCAGGATGACCGTGGCCTTGCTGCTCAGGCGGTATTCCGGCGCCTGGTGGGCCCCCTCGACCAGAATGACGTCGGCCCCGGTGGTCTCACGGATATCCGAGATGCACTGCCGGAAATAGGTCGCGGCCTTCTTCGGATCGCGGTCGGGCCACAGATCGGTAATCACGGTCTGGCGGGTGCTGCGCGGGTGCATGGCCAGATAGGCCAGCACCGCCACGCTGCCCTTGACCCGCATGGAACACGGCACGCCGTCCCGAATCACCAGTTCCTGGCCCAGCGTCATGATCTCCAGGCGCATTCCTGTCGTGAACAGGTCGTCACGGATGTTCCCGCTCAGGTACGAGGCGTCTTCCAGCGCCGCCTCCAGCATGGGCGCCAGATTCGGATTCAGCCGGGCATACGCCAGCATCTCTTCGATTTCACGGAGTTCGGGCGCAATGGTGGCCCGCGATTGCGAGCGGGGCTGACTGGCGAGTTCCTGTAAGGCCTCTGACAGGAGGTCTGCACAACGAGGCAGGTCATTCATGGTGTAGGCGCAGAAGGCAGCGAGGAGGAGGGCTTTAGTCGCGTCCACCAGCGCGCTTCTCTTTAAAGCTTCCTGTCTGCTTTCTAAGAGCATTCGGATGGCAGTGGCACTGTCACCCCGCCGCAAGGCCATCATAGCCAGCACAATACGACTATGTATTCCGAGATCCGGGGCTATAGCACGAAGGCGACCCATCGTTCGCACGGCTAAAGCATGCTCGCCAACGCGACTCTGGTGATCCGCAAGATGATTTAATGCGTACGTTGCATTGGAGATTTCTCTCATAACTTCACTACGATTCGCGACATCCTCTAATAACTCCTGATATCCCCCATAGTCGCCAGTCATCAGCATTAAATAAGCCCTTCTAGAGTCTAAATGAAGATTTACATACTCATCAGCCAAATCCGATGCTACAGTGCGTGCCCTTTCCAAGGTTTCAACAGCCAAGTCCAGCTGACCAGACTCCGACTGTATGTCAATCAGTGTATTAAAGGCAGCCAGAAGTGGCCTCTTATTACTTACTTCGGAAAGGGTAGGTATCACTGAATCGAGCAACTTATTAGCTCTAACGTATTCACCATTAATCGAATATGAATAGGCGAGCGTATGAGCAACTCGGGCGGCCATCTGACCGTCGTTGAGTGCCATATACCCACGCCTCGCCTCTTCCATCGCCCTTATAGCGCCGGGCTCACCAAGAAGCTGCAACGTGACTCCATACCAACGGAGCGCTCTGTATCGTAGCTCCCCACTCAAGCGAGGTAACAGATCACTGAAATGTTCGGCGGCGCGGCGGTTCTGACCGGTCGCACGCAGAAAATTGCCAAATTCGACGGCGGCCTCGTCATTCCCAAGCGCCATAGCTAACTCAAGAGGCTCCTCACACGCGGCGAACTGACTCGTTCGTAGCAGTGAGATTCCCAGCACGGTCAACGCATCCGCGTCGAGACCTTCCTGACCCCGCAGTGCTGTTAACACAGCGAAGTAATCCCCAGCCAGAAACGTGGATTTTAGCTCATCTGCACGCATAAAACGCTCGTTCACACCTGACCATTTAAGATACATCCATGAAGAAGAACCTGCTGGCAGCGATCGGACTCGTTCTCGCACTGATGGCCTCTACCGCAAGCGCCAGACCTCCGGGCTGCGCCGGTCTGGAGAAAGTCGCTCCGACGCCCACCTCGATCAGCACCGCACAGTAAAGGGATCATAATGAGTGTATCATACTCTTCATATTCACCCCGCGGCCAGCAGACTCGTACCGAGCCTGATAATACTTCTCACCTGAACCACCTGACCACCGACCTGAACGCCTCGAACGTCCGCCCCGCCTCGACCGGTCTGCTCGCCAGCCGGATGGACGCCCTGTCCCTGCAAGTCGGCCGCTTGGCCTGCTGCGGCCTGGAGTGATGATCTAACAGTGAACGAGTACGTGCCCGGACAACATAGCGACCGTCTCCCCGAGACGTTCAGTCTGCTGTCACAGGCACCGGACGCCATCGTTCAGGACACCTGCGACGAAGCGGGGATCTGGATGCGTCAACTGCTGGGCCGACCCGTCGAAGGTCACGAATGTCAGGTGACCCTGCTGGCGCTGAGGCTGGCGCTGGAAGCCGGCGAAGTGCGAACCACCCAGGGCATCCGTCAGGTCATCTGGGCCGGAATGCTGCACGACATCGGAAAATCAGCCATCGATCCACGCATCATCAACAAACCTGGCGGCCTCACCGATCAGGAGCAGGAGATCATGCGCCACCATCCCTCTCTGGGACGGCGACTGGCGAGCATGGCTCCGGGCGTCGATGCGGAAATCCTCACGGCGATCAACCACCACCACGAGCGGTGGGATGGGCAGGGCTACCCTGCCGGACTGATCGGCGAATCCATTCCCATGCTGGCCCGCATCCTGAAAGTGGCCGACGTGTACGACGCCCTCGTGACAGATCGCCCCTACCGGCCGGCCTGGTCGACCGAGGAAGCGGTCACCTACCTGATGAATCACGCCGGAACGGATTTCGATCCCCGCCTGGTTCGGGTCTTCGTCCATCAGGTGCTCTGCACCCATGGATCGCAGGACAGCCAGTTCCCGGAATTTTGAAGCACACCATTTGACCTGATCTCCAGTCAACACACCCAACAGCAGAAGCGGGGCGACCTTCAAAAGGGGTCGCCCCTTTGCCTTGCCCTTTCAAGTCCGGCGGCGTTCGCGGATCGGCCCCAGCGCCGTGACCCCGATGGCCTCCAGCGCCCTGCGCAACTCGGCTGGCCCGAGGTTCGGGTCGAGGGGGCGGGCTTCCAGGGTCACGTCGCCCAGCCGCGCCACGGGCCAGGTGCGGAGTTCCCAGCCGGGAGCGTTCAACTCCAGATCGTCCGAGCCCGGCACAACCGCTTCCACGATCAGGGTGCCGAACAGAGTGGAACCCGATGCCGGGAGCAGGGGCGGCTGGGGAAGGGCGGGGCACACGGGTGCGGGGTGGGGGATCAGAGACGGGAGCAGGGTCATCGGGCACCTCCGAGCTCAGGGTGCGCCACGACCCGGCCCGCTGAACATCGGTAGAAGGGGGCACGGGGCCAGCGGGGCATCGGGTTTGCCGATGGGGCGGTGGGCTGTTTTTTCCTACACTGATGCATGACCACTGGAAAGCCGCTGCATCCTGCCCAGCCGACCCTGTCGCAGCTGCGGGCCTTGATCGCCGTGGCGGATGCAGGCGGTTTCAGCGAGGCGGCGGCCGAACTGGGCGTGTCGCAGTCCTCGCTGAGCGAGGCGGTGGGCAAGCTCGAAGAGGTGGTCGGGCGCCCCCTGCTGCGCCGCACGCCGTCGGGCACCCGGCCCACCCCGGCGGGGGAGCGGACGCTGACCTACGCGCGCGCCGCCGTGCAGGCGGCTGGAGACGTGGTGCTGGCCGCGCAGGAGGACGACAGGCTGGCGGGGGCCCTGCGGATCGCGTCCTTCCGCTCGACCGCCACGCATCTGCTTCCGCCGGTGCTGGCCGCCTTCCGGCGCGAGCATCCGGGGGTCAGCGTGAGGCTGCTGGACGGCGAGGCGAACGGTGGGGGCGAGGAACTGCTGCGCCGTGGACAGGTCGATCTCGCCCTGGTCGTGGGTGAGGAGATCTCGGGCCTGCGCCTGACGCCGCTGCTGGAGGATGAATACCTGTTCGTCGCCCCCGCCTCGCGCGGCGACCATCCGGTCAGCGCCGAGGAACTGGGGGACGCCGACCTGCTGCTGCCGCCCAATCTGGATTCCTGTCATGCACGGGTGAAGCGCTACCTGCACCCCCTGGGCGTCACGCCCGCCCGTGTCACGGAGGTCGATCAGGACAGCGTGATCCTGAGCATGGTGGGCCACGGACTGGGCGTGACGATCATGGCCCGGCTGGCCCTGATGCCGGTTCCCGGCGACCTCGTCCTCCTTCCGCTGCCGCACCCGCTGAGCCGCCCGCTGGCGCTGGCCGCCCTGCCCCAGCGCGCCCACCTGCCCCTGATCCGCGCGTTCACGGCGGCGCTCGTGGAGTCCCTGGGCGAGCGGGGAGCTGCACACCCAGCCCGGCGCGGTGGCCTGGGCGCGACGCTGCACTGAAGACTGCTAGAGTGATTCCATGAACGCCCTGTGTTGCCTCTCCATGCGGTAAGCAGCACTCGACTGCCCGGCCGCGCCACTTGCTCTGGCGCGGTTTTTTGTGTGTCCCCGTCTGTCCCGTGAGGAGTTCCCCATGACCCGAGAGCCCGATCCGAACATCGTCCTGTACGACACCATGCAGCGCCAGAAGGTGGTGTTCACGCCGTCCACGCCGGGGCGCGTGGGCATGTACCTGTGCGGGCCGACCGTGTACTCCGACGCCCACCTGGGGCACGCCAAGAAGGAGGTGGCCTTCGACGTGATCCGGCGGGCCTTCCTGCATTTCGGCTACGCGGTGCGCTACGTGGCGAACATCACCGACGTGGGGCACCTGCAGAACGACGCCGACGACGGCGAGGACAAGATCGCCCGGCGGGCCGCGCTGGAGCAGCTGGAGCCGATGGAGGTCGCCGACAAGTACTTCTGGTCGTTCGTGAAGGACATGGACGCCCTGAATGTGCTCAAGCCCAGCATCAATCCGCGCGCCACCGGGCACATCACCGAGCAGATCGAGCTGATTTCGGAGCTGATCGACCGGGGCCACGCCTACGAGTCCCAGGGCAGCGTGTACTTCGATGTCCGTTCCTGGCCGCAGTACGGCAAACTGTCGGGCCGCAAGCTCGACGATCAGGAGGAAGGGACGCGCGAGGAGGTGCGGAGCGAGAAGCGCGATCCCCGTGACTTCGCGCTGTGGAAGCGGGCGGAAGCGGGCCACATCATGCGCTGGGACTCGCCCTGGGGCGTGGGCTTTCCGGGCTGGCACATCGAATGCTCGGCGATGAGCCTGAAGTACCTGGGCGAGGGCTTCGACATCCACGGCGGCGGCCTGGATCTGCAGTTCCCGCACCACGAGGCCGAGATCGCGCAGGCCGAGGCGGCCGGACACGCCTTCGCGCGCTACTGGATGCACAACAACATGCTGACCATCGGCGGCGAGAAGATGAGCAAGAGCAAGGGCAACTTCACGACCATCGCCGACGTGCTGGCCGAGCACGATCCGATGGTGGTGCGCTTTCTGCTGGTGGGCAGCCACTACCGTTCCGTGACCGAATTCAGCGAGGAGGCCTTCGAGGGCGCCCGGAACGGCTACCGCCGCCTGAGCGAGACCCTGCACGAGATCACCCGTCGCCTGAGCGGCGCCCCTGCTGGACACGACGCCGCGCTGGACGGCCGCGTCGCGGAGCATGTGCGGGCCTTCGAGGACGCCATGCGGGACGATTTCAACACGCCCCGGGCCGTGGCCGCGCTCTTCGGCCTGACCACCGAGCTGAACGCCGCCCTGAACGCCGGGCCGGTCGCTCGCGGCAGCCTGGAACTCGCCCAGGCGGCCTACCTGAACCTGGGCGGCGGCGTGCTGGGCCTCTTCATGGACAGCCCGAAGGAGCGCCAGGACGACACGCAGGTCGTGAGCGCCCTGATGGAACTGGTCTTGAAAGCCCGCCAGAACTACCGCCTGAGCAAGCAGTACGCCGAGGCCGATGAGCTGAGGCAGACCCTGCTGGACGTGGGCCTGACCGTGGAGGACACCAAGGACGGCCCGCGCTGGAAGCGGTGAGCGGCCACCCTGCAGGAGATCCACTGCACGGCAGGGGCAAGGCGCAGGCTCACCCGACGACAAAGACGTAGCCGATGATACAGAAGGTCAGAAGTAAAGATTTTCCATTCCAATGTCTGAAGGGGTGCTGGCTGAGCTGTCAGGAACCTGTCAAGGAAGCGGGGTATAATGAGGATCGAGTGGTGTTCTACACCCTCGTCCTTCCCTCCTAGGGCACGCCGACCCCCCCCCAGGCGTGCCCTTTTTTTTGGCTCCCAGGCGAGGACGCCCTGGAACAGGGCACTGGACGGGGGGTGGCCCGGAGAGGCCGTACGGGTTCCGGGCGGGTTCGGGACGGCAAGGTGAAAGCGCAATCACTCCCGGCTCATTCGGGGGGGCGGGGCGGCAGTACACTCCAGCTATGCTGCCGCCGCTCGTGAAACAGGTGCTCGACAACTTCAACTTCGATGTCGATCCTGACCAGACCCCGGATAAAAACGCCGAGGAGGTGATCAAGAGCGCGGCGCTGCTCACCGGCGCGATCGCGGTCGAGCCCATTCCCTTCGCGGATCTGCTGCTCATCACCCCTGTCCAGGCCAAGATGGTGCTGCACGTGGGCAAGATCTACGGTTTCGAGGTCACGCCCGAGCGCGCGCGCGAGATCGCGCAGGAGCTGGGCGTCACGGTGGCCTACGGACTGGCGGCGCGTCAGGTCATGCGCGGCCTGGCCAAGCTGGCGCTGCCCGTGATCGGCGGGATCATCACCGCGCCGGCCGTCTATGGCTGGACGTTCGCGCTGGGGCGGCTGGCGCAGAATTATTTCGAGCGCAAACGTCTGGGGCTGCCGGACTCACGCCGCGACCGGATCCAGGTCGTGCAGGAGGCCAAGCAGCAGGCCCGGCGGGTGCTGCCCGAGGCCCAGGACTTCAGCGATCTGGCCAGCGAACTGCGCCGCCGCGCCGAGAAGCGCCAGGGCGGCGGGCCCGACAGTCCCAACTGAGCCCCACCCTGACCGGGCCTGGGTGCACCTGAACCGGGGCACGGTGTCCGGACGCTCAGGCCACGCCGATCCGCTCCACGCGCTCGCCCAGGCCGGTCAGCACCTCGTACTCGACGGTCTCGCCCCAGGCGGCGACCTCGGACACCGTGACCTGCCGGCCCCAGACTTCGATCCAGTCGCCGGTCTGCACCTCCAGGCCGGTCACGTCGACCATGAACTGATCCATGCAGATGCGGCCCACGACCGCGCGGCGCTCCTCCTGCACGAGCACCTGGGCCTTCCCGGTGGCGTTGCGGGGGTACCCGTCGGCGTAGCCCAGGCCCACCGTGGCCAGCCGGGTGTCGCGGGGGGCCGTCCAGAGGCCGCCGTAGCTGACGGTCTCGCCCGCGCGGGCGGTGTGGACATGGGTCACCCGGGCCTGCAGGGTCATCACCGGCCGCAGGGGCGCCACGCCCCGCAGATGCGCCGGCGCGAAGCCGTAGGAGGCCAGACCGGGCCGCGCCAGCGCCATGCCCGGAAGCTCGCCGAGGCTCAGGATGCCGCCCCCGTTCGAGGCGTGCGCCAGCACGGGCGGCAGCCTGTCCAGCACCCCCTGGAAGCGCCGGAACTGCTCGTGGGCGAAGCCCAGATCCGGCTCGTCGCTGGTGGCGAAGTGGGTGTAGACGCCTTCCAGCACGCCGCGCTCGTGCAGCCGCCGGCCGATGGACACGGCCTCCTCGGGTCGCGCGCCCAGGCGGTTCATGCCGGTGTCCACCTTCAGGTGCGCGCGGGCGTGGGGCGGCAGGGCCTCGGCCTCGGCGAGTGACGCCACCGGCAGCCGCACGCCCAGATCCGCGAGCACGGGCACCTCGTCGGGAGTGGGCGGGGTGAGCAGCAGGATGGGTCGGCCCAGTTCCAGGGCCGCCAGGGCCTGCGCCTCCCGCGGCACTGCCACCGCGAAGCCCCACACCCCCGGATGCTCGGCCGCCAGGCGCGCCGTGACCTCCAGGCCGTGGCCGTAAGCGCCCGCCTTGACCGGCAGGATCAGCGGCGTCCCGCTGCGGGCCGACAGGGCGCTCAGGTTGCCGTGCAGGGCGGAGCGGGAGATCAGGGCGCGGGCGCGGGCACTCAGGGCAGCCATCAGCCCGATGCTAGTGCGAACGACCCGGCCGCGGGGTGACATGGTTCGACAGAGCCCAGGCGCCACGCACTGGGCCGTGTATGCTTTCTCGCAGTCATGCCAACCCCTTTGCACCGTGTCTCGTCCCTTCTGCTGGCGGCTGCCGGCACCGCCGCCCTGCTGGGAGGCGCGGCCCAGGCGCAGGTCAGCGGTGTGCTGCCGCTGGTCTCGGTGGGCCAGAAGTGGCCCCAGGCGCAGGAGAGCTACACCATCCGCGTTTTACCGCAGGACGCCGGCAAGCCGCTGAACCTGGAGGTCTACAGCCCGACCTTCAACCTCGCGGACTACGTGGACGGCCGGCGCAGCGCCGGCTACTTCGGCGACGAGCTGTACAAGAAGAACGAGGTGTTCGAGAGCACCTTCACGCTGAGCGGGCCGGGCGGCCCGGTGACCGAACGCCGCTACGGCATGAACCGGGAGCACACCTGGGACAGCCTCTTCGCGGGCGGCCTGAGCGCCGGCACCTATACCCTGAAGGTGGTCAGCTCCGGCGACGGCAAGAACTCCTTCGCGCTGCGGGTCGCCGCGCCGTTCGCCCTGGAGACCAGCGATTTCAGTGTGAACGCCCGGAACAGCGAACAGAACGCCCTGCAGGTCGGCACCCTGAACGTCACGCCCGACTGGGTCGGCAGGGCGCTGGACATCCAGAACTACGACATCGACGGCCCGCAGGAGGCCGAGACCTGGGTGGTGCAGCCCGGCGGGAAGCGCGTGAACCTGCAGGCCAGCGAGAACGGCAAGACCGTCAGCGACCGCTTCGTGGTCACCCCCGATCAGGTGGGGGCGTGGCAGGTCTTCATCCGCGTGCTGCCCAGCACGAAGCAGTACTCCAACGCCATCCGCTACTCCTTCCGCCTGCAGGGCCAGCCGGTCCGCGCCCTGGTGGGCGGCTTCACCCCGCCTCCCGGCGCGCGGCTGGCCAACCAGCTGCTGGTCGAGGTGGTCGATCCGCAGGGCCAGCCCATTCCCGGCGCGTCGTACACGCTGGTCGGGGACTCGGTGGTGCGCCCGCAGCTGCCGCCGGGCTACGTGCCGGTCAGCTCCACGCTGGTGCAGGGCAGCGGCAACATCGTCTCGCCGGCCGAGGTGCGCTTCCAGACGGGCTTCACCAAGGTGCGCTTCGTGGCCCGGCCGCCCTCGGGCCGCCTGCTGGTGGACGCCGTGGCGATCTACGGTACCCAGCGCATTCCGCTCAGCGGCACCCCCTTCGAGGTGGCGGGGCGCACCTTCACCACCCCCGGCACGGTGCCGCTGGCCCCCGGCGACTACTCGGTGAAGCCCGGCCCGGTGCCCGGCAGCACCTTCAGCCCTCCCCTGCCCGGCCGCGTCTCGGACGGCTCGGCGGGCCGCGTGACCATCGAGTACCGGGTCAGGGCCGAGGTCACGCTGGTCACGGCCCCCGACGTGCTCAACGCCTGCGACGTGACCCAGCTGACGGCCACCGCCAAGACCGACTTTCCCCAGCGCCTGCCCGGCCGCCTGAAACTGGTGCTGCCCAGCGGCTGGACGACCGACTACCCGCTGGAGGTGCCCGGCGAGTTCAGCGCCGGCCTGCCCCTGCGCCTGAAGGTGCCCGTACGGGTCTGCCGCTCGGACGACGCCGAGGCGATCCTCGATCCGGTCGACCTGCGAACGAGCGGCGCGGCCCGCGTGCGGAGCCCCGGCGGCTCAAACATCACGCGCAACGTGCAGGGCGGAGGGCGGGCCAGCCTCTCGAAGGTGGTGGAGGCGGCCGGCAGCGGCTACACCGTGACCCTGCGCCTGGCGGTCGACAGCGCCCTGGAGAACGTCCGGATCAAGGATCCGCTGCCCGCCGGCGCCGTGCGCGGCCCGCTGGAGGTGCAGGGGCCGGCGGCCGGCGGCGCGGCGCCCCGTGTGGACGGCGAGAGCATCGTGCTCGCCCGCGTGCTGCCCGGCACCTATGTGGTCAGCTACACCCTGACCACGGATCAGCCCGCCGACCGGGTGGTCACGGTGCCCGACCTGGACTGGTAAGACTGGACTGGTGAGCTTGGACTGGTCAGGGCCTGGACTGGTCAGGGCGCAGCTGGACGTCAGGCCGGCACGGGCCCGAGCAGATTGCCGCCTGGGCCCGCATGGCGGTCTCACCGATCTGCCCTACCCTGAAGGCATGAGGGGGATGTGGCTTGTTCCAGCAGCGCTCGGTCTGGTGGCCTGCGGCTCCGCGCCCACGCCGCCGCTGACCGGCGATCTGCTCGGCGCGCCCACCACCCTGAACGTCTCCGGCCGGGTGGTGAGCGCGCAGGCCACCCCCACGATCCAGGGCGACGAGTTCCGGGTGCGCGTGCGCGTGCAGGCGGCCCGTCCGCCCCTGCCGGCGCTGAAGGTCACGGGTATCTTCGTGGTCACGGACGCCGGGGTCTGGAAAGCGCCGGTGCCCTCCGGCGCCCGGCTGGTCTGCGGCGCCCGGATGTGCCTCCAGGGCACGGCGACCGGCCCCGCCAGTGGGATCCAGCCCGGTGAGGACGTGCAGGTCGTGGCCCGCCTGCAGGATCGCCAGGGCCGCGAGTTCTGGCTGCGCGACCGGGATGTCCGGGTCGGCGGCGCGACCACCCCCTGAGACATCCGGCCGGTCGGCGCCTGCCTCACTCCTGATCGTCGTAGTGGTGGAGCAGCCCCGCCTCGGGATCGCCGCCCGGGTGGTGGTGACGGGCGACCAAGCGGGCCACGCGGGGGCGCGCGCCGGCATGCGCCAGCAACCGGGCGCCCAGTTCCGGGTGGTGGGCGCGGATGCCCAGGGCGCCCACGGGCGGCAGCAGCCGCGCGACGCGGTTGGGGATCAGACCCACCAGCACGCGCTCGGCCACGCGGTAGGGGCGCAGGCTCTTGCCGCAGTCGTGCAGCAGCGCGGCGGCGATCACCTCGGGCTCGGCATCCGGGTGGTCGCTCAGCAGATGGCGGGTCACGCGGCAGGCGTGCTCGCGGTCGCGGGCGTCCATACCCAGGTAGACCCGCCGCTCCTCGGGGGTCAGGTGGGTGAGCGCCCAGCGGTCGTCCGGGTGGGCGCTGTCCTCGCGGACGCTTCGCCGCAGGCGGCGGGCCTTGGCCGCGTACCCCAGCGCTTTGCGCCGCAGGCGAAGGAGCAGGCGGCGGTGCAGCATTCCCTGAGCATAAGCCCTGAGCCCATGCACAGGGCCTGGGCACAGACACCCGGGCACGGCCACCGCCGGCCCCGCAGTGCCCATCTCCCCCGGTGGGTAACAGCTGTGGAACCGCTCCCAGCCGGAACCGGGCCCCCGGGCCGTGTTACGTTCAGGCCATGACAGCCAAGCGGCAGACGGCCAGCACCCCCACCCAGAGTTTCGAGCACGCGCTGGTGCTGGAAACCGCGCGGGTCACGGAGGGCGCGGCGCTGGCGGCCAGCCGCTTCCTGGGCCTGGGCGACAAGAACGCGGTCGACGGCGCGGGCACCGAGGCCATGCGGGAGCTGCTCAACTCCCTGGACATCCGGGGCACCGTGGTGATCGGGGAGGGCGAGATGGACGAGGCGCCCATGCTGTACATCGGCGAGCAGGTGGGCTCCGGGCAGTACGAGGTGGACATCGCGGTCGATCCGGTCGAGGGCACGGCCGTGACCGCCAAGGGGCTGCCCAACGGGCTGGCCGTGATCGCGCTCTCGGAACGCGGCGGCCTGATGCACGCGCCCGACTGCTACATGGACAAGCTGATCGTGCCGCCGCCCGCCGCCGGCAAGGTCAACCTGAACTGGCCGGTCGAGGCCAACCTGAACGTGATCGCCCAGAGCCTGGAGCGCGAGGTCGACGACCTGATGGTCACCATCCTGGATCGGGAGCGGCATGCGGACCTGATCCGCCGGGTGCGGGGGGCCGGCGCCCGCGTGAAGCTGATCGGCGACGGCGACGTGGTGGCGGGGTTGGCGGTCGGGGTGCGCGGCACGGGCGTCCACGCCCTGATGGGCTCGGGCGGCGCGCCGGAGGGCGTGCTCTCGGCCGCCGCCTGCAAGTGCCTGGGCGCCGAGATCCAGGGCCGCTTCATCGCGGAGGACGACGCGATGCGCGAGCGCTTCCGGCAGATGGGCGTGGACGAACACAAGGTGTACAAGACGGGCGACCTCGCGCCGGGCCAGCAGATGGTCTTCAGCGCCACCGGCATCACCTACGGCGAACTGCTCAACGGCGTGCGGCGCTTCGCGGGCGGAGCACGCACCCACACCCTGGTCATGGGCTACGCCACCCGCGTGGTGCGCTTCATCGATTCCGTGCATTTGGAAGACGACAAGGCCCGCGTGACCATCCGGGTGTAGGGCAGAGCCGTGTAATGGAGCGGGGCCGGCCCACGCGCTACCCTCCGGATATGAGCCTGTTCAGACTGGATGGCAGACGCGCCCTGATCACGGGGGGCAGCAAGGGCATCGGGCTCGCGGCGGCGGGGCAACTGCGGGAACTGGGCGCCCAGGTGACCATCGCCGCGCGGGGTGAGGACGCCCTGAAGGGGGCGGCCCAGGACATCGGCGCGCAGTGGGTGGTGGCCGATGTGAGCACCCTGGACGGGGTTCGGGCGGCCATCGACGCGGCCGGCGAGATCGACATCCTGGTCAGCAACGCGGGTGGCCCCGCCCCCAGCCTGCCCAGCCAGGTGGGCGCCGAGGCCTGGCAGCGCGGCTTCGAGACCACCTTCCTGAGCACCGTGCGGCTCGCCGAAGCCGCGCTGGGCGGCATGCGTGAGCGGGGCTGGGGACGGATCATCGCCATCACCAGCCTCACCGTGGGGCGGCCCTCGCTGACCCTGCCCGTGAGCAACGCCATGCGCGCCGCCGTGACCAACCATCTGCGAACCCTGGCGCTGGAGGTCGCCGCCGACGGCGTGACCTGCAACACGGTGGCCCCCGGTTACACCGCCACGGATCGCCTGAAGGCCCTGCACCAGTCCCCGGCCGACGCCGAGAAGCTCACGGCCCGCATTCCCGCCCGGCGCTTCGGCCAGCCCCAGGAGGTGGCCGCCGCGATCGCCTTCCTCGCCACGAACGAGGCCGCCTACATCACCGGCCAGGAGATTCTGGTCGACGGCGGCTGGAGCATCTGACCCAGGCACAGGAAAACGAGACCAGGGTTTCCCCGGTCTCGTCTGCTGGAACGTTGTGTGTCGGGCTTACAGCGCGAGAATCTTGCTGTAGTCGCCCGTGACAGCGTTGCCGCTGATGCCGTCGGGGAAGAAGCCGCCCTTGGCGGTGTTCTCACCGAAGAAGACGATGTTCGCCACCTGGCGGGGCGTGCGGCTGAACGCGATGGAGTTCTTGTCGGCGAGCACGATGTTCGCCCCGGCGACGTAGCTGGGGTTGCCCGCGCCGCCCACGATGCCCTGATCCCGGTCGTCGGTGCCGTCGACCGAATCACGGAAGTTGCTGATGGCCTGCACGACGTCGGAGACCTTCAGGCTGGGGGTGACCTGCTCGTCCTTGCGGGCGTACAGCAGGGTGCGGATCATGCCGGCGTGATAGGCCTCAACGGCCAGGATGCCTGCCGCGTTCTCCAGGTTGCCGTCCGGCTTGTCGTCGACCAGCAGACGCGCGGCGCCCTTGTACGCGCTGACGCCGACATCTTCAAAGATGAACGCGCCGTGCAGGAAGAACAGTTCGTTGGCGAAGGGGTCGAAGCCCGTGATCGCACCGCCCGAAGCAGCCTTGCCGGCAGCCTGGAAGGCGGGCCCCAGGTCGATGCGGGGCTGCACCACGGCAGCGGAGCCGAGCACCGCCTTGATCACGGCCACGTGGTTGCGCTCATCGTTGGCCGTTTCTTCAGCATAGGCACGCACGGCGGGGGACATGCCGGCGATGCCGGTACCGTTCTTGGCCGCCGCCATGAAGTTGGCGGGCAGGATGACCTTGCTGCTGTCACCACCGGCGGTGTCGAGTTCACCCAGACGACCCACGGCGGCCAGGTAGAAGGCCGCTTCCAGGTACTCCAGGTTCAGCGCGAAGTTGAAGATGGTGGCGTCCAGGTTGGTCTTCATGGGGTTGGCAGCGATCACGCTGGTGCAGCCCGAGAGGACGGCGCCGGCGCCCATCATGCCGGTCATGCCGAGGAACTTGCGGCGGGTAGAAGTGTTCTGGCTCATGGTGGTACCTCCGGAGAAAGAGACGACGGGTGCGGGCGGACAGGAGGCGCAGTTCACCACTGGACAGCCGTGGAGCTGTCCGGCCAGAGGGGAATCCCGGAGAAGAGTCGGGGTGCGCCTGCATCTAGCTCATAAGCGGGTGGGCGTGGGTTGGATCATGGCGCCGCGTGCCAGACGCGAATGGTGAAGGCTGCCTAAAGAATCCCGGCCGAAAGGAACGGAAACCGCCCTGCATTCGGTCGCAGGGCGGGTACCAGGGAGACGGTCGGATCGGGCGAAAATCTAGATCTCCTGGGCGAACAGCGGCTGGGTGGTGGGCTGGGCGCTGCCCCCGGGAGGCTCCACGCTGACCGCCAGGGTCGCGCCCTGTGGCAGCGGTGACGTCAGCACCCCCTGTTCCCCGAAGACGCCCAGAGAGACGGGCTTGCCCGCCTGGATCCGCCACAACTGGTAGGTGCGGCCCGTATCTGTAGGGCGCCTGAGCTTCACGAAGACCCGGCCATCGCTCAGCCGTACCAGGGTACCGAGGGTCTGGCCCCCGGCCGTGACCTCACGGCTCACCGCGCCGGGTTGCCCCGCATACTGCTGCAGCGGGTCGGCCGCGGGGCGCAGCGCGAACAGCAGGGCCAGCGCAGCGGCGAGGCCGAGCGGCAGGGCCAGCCACCAGGCCGGACGGGCGGCCCGTTTCTCCGGCAGCGGTCGCGCCTCTGGACGGGCGACCGGCTGCGGCGTGGAGGGGGCAGGCGGGGCCGCGACCAGGGGGGCAGCAACCCCGGCGGGTGACCCGGCCAGCTGGCCTTCCTCCGCACGGAGGCGCGTCATCAGACGATCCTCGGCGTCGGCGGGAACCTGCACATCCTCCAGATCCAGCTCGTCCAGGAGCAGGCTCAGCGCGTCCTGATCGGCCTGCCACTGGGCCTGCAGGGACGGATTGGCCTTCAGCGCCGCCTGCACCTCGGCCTCCTCGGCTGGGGAAAGCTGCCCCAACGCACTGGCCAGCACTTGATCCCGGTCGACATTCACGCTCTTTCCCCTCCTTCCGTTCCCAGCGCCGACCTCATGTGATCGAGCGCCGTTCGCAATCTTGATTTCACCGTCCCCAGCGGCAGACCCGTCATGGTCGCCAGTTCAGAGTGAGTGTAGCCCCGGTAATACATCAGCTCCACCAGTTGCCGGTGCGAGCCGTCCAGAGCCTGCACCGCCTGCTGGGCCATGATGCGGTCCGCCGGATCGGCGGCGGCGGTCGGTTCGTCCCAGTCCTCGAGTTCCAGGGCCGTTTCCGGACGGTCGCGCAGCTGCTGAAGGAAGCGGTGGTGGGCGATGCTCACCAGCCAGGTCTTGACCCTGGCCCTCCCCGGATCGAAGCGCTCCGCATGTTTCCAGGCGTTCATGAACGCGTCCTGTACGCAGGAATCGACGTCGTCGGGCTGCCGGAGCATGCGCTGTCCCAGACCGTAGAGCAGCCGGGCATAGCGCCGGTGCAGTTCGCGCAGGGCTTCCTCGTTGCGGGCCACCATCAGAAGCATCAGCGTCTCATCGGGCACATCAAGGAAGAGACTGTCATCGGTCATAAGGTGCGCTCAGGCTAACAAACCCATCTGGGGGCACATGTGCGCCGTCCTTAGGCCACTTTGCGACTTCTCATCCGGTGGCTTGATTCAGGAGACGTGGGGAGCGCGTTCGGGGCTGCGCTCGGGCTCGGTCACGGCGACGGCGGCGGCGGCCACAGGCACGGGCTGAGCGGCGATTACAGGAGCAGGGGCGGGCGTGGTGTCGAGGCCGGCCTTGAACTCCTCGGTGATGCCGCTGGTGTGCTTGCGGAACTCGCGCAGGCCGTGGCCCAGCGACTTGCCGAGTTCAGGGAGCTTGCGGGGCCCGAAGACCACCAGGGCCACGAGCAGGATGATGATCAGTTCAGGTGCGCCGAGATTGGGCATGGAAACCTCCTGGGGGGAGAGGACGGGTAGAAGGAAGCGGGCGGCGGCGTCGACCGGTCTGTGGTGCTCCCGGTCGGTGGCCTGACCAGAGATATGCGGGGAGATGCCGCTTGGATCATTTGCCAGGATCGGCCGCCCGCCACCCGCCGTGGGAATGAGGGGGGATATAGATCGGGGCCATCCGGAGAAAAGGTCGAGCGGCAAGTCATCCCGGGTCAGTTCCGGGCGCGCTGGGCCTGGATACATCGAACTTCAGCAGTTCTCCTGTCAAGGGCGCCCGGCACCCCACCCCAGCGCGTGATGGACACATGATGAAGCGAACTTAAGGTGGTGGAATGATCCGTGTGGCCCGCAGCGGCATATCACTGGATGAAGGCGCCGCACCGCTGGACGCAACGCCGGACTCACGGGACATTCCCCTTCACTTTCCCTTTCACGCTGAGCAGGTACGCTGAAGCCACGCTCTCGCCCTGGAGGCACCCATGTCATTAGGCCCACTCGAAATCATCCTGCTGCTCGTCGTCGTCGCCCTCATCTTCGGGGCCCGCAAGCTGCCTGAACTCGGCAAGGGGCTCGGCCAGGGCATCCGCGAGTTCAAGAAGGAAACCACCGATCACGACAAGGACAAGGCGGCCATCACCGACGTGCCCAGCCGGCCGCTCGACCCGGTGACGGGTGCGCCGACCGCCACCCCGGTGGCCGACAACGTCCGCGACCGCCGCGCCTGAGGCCATCATGACGCTGCCCAGCACCGACCTCAAAAGTGCCCCGCTGTTCGACCACCTGGACGAGCTGCGCAAGCGGCTGATCATCAGCGTGGTGTTCCTGGCGATTGGTCTGGGCATCGCCTTCCAGTACCGCGTGGCCCTGATCGAACTGATCAAGGTGCCCCTCCAGGGCAGCGAGCAGTACCGGCTGGGTGTGATCAAGGTCGTGACCCAGGGCCTGACCGACCAGTTCGTCCTCGCGCTCAACCTGTCCTTCTGGGCGGGGTTCGCCGCGGCCCTGCCCCTGATCCTGGGTCAGGTCTGGGGGTTCATCGCTCCCGGTCTCTACCCACACGAGAGGCGCTGGGCGTTGCCCTTCGTCATCGGGGCTGGATTCTCCTTCCTGGCTGGCGCGGTCTTCGGCTACTACCTCGTGCTGCCGACGATGGTCGGGTTCCTGCTGGACTTCCTGGCGGGCAGCGTGACCCCACTCCTCAACCTGCGGGACTACATCGGAACGGTCACGACCTTCCTGGTCGCCTTCGGGCTGTCCTTCGAGCTGCCCATCCTGGCAGTCATCCTGACCCGGATCGGCCTCGTGAACCATGTGCTCCTGAGAAAAGGCTGGCGGATCGCCCTGGTGGGGATCATGCTGTTCGCCGCCATCATCACGCCCACGCCTGACCCGACCAGTATGCTCGTGGTCGCCGTGCCGCTGTACCTGCTCTACGAGCTGGGCGTGATCCTCTCGCGCGTGTTCCGCCTGCCCCCACCCGAGGAAACGCCTATCCTGGGCACCTGAAGTCCAGCCCTGGAAATCCAGCCCTGTTCAGCCCAGCACTGCCGACCCGCGCGGCCCCCTCGAACACCAGAAGGGGGCCGCGCGCCGGTCTCTTGCCCCCACCCCCCATGCCCCCCGAACGAAGCCCTACACTATCCGGGACTTATGAATCCTGTCTTTCTCAACATCGGTGGCTTCACCATCGCCTGGTACGGGGTGCTCATCACCCTGGGCATCGTGGCGGGCGTCTGGGTCGGCACCCGCCTGGCCCGGCAGCGTGGGCTGAACGTCGATCTCTTCAACGACATCATCCTGTGGATGATCGTGTGGGGGCTGGTGGGCGCGCGGCTGGTGTTCGTGCTGACCTCGTGGGATCAGTTCGCGGGCACGCCCTTTCCCCGCATCCTGCTGGATATCGTGAACCTGCGGGCCGGCGGCATCAGCATCCACGGCGGGCTGATCGGCGGCATCCTGGTGCTGATCTACTACGCCCGGCGCTACCGCTTCGACTTCTACCGCTACGCCGACCTGGCCGTGCCCGGGGTGGCCTTCGGGATCATCGGCGGGCGCATCGGCAACATCATGAACGGCACCGACACGGTGGGCCGCGTGACGGGCTGGCCGGTCGGCTACCGCTGGCCCGACTCCGCCCGCGCCTTCCACGAGGGCGTGTGCGTGAAGGCCGCCAACCCGGACATGGATCTGTCGCAGTACTGCCAGACCATCGGCGGGCAGGTCGTCATGACGGCGCCGGTGCATTTCACGCAGCTCTACGGGGTCATCATCGGCATCATCCTGAGCGTCGCGGCCTACTTCTGGCTGCGGTCGCGCAAGACCGGCTGGGCGTTCTGGCAGTTCTGGCTGTGGTATTCGGTGCTGCGGGCCGGCTGGGAGGAGACCTTCCGCCTGAACCCGCTGTTTCCCAAGACGTACCTGAACCAGGGGCTGAACGCGCCGGGCATCGGCCTGTTCACCGAGACCCACCTGATCAGCGCCCTGCTGATCGTGCTCAGCGTGGTCATGCTGCTCAGGCTGCGGAACAAGCCGGACGACCGCTCGGCCGCCACCGGCCAGTTCCTGGTGCCCGACGGCTCGGCTGCCAAAGCGCTGCCCACGACCTGAGCCCTCGTCCGGCGCCTGACCGGGCCGCGCCGGCTGTTCCAGAACCGTCCTTTCCCAGAACATTCCCTGCAGGTGAAACAGCATGAACACAACGGATCGTCCGCTGGACGTGGTCATTCTCGCGGCGGGACAGGGCACCCGCATGAAGTCGGCGCTGCCCAAGGTGCTGCACCCCGTTGCCGGCCGCCCCATGGTGGCCTGGGCCGTGAAGGCCGCGCAGGAGCTGGGCGCGCGACAGGTGGTCGTGGTGACCGGTCACGGGGCCGACCGCGTGGAGGCGGCCCTGGCCGGCAGCGGCGTGACCTTCGCCCGCCAGGAGCAGCAGCTGGGCACCGGCCACGCCTTCCTGTGCGGGGTGGACGCCCTGCACGCCCACGGCGACGCCGACGTGCTGGTGCTGTATGGCGACACGCCCCTGCTGCAGACCCGCACGCTGCGCTCGCTGCTGGCCGACCACCAGGGGCAGGCCAGCGCCCTGACCATCCTGAGCGGCGAACTGCCCGACGCGACCGGCTACGGGCGGATCATCCGGGACGCCAGCGGGCACGTGGAGCGCATCGTGGAGCAGAAGGACGCCACGCCGGCCGAGCGGGCCGTACGCGAGTTCAACTCCGGGGTGTATGTCATGGACGCCCGCGCCCCCGAGCTGGCCCGGCAGATCACCAACGACAACGCCTCGGGCGAGTATTACCTGACCGACCTGCTGGGCCTCTACCGCGCCGAGGGTGCCCAGGCCAGTGCCTTCAAGCTCGACAACCCGGACGAGGTGCAGGGCGCCAACGACCGGCTGGGCCTGGCCGATCTGGGCGCCCTGCTGCAGAGCCGCATCAACATGGCCCACATGGCGGCGGGCGTGAGCATCCAGGCGCCCGAGACGGTGTTCATCGAGGACACCGTGGTGCTGGGCCGCGACGTGACCCTGGAACCCGGCGTGATCCTGCGCGGCCAGACCCGCGTCGCGGCGGGCGTGACGGTGGGCGCCTACTCGGTCGTCAGCGACTGCGTGCTGGACGAGGGCGTGACCGTCAAGCCGCATTCGGTGCTGGACGGCGCACGGGTCGGCGCGGGCAGCGACATCGGGCCGTTCGCCCGCCTGCGGCCCGGCACGGTGCTGGGCGAGGCCGTGCACATCGGCAACTTCGTGGAGACCAAGAACGCCGTGCTGGCGCCTGGGGTCAAGGCCGGGCACCTCGCCTACCTGGGTGACGTCACCATCGGCGCCGAGACCAACGTCGGGGCGGGCACCATCGTCGCCAACTTCGACGGGGTGAACAAGCACCCCAGCCGCATCGGGGCGGGCGTGTTCATCGGCTCGAACTCGACCATCATTGCGCCGCGCGAGATCGGAGACGCCGCCTTCATCGCCGCCGGCAGCGCTGTCCACGACCACGTGCCCGAGGGCGCGATGGCCGTGGCGCGGGGCAAGCAGCGCAACCTCGAAGGCTGGTCGAAACGGTACTGGGGCGGCCTGAAGGACAAGGTTGACGTGAAACTGCCGTGGCTCTCGGCGTGGCTGGGGCGTCAGGACTGACGCGAGGATGCAAAGAGCGTGGGGTGGATGCCGGTTGACATCCACCCCATGCTTTTTGCCGTCCTCAGCGGCTTCGCAGCGTGACCTGCACCGCGCTCATGAACTCGGCGCGGGTGCGCGGGTCGTCCTTGAAGAGCCCGCGCATGGCCGAGGTCGTGGTGCTGGAGTTCTGCTTCTGCACGCCACGCATGGCCATGCACAGGTGCACGCCTTCCATCATCACGGCCACCCCACGGGGCGCCAGGAGTTCCTGCACCGCGTCCGCGATCTGGGTGGTGATGCGCTCCTGTACCTGCAGCCGCCGCGAATACAGATCCACGACCCGCGCGAACTTGCTCAGTCCCAGGATCTGCCCGTCGGGGATGTAGGCGATGTGCGCCCGGCCGTAGAAGGGCAGCATGTGGTGCTCGCACATGGAGTAGAACTCGATGTCCTTCACGATGACCATCTCGCTGCCCTCGGCGGCGAACACGGCGTCGCCCACGGCGTCGTGCAGGGTCTTGTGGTAGCCGGCGGTCAGGAAGCCCCAGGCCTTGGCGACCCGGTGGGGGGTCTTGAGCAGGCCCTCGCGCTCCGGGTCTTCGCCGATGGCGTCCAGCCAGCTGTGGGTCAGGGCGCGCAGGCCGGGCACCTCCTGTTTCTCGTCGGCGGCACTGATCAGCGGTTCAATGGTCAAGGTCGGGCTCCTTCCTCCATCCAGCCAAAATGAACGCCGGATGAATCTGAATGCCGCGAGTGTAGGTCAGGCCCACTCGCGGCAACTGTCAACTAAGCTTCAGCTTTCAGGGTCAGGGGGGCCCGGTGGGTCAGTTCCAGCTGACCTCACCGTAGGTCTGCTCGCGGGCGGGGCCGGCGGAGAAGATCACCACGGGGCAGTTCACCGTCTCCTCGATCAGGTCGAGGTACGCCTGGGCTTCCTTCGGCAGGCCGGCGCGGCTGTCTACACCCTCGGTGCTGGCCCAGCCCTTCATCTGGCGCATGACCGGCTGGCCGCCCGAATCGTAGTGCGTGCAGACCGGAATGGTGTCCAGGCCGGCCAGGATGTCCATCTTGTTGATGACCAGCCCGTCCAGGCCGTTCACCTCCACGGCGTAGCGCAGCAGTTCCAGATCGAGCCAGCCGACCCGCCGGGCGCGGCCGGTGGTCGTGCCGTACTCGTCCCAGGGCTTCGAGCCGTCGCCCCGCAGGCGCAGGATGCCGGCCTCGTCCAGCACCTCGGTGGCGAAGGGGCCGTGGCCGACGCGGGTGTTGAAGGCCTTGGCCACGCCGTACGCCTTGTGGATCGCCTTGTGGTTCACGCCCGCGCCCACCAGGATGCCGCCCACCGTGGGGTGGGAGGAGGTCACGAAGGGGTAGGTGCCGTAGTTCAGGTCGAGCAGGGTCGCCTGGGCGCCCTCGAACAGCACGTTGCGGCCGTCCCGGATGGCCTGCCGGAGCTGCGAGCCGGTGTCCTGCACGAAAGGAAGCAGCGCCTCGCGGATGGGGGCCAGCGAGGCGAGCGCCATCTCCACGCTCGTCCAGCCGGCGTCGCGGGTGGAGTTCGGCTTGGCTTCCATCAGGCGCTCGATGCGCTCGCGCAGCACCGAATCGTCCTTCAGGTCGCCGAAGCGGATGCCCACCCGCCGCGCCCGGTCGGCGTAGGCCGGGCCGATCCCGCGCCCGGTGGTGCCGACGAAATCCTTGCGGCCGTCCACGTACTTGTGGTGGGGCAGCACCAGATGCGCCCGGTCGCTGATGCGCAGTTCGGGGTTCAGCCCCCCCGCCAGCAGGTTGCGGCGCTCCTCCAGGAACTTGTCGGCGTCGATGACCATGCCGTCGCCCAGGATCGACACGGTGCCGTCGTGAAGCACCCCACTGGGCAGCAGGTTCAGCTTGAAGGTCTGTCCCTTCGCCGTGACCGTATGCCCGGCGTTGGCGCCGCCCTGATAACGCACCACGAATTCCGCTTCTGGCGCCAGGAAATCGGTGATCTTCCCCTTGCCCTCATCGCCCCACTGGGCACCCACAATTGCAATTCCAGGCATCTCAGCCCTCCTGCTGCGCGCGCAGACTTGCTCTTCCCTGCCCGGAGGCAAAAAAAAACACGGCGCACAGCACCGTGCCTCAGTGTAGGGGATGGGCAGGGGTGGGGGGCCGGGGTTGTTTACGTGGCCCGGACTCGCCAATCGACTGGCACATCAGGCGGCCAGCAGAGCCAGCAGCAGAGGGGCGCAATACAGCGTGCCGACCAGCAAGGACGCCAGGGATTCCCCAGTGGCTCCCCTGCCGAACCGATTTCTCATCGTCACAGCCATGCCGCCTGTTCCCGAGGCCGCCAGAATGGTGAAGAGGCCCTGCATCACACTGGCGAACCAGCCAGACTCCTCTTGGCCGATTGCCCCCACCGCAAGAAGTGGCAGGACAACCAAGCTGACGAGCGTGAAGTACAGGCTGAAGCTAAACCAGCGGGCCGAAGGTGGACTGCCGATCAAATAAGCCACGGCAGCGACGATGACCACGACCAGCCAGGAGAGCAGCATGAACATCTCTGCTCACTCCCCCGTCAGCGTCAGCACGAGCCGTCTGGGGCCGCCCCGGTCGCGGTGTTCGCACAGGTAAAGGCCCTGCCAGGTGCCCAGTGCCAGGCGGCCGCCCTGCACCGGCAGCATGACGCTGGCGCCGAGCACGCTGGCCTTGATGTGGGCGGCCATGTCGTCGTCGCCCTCCAGGGTGTGCTCGAAGTTTTCCCAGCCGTCCGGGACGGCGTGATTGAAATAGCGCTCGAAGTCGCGCCGCACGTCGGGGCTGGCGTTCTCGCTGAGGGTCAGACTGGCGGAGGTGTGCTGGATGAACACGTGCAGCAGGCCGGTTTGCACCTCCGCCAGCTCCGGCAGCGCGGCCATGACCTCGCGGGTGATCAGGTGGAAGCCGCGTGGGGCGGGCTTCAGGGTCAGGGAACGGTGGAGCCACATGGGTTCAGGGTAACGGGAGAGAAACCGCAAGGTTCCAGAGTGGTGTTTTCGGTGACGCTACGGGCGACCCCTCGCTTCGCGCTCTTCGAGTCCGGCGCTCCGCGCCACCTCCCCTTGGAAGGGAGGCAAGGAAAAAGCCGATTGACACGCCCTTCCTGGCTCCCTTTAGAGGGGAGCTGGCTGCGAAGCAGACTGGCTGGTACAGCTGCGAAGCAGAGGGGTCGCCCTTCAGCCGTGTACCGAGGGCATACCCTTGGACGTTGTGCTTGCCCTGTGGGGGGGAGAAGCACACAGCCCCCCTCCTCATCTGCCCGCCCTAGCCTGAGCCCATGCGCCGCGCCCGCCCCCAGCTGCTCCGCCCCCTGATGCCTGTGATACTCAGCCTTGCGATGATGTCTGCCCCAGCCCACGCGGCCTCCAGCCTGACCCTGCCCGTGAGCGTGCCCCTGGCCGGTGTGCAGGTGGCGGCGAACGCCCGCGTGCCCGCCGAATTTGCCCGGCTGGACGAGACGCGCGAGTTCTTGGGCGGCCTGCTGAGCGTGCGGCTCGCGGGGACGGTCACGCGGGCGGGGCACGTGAGCGTGAAGCCGGGCGCAGACGGCACGAGCCTGCTGCTGAGCGTGCCGATCCGGGCCGACTTCAGGGCCACCGGCACGGGCCTGACCCGCGACTTTGGCGGGGCCGCTACGGTGACCCTGAGCCTCACGCCCACCGTGACGCCGCAGTGGGAGGCGGGGGTGCGGGTGGGCAGCGACTACGCCTGGACAGACCCGCTGAGCGTGGAACTGGCCCCCGGCGTGAGGGTCAGCGTGCAGTCGCTGGTGGACTCACAGGTGCGCGCCCAGCTGAGCCGGGTGGCCGCCGGGGTGGAGACCGGCGTGCGCGAGGGCGCGCGGCTGCGCGAGCGGGCGGGTCGCCTGTGGGCCAGAACGCAGCAGCCCTGGACGCTGCCGGTTCCGGCCGCCGCCGGCCCCGCCTACGCCCGCGTGAGCCCACGAACCCTGAGCGTGACCCCGCCGCGTTTCACGCCAGAAGCGCTGAAACTGACCCTGGGCGCGACCTTCGACCTGAGCGCTGGACTGGGCACCGCGCCGGCCGGAGCCGCCCAGCCCCTGCCCCCGCTGACCGTGGCCGACCTGCCGCCCGGCGGCGTGAGCCTGAACGTGCCGCTGAGTGCGCCCTACCCCGAACTCTCGCGGCTGGCCACGACCTACGCCGCCGCGCGCCCCTTCCCGCTGCCGGTGCCCACCAGCCCCGTGCTGCGGGTGCTGGACGTGGCCGTGAAGCCCAGCGGAACGCGCCTGAAGGTCACCGTGCGGCTGCGGATCGAGGGGCCGCTGGGCCTGCGCCTGCCCGCCACCGTAGACGTGAGCGGCACGCCGGCCCTGGACGACGGCGGGCGGATCGTGACCCTGCAGGGCGTGAGCGTGACCACCCGCAGAGAGGGGCTCTCCGGACGATTGATCGGCTGGCTGGCGGATTCCCGCGCTCAGGCGTATCTGCAGCAGGCCGCGCGCTTCGACCTCGGCCCCCGGCTGGACGCCCACCGCGCCGACCTCCAGCAGCGTCTTCCCTTCTCGCCCGTGCCCGGCGTGACCCTGAGCGGCACCCTGGGCCCGCTGAGCCTGCGGAGTGTGACCCCCACCCCAGACGCCCTGCTGGTCACGGCGCAGGCGGGCGGCACGCTGGAGGCCCGGTTGGACGCCGGCGCCTTGGGCGCTAGCTTAAGGCCATGAGCGACCATCCCAACTGGGCCACCCTGACCGAGGACGCTACCCAGCCCTGGGAGACCCTGGAGTCCCGCCAACTGGTCTCGGGCTTCCGGGTGGTCTACGAAGACCGGGTGCGGCTGCAGAGCGGTGTGGAGACCGTCTACCAGTACCGCCCGCGCGGCCCGCGCGCCGTGTTCGTGCTGCCGGTCACCACGCAGGGCGAGGCCGTGCTGATCCGCCAGTACCGCTACCCGCTGCGCGCCACCGTGACCGAGGTCGTGGCCGGCGGCGTGGAACACGGCGAGGCCTTACAGGGCAGCGCCGAGCGCGAACTGCTGGAGGAGGTCGGCGGCGTGGCGGCCGAGTGGCTGGCGCTGCCGGGCTTCTACCCGCAGCCCAGCATCAGCGGCGTGGCCTTCTACCCGTTCCTGGCGCTGGGCGTGACCCTGGGCGAGATGGCCCACGAGGACACCGAGACCATCGAGCGCGTGACCCTGCCGCTGGCCGAGGCCTACCGCATGCTGGAGGCCGGCGAGATCCAGGACGGCCCCAGCAGCCTGACGCTCTGGCACGCGCGGCGCCACCTGCAGGAGCGGGGGCTGCTCTGAGCCCGGATCTGGATCCATACCTCCCCGCCCCCTTCACCACCCTGGCCGGGCCGCACCGCCACGACGCGGTGGTCGAGAACTCGGAATTCCTGGCCTTCGCCGACCGCGCCGATACACCGGACGTGGCGCTGGGTCAGCTCGCCGCCCTGAAGACCCGCTATCCGGACGCCACGCACCATTGCTGGGCCTACCAGATCGGCCCGCTCTACCGCTTCTCCGACGACGGCGAACCGGGCGGCACGGCAGGCGCCCCGATCCTGAGGGCGATTCAGGGGCAGGGCCTGGATCACGTCATGGTCGTGGTGGTGCGATTCTACGGCGGCGTGAAGCTGGGCACGGGCGGGCTGGTGCGCGCCTATGGCGGCACGGCGGCCGAGTGCCTGCGGACGGCCGGACGCTTCGAGGTACGCCCCCGCGTGGCCCTCAGCGTCACGGTGGGTTTCGAGCACCTGGGAGCGCTCTATCACGTTCTGGGCGAATACGACCTGCAGCGCGGCGAGGAGGGGTACACGGCAGGCGGCGTCACGCTGGACGTGGGAGTCTATCCGGAGGATGTGGAGGGCTTTACGGCGGCGCTGCGGGACGCGACTCGGGGCGGGGCGGTGGTCGGTGAAGGTTTCGACAGACCCGCCGGCCTACCCTGAGCCCATGAAGATCCGTCTGGGGCGCTGGCCGGGCCTGATCCTCCTGGGCCTGCTACTGAGCGGATACGTCCTGATGGGGCGCGCGGCGGACAGTGCCGTTCCCCAGGGCGCCGCGCTGAGAATGTGGCCGCCTCTGCACGGTGACCTGCGGGCACTCGGGCTCGATCCGGCACAGGTCAGGGTGGGGGTACATGTGGTGGGCTCCACTGCCGCGCCGGGGGGCGGGCTGGTTCCCAGCAGCGCCGAGTACATGGTCTACGGCCTGAAGGCCGGGCGCCTGAACCTCCCGACCGGGTGGCACGATCAGGGCGTTCCCGCCCGGCCAGAGTCGCGCCGGGTCGGCCTCTGGAAGACCCGCCCCGGACGGCCCAGAGGCTGTGCCCAGCAGCTCGGGGTGATCCTCAGTCCGGGCCAGCATGTCGAGACGGCGGAACTGGCCTGGACGGAGGGCCGGGTGCAGGCCCGGACGTGGTTCAGCCTGCGGATCTGGCGGGCCGCGGCTCCCCACCGTCGCCCGAGACCGGGTCTGCGTCCAGGCGTCCCGCGTGCCCATGCGCCCCTGAAGATTGGGTCTGCAGATTGATCCTGCGGGCTGGCCCCACAGACCGGGCTCTATCCTTCCCCCATGACCTCGTCCCCCTCATCCACCCTCCCCTACCGCATCGGCTACGGCGAGGACGCGCACCGGCTGGAAGCGGGTCGCCCGCTGATCCTGGGCGGCGTGCCCGTGCCGCAGGCCGAAGCTGGCGCCGTGGCGCACTCCGATGGCGACGCCGTCCTGCACGCCGTGGCCGACGCGCTGCTCTCGGGGCTCGCGCTGGGCGACATCGGCCAGTATTTTCCGGATACCGACGCCACGTGGCAGGGCCTGGACTCGCGGCTGATCCTGACGCGGGCGCTGGAGCTGGTGCAAGGGCGCGGATACGCGCCGGTGAACGTGGCGCTGGTGGTCACGCTCGACCGGCCGAAGCTGGGGCCGCTGCGCCCCCAGATCGCGCGCTCCGTGGCGGCGCTGCTGACGCTGCCTGAATCTGAGGTCGGCGTGAGCTTCAAGACCTCGGAGGGCCTGGCGCCCGCGCACGTGCAGACGCGGGTGACCGTGCTGCTGGGGCGGGTGGATGGCTGAGCCGCCCCTCCTCCACGTCGTGCTGTTCGAGCCCGAGAAGGCCGGCAACGTGGGCAACGTGGCGCGCAGCTGCGCCGTGCTGGGCGCCGACCTGCACCTGATCCGGCCCTTCGGCTTCCACCTGCACGACCGCGAATTCCGCCGCGCCGTGATGGACTATCTGGAGGGCGTGAAGGTGCACGAACACGCGAGCTGGACGGCCTTCCAGGGCACCCTGGCGCCGGGCGCGCGGGTCTGGGCCTTTTCCACCCACGCGCAGACCTTCCACACCCGGGCCGGCTTCCAGCGCGGCGATTATCTGCTGTTCGGCCCCGAGTCGCGCGGGCTGCCGGCATGGCTGCGCGACTCGCTGCCGCGCCTGAAGCTGCCGCAGCCGGGCGGGGGCCGTTCCCTGAACCTGTCGGTGGCGGCGGGGGTGGCGGCCTTCGAGGCGGGCCGGCAGATCGAGGGCTGGTAGGAAGCCGTCGGCACTGAGAAGCCCGCCCCCTCCGCCATCTGGCTGATTTTGATGACCTCCCGAATACTTAAAATGATTCGAGGAGGATCGAAATGTCCGAGGAGTCAGCAGGGTGTCCAGCGGATCAAGGGGGGGCGGAGTCAGACCATTCGGCGGCGCAGCGGCGTGAGCGGATGAACGACCACTACCGGCAGGTCATGGCAGGGCTGTTCACCAACGCCGAGCGGGATGTGCGGCTGGCCCGGGCGGGCGGCGACCCGGCGGCGCTGGCGAAGGCCCAGGCGCGGTACGAGACCCTCAAGGCGGCGCTGGACATCTACGCGGCGGCGCATCTGGCCGCCTATGGGGAACGTCCCTGGCCGCGCCCGGAACCGGCGAGCCCGTGAGCGCCGAGCTGAGCACCCGCGCCGCCGTGTTCCGGGCCCTCTCGCACCCGGCCCGGCTGAGCCTGCTGCGCCTGACCTGGCAGGGCGCCCTGAGCGGCGAGGCCCTGGCCCGCCTGATGAACCTCGCCCCGGCCACGGTCAGCCACCATCTGGCGGCGCTGGAGGGGGCGGGCCTGACCACCGTGCGCCAGGACGGCCACCACCGCCTGCACGGCGCGAACCACGCTGCCCTGGACGTGACCCTGGCGGCCCTGATCCGCGGGGAGGCAGCGGCCCCGACCCCGGCCGACCCCTACCGCGAGCGGGTGCTGCGGAGTTTCATTCAGCACGGCCGGCTGACCCGGATTCCTGCCCAGCGCAAGAAGCGCGACGTGATCCTGCGCGAACTGGCGACCCTGTTCGAGCCCGGCCAGCCCTACCCCGAACGCGAGGTGAACGCCCGGCTGACCCACTGGCACGAGGACTTCGCCACCCTGCGCCGCGAACTGGTCGAGGCCGGACTGCTGGCCCGCGAGGGCGGCGTGTACCGGCGGGTGGAGGGGGCGCCGGCCGACCGACCGCTAGAGTGACGGGCATGGCTCCTGCTGACCTCCAGAGCGCTGATTTCCAGAGCGCCGACTTCCAGACGAAACTCGCCCGCTACGCCGAACTGCTCGTCCGTACCGGCGTGAATCTGCCGCAGGGGGGCAGGGTGAGGATCGGCGCGCCGGTCGAGGCGGTGGCACTCGCGCGCCTGACCGCCCGCGCCGCCTACCGGGCCGGCGCCAGCGACGTGCGGCTGGTCTACACCGACCCGCACACCGATCTGGCGCTGTACGAGGACGGCGGCGACGAGGCGGTGGACTTCGTGCCCCCCTGGCACGCCCAGGAGCGCGAGGCGATGGTGGAGGGCGGCTACGCCTTCATCGGCATCATCGGTGAAGATCCGTCGCTGCTCGCCGGCGTGGACACCGGGCGGGTCGCGCGGCGCAGCACACGGCTCGCCCAGGCCAACAAACGCGTGGCCGAGGCCACCGGCAACATGCAGGTGAACTGGACGGTGGCCGCGATGGCCACCCCCGCCTGGGCCACGCGCGTCTACCCGGCGCTGAGCGAGGCCGAGGCGGTGGCGCGGCTCTGGGACGACATCTTCAGGGTCACCCGCTGCGACCAGCCCGACCCGGTGGCGGCCTGGGAGGCGCATCTGACCCAACTGGATCGCCTGTGCACCCTGCTGAACGACAAGCAGTACGCGGCCCTCCACCTGCGCTCGGGCCTGGGCACCGACCTGAGGGTGGGGCTGGTGCAGGGCCACCTCTGGGAAGGCGGCGCGGCCACGGCGAAAAACGGCGTGCGCGCGGTGCCCAACCTCCCCACCGACGAGGTGTTCACCATGCCGCACCGCGACCGGGTGGACGGCCTCGCGGTCGCCAGCAAGCCCCTGAGCGTGCGCGGCCAGCTCGTGGAGGGCATCCGCGTGCGCTTCGAGGGGGGCCGGGCGGTCGAGGTCAGCGCCACCCAGGGCGAGGCCACCCTGCGCCAGCTGATCCAGACCGACGAGGGCGCCGCGCGTCTGGGCGAGGTCGCGCTGGTGTCGGCCTCGGCCCCGGTGGCCCAGACGGGCACCCTGTTCCTGAACACGCTGTTCGACGAGAACGCCGCCAGCCACATCGCGCTGGGCCGCTGTTATCCCACCAACGTACAGGGTGGCGACGAGGCGACGGTGCAGGCGGCGGGCGGCAACGACTCGCTGATCCACGTGGACTGGATGATCGGCACGCCCGATACCGATGTGGACGGGATCACGCAGGGCGGCGCCCGTGAGCCGCTGATGCGCGGGGGCGAGTGGGTGGTGTGAGGGGGGCATGAGCCCTAAACTCTGGGCCATGAGCGAAAGATGTTCCGGCTCAGAGCCCAGAGCTCAGAGCTCCCCGCCTTCATGCACTAAGATGCCGCCCATGACTCAAGGCACCTACTCCGCTGAAGGCTTCCAGCCCACCTCCGACCTGAGCGCCGAGCGCCAGACCAAGTTCTCCAAGGCTCCGGAACTGGGCGACGGCATCGAACCCGGCAAGGCCTACCGCGCCGTGCTGGAGACCTCCAAGGGCCGCATCGTGGTCGAGCTGTTCCCCGACGACGCGCCCGTGACGGTCAACTCGTTCGCCTACCTGCTGCGCCACCACTACTACGACGGCGTCAAGTTCCACCGCGTCATCGACGGCTTCATGGCCCAGACCGGCGATCCCACCGGCACCGGCTCGGGCGGCCCCGGCTACAAGTTCGAGGACGAGTTCGGCTCGGCCCACCGCCACAGCGGCAAGGGCGTGCTGAGCATGGCGAACGCCGGCCCCTCGACCAACGGCAGCCAGTTCTTCATCACCTTCACGGCCACCCCGCACCTCGACGGCCGCCACACGGTGTTCGGCAAGGTCGTGGAAGGACTGGACGTCCTCGACCGCCTGACCCGCATCCAGCCCGGCATGGGCGGCACGCCCGACGTGATCGAGAAGGCGTACCTCGTCGAGAAGTAAGCGGAAGGCGGATGGCAGAAGGCAGATGGCTCAAGATCAAGCCATCGGCCTTCTGTCTTTAGCCGTCTGCCCTCAGCCATCCGCCTTCTGCATCTCATCATCCGCCGCGATGGCCCGCTGCACCAGCGGCATGATGGTCAGACCCTGCACGGCGATGGTGAACAGCACGATGGCGTAGGTGGCGGTGACCAGCAGGGAGCGGTAGGGGTTCTCCGGCAGGCTGAGCACCAGGCTGATGGCGATCCCGCCGCGCAGGCCGCCCCAGGTGAGCAGGCGCACGGTATAGGCGCCGTAGCCCTCGCGCGCCCGCACCAGCGCGAAGGGCAGCGCCACGCTGATATAGCGCGCGGTCAGCGCCACGCCGATCAGCAGGACGCTGGCCGCGATCTGCGCGCCGCTGGGCCGGGTCAGCAGCACGTCCAGACCGATGAAGGCGAACAGCAGGATGTTCAGCACCTGATCGATGGTCTCCCAGAAGCCCTCGACATGGTGCCGGGTCTTGTCGCTGAATGCCACGTGCTTGGTGGCGGACATGACCAGCCCGGCCACGACCATCGCCAGCGGGCCACTGGTGCCCATCGCGGCGGCGGCCACGTAGCCGCCGATGACCAGCGCCAGCGTGATCAGCACCTCGACGGCGTGCTGCTCGATGGAGCGCACCATGCGGTAGCCGACCCAGCCCAGCAGCGCCCCGAAGAGGATGCCGCCCAGCGCCTCGCGGACGAACAGCGTGACCACGCCCAGGGCACTGACATCCGCCTCCCCGCCGTGTGCCCCGATGCCGGCCACCGCCGCCACCACCAGGAAGATCACGACTCCCACACCGTCGTTGAACAGGCTCTCGCCCGCGATCAGGGTCTCGATCTTGGCCGGCACCTTGGCCCGTTTGAGCAGGTCGAGCACCGCCACCGGATCGGTCGGGCTGATCAGGGCGCCGAACAGCAGCGCCCACAGGAAGGGCACGTTCAGCCCCAGCAGCGCGAACACCCCATACGCCGCCCCGCCGATCAGGAAGGTGCTGATCAGGGTGGAAAAAAAGGCCAGGGTCAGGATGCTCACACGCTGGCGCAGCATCTGGGAGGCGTCCAGACTGAGCGCGCCGGCGAACAGCAGCAGGCTCAGGATGCCGTTGAGCACGAAGTCCGTGAAATTCAGGGTGCCCAGCAGCCCGGCCGCCCAGCCGCGCACGCCCGGTATCCAGCCCAGGGTGTCCAGCGCGATCAGGATGGCGCTGGCCAGCGCGCCGGCCAGGGTCACGCCCACCGTGGTGGGGAAATGCAGGAAGCGTTCGTTCAGGTAGGCGAGCAGCGCCGTGAAACACAGCAGCACGGCAAAAGCGGTCAACATGCTGCCCACAATAGCCCCGCGCCCGGCTGCGGGGGAGAGTCCTCAGGGGGCAGCGCCGAACAGACAGGGCCAGACAGGCAGCCACCGGACTGTGCTTATCGGATCGTGCCTGTCGGACTGTACCTGTCAGCAGCGCCCAACGGAAAGGGCGGGAAGGACTCGTTCGTCCCCCCCGCCCCGTCCACTGGACTTCAGTCGCGTTCGCGTTCGCGTTCGGCGTTCAGCTGGGCCTGCAGCTGAGCCTGCCGCTGGCGCACGTAGTCCTGGTGGAAGCGCGGTTCGTCCATCAGGTCGGTGCCCACGGTGAGCTTGCCGGTGGCCAGCTCGCGCATGGCCTGGGTCACCAGATTGCGGGTTCGCACCCGCTGTTCGACCGGCAGCACGCTCGGGGCGCCGCTGCGGAGCTGCAGGGCACGCTTGGCCGTGACCACGCTCAGCCGGTACTTGCTGTCCGTCATCGACAGCAGTTTATCGATATCTCTTTCCGCCATACCTCACTCCCCTTTTTGAACCGGCCACGCCGGGCCCGGTCACTCAACCCCACACTTTATCCCAGCGGCGCCCGCGACACCAGCCCTCGCCGGTCACAGTTCGGGCCCGAATCCCGCGTGGCACCCGGCCACCACGTCGCTGCCCGGAGAACCCCCCGGACTCACCCGGCAGGTTCTCCGGGGGGTACAGTGGGGGCACCATGTCCATGCTGCGTGACCTCCTGGCCTTTCTGGTCGGTTCGGCCGGCGTCCTGGCAGATTTTTTCGGCGTGGTCGACCTGAGCGGCGGTCACCCGTTGCTGGGCCTGACGCTCTGCGTGGCGGGCCTGGGGGCGCTGTGGGGCGCGTTCAGGCTGGGCACCCGGGACTGAGGGGCGCCGGCCTCTCTCACCACTCGGCCACGCTGCCGTCGGGGTGACGCCAGAGCGGGTTGCGCCAGCGGTGGCCGGTCTTGGCCTGCTCGCGCACGTACGCCTCGTCGACCTCGATGCCGAGCCCCGGGCCGGAGGGGATGGCGACGAAACCGGCCTCGTACTCGAAGACCTCCCTCCCGCTCAGGTAATCGAGGAGGTCGCTGCCCTGGTTGTAATGGATCCCCAGGCTCTGCTCCTGGATGGCGGCGTTGTGGGCCACGGCGTCCAGCTGCAGGCAGGCGGCCAGCGCGATCGGCCCCAGCGGGCAGTGGGGCGCCAGGGCCACGTCGTAGGCCTCGGCCATCGAGGCGATCTTGCGGCATTCGGTGATGCCGCCCGCGTGCGAGAGGTCGGGCTGCAGCACGTCGGCCAGCCCCTCCTGCAGCACCGCCTTGAACTCCCAGCGCGAGTACAGCCGCTCGCCCAGCGCGATCGGGGTGCTGGTCACGCGCCGCACCTCGCGCAGCGCCTCCACGTTCTCGCTGAGCACGGGTTCCTCGATGAACATCAGGCGCATGGCGTCCAGCTCCTTCGCCAGCACGCGGGCCATCGGCAGATGCACGCGCCCGTGGAAATCCACGGCGATCCCGAAGTCGGGCGTGGTGGCGTCGCGCACCGCCTGCACCCGCGCCAGCACCGCGTCGATCTTGGAGGGCACGTCGAGGTAGCTCATCTCCTCGGTGGCGTTCATCTTGATGGCCGTGAAGCCTGCGGCCAGCGCCGCGCGGGCGCTCTCGGCCACGTCGGCGGGGCGGTCGCCGCCGATCCAAGAATAGACGCGCATCCGGTCGCGGCAGGGGCCGCCCAGCAGGCTGTGAACCGGCGCTCCCAGCACCCTGCCCTTGATGTCCCAGAGCGCCTGGTCGATGCCCGCGATGGCGCTCATAAACACCGCCCCGCCCCGGTAGAAGCCGCCCCGGTGCATGACCTGCCACAGATCCTCGATGCGGCCCGGATCGCGGCCGATCAGCCCGTCGGCCAGTTCGTCCACGGCGGCCTGGACGGTGTGGGCGCGGCCCTCGACGACCGGCTCACCCCAGCCGCTCACGCCCTCGTCGGTCTCGATCTTCAGGAACAGCCAGCGCGGCGGGACGAGGAAGGTTTCCAGGCGCGTGATCTTCATGGGGTGCTCCTCGTAGCGTCCAGGAGGGCCTGCGCCCCGCGCCGCAGGGCCGGCCAGTCGGGGTTGGCCCAGTCGGCGCGGGTGAGTGCCCCGCCGATCCCCGCGCCGTCCGCCCCGGCGGCGAGGTAGGCCGCGACGTTGCTGGCGTCCACCCCGCCCACGGCCAGCAGGGGCCACCCGGGGTAGGGGCCGCGCAGATGCCGGAAGTAGGCCGGCCCGTGCGAACCCGCCGGGAAGACCTTGACCCCGGCGCTGCCCAGCGCGACTGCCCGCGCGATCTCGGTGGGGGTCAGGGCGCCCATCAGCAGGCCCAGGCCACGCTCGTGGGCGGCGGTGGCCACCTCCGGGATCACGTGGGGCGTGACCAGGAAGCCCGCGCCGGCCTCCTGCGCCTGGGCGGCCAGCTCCGGCGTGAGAACCGTGCCCGCGCCCAGCAGCAGCTCCGGCCCGGCAGCCGCGCGGATGGCCCGCAGCGCCTCCAGACCGTGGGCGTCAGACAGGGCGACCTCGAACCAGTCCAGGCCCGCGCCGCGCAGGGTCTCGATCAGCCGCGGGGCGTGGACGGCCGGCACGCCGCGCAGGATGACGAGCACCCGTGAGCGGCGCAGGGCCGCGAGCAGGACGTCGGTGGGCGACTCAGGCATGGCGCCCCGGGTGGGCGGGTTCAGGCGGTCTCATCGGCATGGACACCTCTTCTCTGCCAGCTTATGCTCTGCCGGCTCAGCGCCGTCTGTTCAGGCCCGTCGGTCGAGGCCCGTCGAGTCACCGCCGTGGCTCCCCGTGCTCGCCCCCCTCCAGAACGGCCCAGACTTCGGCCTCGCTGGCGCGGAGCTGATCGCCGGGCAGGGTGGTCTTCAGGGCAGCGCAGGCCGAGGCGAAGCGCAGTGCCCCGGCCGCCCCCGCGCCCCCCAGCCAGGCGTGCAGGAAGCCGCCCGCGAAGGCGTCCCCGCGCCCGATCCGGCCGGGGCCAGCCGCGATCACCCCCTCCTGAACCACCACCCCGCCACCGGGCCGATGCGCCTCGCTGCCCTGAGCGCCGCGCGTGACGACGATGAGGGCGTGCGGGTTCAGGGCCCGCAGCCCGGGCAGGCCACCCAGCAGGCCGAGGTCACGCTGGGCCACGAAGATCAGGTCGGCGTGCCGGACGGCGGAGCCATACGTATCGGCCGCGTCGGCAGCGGGCAGGAGCAGGCGGCGGTGGTTCACGTCGAACGACACCCGGACGCCCTGGGCACGCGCCTGTTCCATCAGAGCCAGCGCCAGCGCCCGCGGCCCCGGCCCCAGCGACAGGCTGATGCCGCTGACATGCAGCGCCGCGCACCCCCTCAGCCACGCCGGGTCGAGGTCCGTGGCGTCCAGGGTCTGGAAGGCCGTGCCCTGGCGGTCGTACAGGGCGCGGCTGGGCCGGGGCGGGTGGTGGTCTTCGAGGTAGAAGGTGCCCAGGCGGCCGGGGCGTTCCAGGCTCAGATCCCGCACGTCCAGCGCGCGGACATGCGCGCTGGCCCAGTCGCCCAGCGGGCCGGGCGGCAGCGCACTGGCCCAGGCGGCGGGGCGGCCCAGCGCCCGCAGCGCCGCCGCTACGTTCAGCTCCGAGCCGGCGCACTCGGCCCCCAGCGCGCTCATGCTCTCCAGCCGCTGCGCGGCGGGCAGCGTGAGCTTGAGCAGCGCTTCCCCGAAGGTCAGCACGGCATCGGCAGGGTCGGCCGTCAACGGAGCGTCCAGGCGCCGGGCGGGTACCCCCAGCCTCTGGGCGGGCGGGGATCGGCGCCCATCCCGCCTACTTCCCGCCCAGCGCCGCGCCCACCACGTCCCGCGCCTCGTCCATGACCTGCTGCAGATGCTCCTGGCCTCGGAAGCTCTCCCCGTAGATCTTGTACACGTCCTCGGTGCCGCTGGGGCGGGCAGCGAACCAGGCCTGCCCGGTCGTGACCTTCAGGCCCCCGATGGGCTCATTGTTGCCCGGCGCACGGGTCAGCTTCGCCGTGATGGGGTCGCCGCCCAGGGTCGTCGCCGTGACCTGCTCGGGCGACAGGCTGCCCAGGATCGTCTTCTGCGCGGGCGTGGCGGGCGCGTCCTGTCGGTCGTAGGCGGTCTCACCGTACTTCGCGGTCAGGTCAGCGAAGCGCTGGCTGGGCGTCTGGCCCGTCCGCGCGGTCATCTCGGCGGCCAGCAGACCGGGGATCAGGCCGTCCTTGTCGGTGCTCCAGGCCCCGCCGTCCATCCGCAGGAAGGAGGCGCCGGCCGATTCCTCGCCGCCGAAGCCGAACGAGCCGTCCAGCAGGCCCGATACGAAGTATTTGAAGCCCACGGGCACCTCGACGACCTTTCGGCCGATGCCCGCGCCCACGCGGTCGATCAGGGCGCTGGAGACCAGGGTCTTGCCGATGGCCGCGTCCGTACGCCAGCCGGGGCGGTGCTGGAACAGGTACTCGATCATGACCGCCAGATAGTGGTTCGGGTTCATCAGCCCGTGGGCCGTAACGATGCCGTGCCGGTCGGCGTCCGGATCGTTGCCGATGGCGACGTCGAACTCGTCCTTGAGCCTCAGCAGGCCCGCCATCGCGTAGGGGCTGGAGCAGTCCATGCGGATCTTGCCGTCGCGGTCGACGCTCATGAAGGCGAAACGCGGGTCGATCTCGGTATTGACGATGGTCAGGTTCAGCCCGTACTGCGCCCCAATGGCTTCCCAGACGGGCAGGCTGGCCCCGCCCAGCGGATCGACGCCGATCTTCACGCCGCTCTGCCTGATCGCGTCCAGATCGATTACCTGCGGCAACTGATCGACATAGGGGGTGATGAAATCGAACTCCTCCAGCCCGGCCATCGCGTCTTCCAGGCTGACGCGGTGGACGTCGCGCATCTCGTCTTCCAGAATGGCGTTGGCACGCGCCTGCACGACTTTCGTGACGTCGGTGTCGGCGGGGCCGCCCGACGGCGGGTTGTACTTGAAGCCGCCGTCCTGCGGGGGGTTGTGGCTGGGCGTGATGACGATGCCGTCGGCCGTCTCTCCCGTGCCCGCCCGGTTGTGCTCCAGGATCGCGTGGCTGATCAGCGGCGTGGGCGTGAGCATCCCCGGCTGCACGCAGACCCGCACCCCGTTGGCGACCAGCACCTGCAGGGCGGTCATCCAGGCGGGCTCGCTCAGGGCGTGCGAATCCAGGCCCATGAACAGCGGCCCCGTGATGCCCAGGGCGGCGCGGTGCTCGGCCACGGCCTGCGACACGGCCAGGATGTGCGCCTCGTTGAAGGTGCCCGCCAGGCTGTTGCCGCGGTGCCCGCTGGTGCCGAAGGCCACGCGCTGCAAAGGATCGCTGACGCGGGGCCGGGTCTCGTAGTAGTGGGCGACCAGACGCGGGATGTTCGTCAGCAGGCTCTGGGGAGCGCTCTTGCCGGCCAGTTCGCTGAGGGTCATGGGGGCAGTGTAATGAACGGCCCGCCCCGCGCGCCCGCTCCGACAAGACAGCGTGAACTCCCACCCGGACACGGCGGGCATGTGCTGCTAGCCTGGGCCCATGCGGGAGTTCCTGAACGACTGGTGGCGGCTCCTCAAGCTGATCGTGGGTTCCATCGCCATTCCGGTGATCCTGTGGGGGCTTCTGGTCTGGGCGGGCGTGCTGAGGTAGGCAGAGGGCAGAGAGCGTAGCGCAAAAGGAGCAGGACAGAGCGGGCCAGGAACGTCATCCTGGCCCGCTTGTCCTTTCGATCAGCCTCAGTCGGCGGCGGTGGTCGCCATGCCCTGCACTTCCAGGGCGGCCAGGGCGCGCTCCGCGCTCATGGCGGCGCGGGTGCCGGCGCCCACCGAGGTACCCAGCTGGCGGTAGATGTAGTCGCTGACGTCGCCGGCGGCGAACAGCATGGGCACCGAGGTGTAGATCTCGTCGGTCACGTCCACGTAGCCGTCTTCGCGCAGGCGCACGGTGTCCTTCACGAACTCGGTGTTGGGCGTGTGCCCGATGAAGACGAACACGCCGTCGGTGGCCATGTCGCTCACCTCGCCGGTCTTGAGATTCTTCAGCCGCACGCCGGTCACGGAGTGGTCGCCCTGGATCTCCTCGATGGCCGTGTCCCAGATGAACTTCATCTTGGGGTTGGCGAACGCCCGGGCCTGGGCGACCTTGTTGGCGCGCAGGGTGTCGCGGCGGTGGATCAGCGTGACTTCCTCGGCGAACTTGGTCAGGAACAGGCCCTCTTCCACGGCGGCGTCGCCGCCGCCCACCACGACCACCTTCTTGCCCCGGTAGAAGAAGCCGTCGCAGGTGGCGCAGGTCGAGACGCCCTTGCCCCAGAAGTGCTCCTCGCCGGGCACGTACAGCCGCTTGGGGTTGGCGCCGGTCGCCAGGATCACGGCCTTGGCGCGGTAGCTGGCGCCGTAGCCGGTGACCGTGAAGGGATACTCGTGACTCAGGTCGTCATCGGTGCGGACGATGGCCTGCACCTCGTCCATCTCGATCCGGCCGCCGAACTTCTCGGCCTGCTGCTGCATCCGCATGGCGAGTTCCATGCCGGAGATCGGCTCGGGAAAGCCGGGGTAGTTCTCGACCTCCTCGGTCTGGGCGATCTGGCCGCCGGGCAGGCCTTTTTCGAGGATCAGGGTGCTCAGGCTGGCGCGGCCGGTGTAGATCGCGGCGGTCAGGCCGGCGGGGCCACCACCGACGATCACCACATCGTAGTTCTGGGGTGCGGCAGGGGAACTCGTCATGCAAGGAGCGTACCACCGGCCACCTTCGCCCATGGTCAGCCGCGCACAGTTTACTTTTTAAAGCATCAAGTGAAAGCATCAGGAGGTTGCTTAGCTATTGATAATCCATTATCATTTCCAGCCTGACGGCCCCCGGGCCACCTGCCCTGTCCTGCTCTCACCCCCGGAGACCCCTGCCCATGATCCGCACTTCGCTGGCCCTGCTGACCCTGTCGACCACCGCTCTCGCCCAGGCGGCCCCGCTGCAGGTCAGCGCGACGACCTCGATCATCGGCGACTTCGTGCGGGCAGTCGGCGGCGCCCGCGTGCAGGTGGGCTTGATCGTGCCCGTCGGCGCCGATGCCCACACCTTCCAGCCCTCCACCGGCGTGATCCGCAGCCTGGAGCGCAGCCGGGCGCTGTTCGCCAACGGCGCGGGCCTGGAGCCCTGGCTGCCCCGATTGAGCGCCAGCGTGCCGAAGGTGCCGGTGAAGGCCCTGACGGCCGGGTTGAAGCTGCGCGCCGCTCCGGACGAGCCTGGCCCACACGAGCCCGGCGAGGAACACCCCGATGAGGGCCACGGCGCCTCCGACCCGCACGCCTGGTGGGACGCCACGCTGGCGGCCGGGTACGTGAAGACGGTTCAGGCCGCCCTGAGCGCCCTCGATCCGGCCGGCAGGGCCACCTACGCGAACAATGCCGCCGCCTACCTGAAACAGCTCACGGCGCTGGACGCCTACGCGAGGAAGCAGTTCGCCACGGTGCCTGCCGCGCGGCGCCAGATCGTGACCAACCACGACAGCCTGCACTATCTGGCGGCCCGCTACGGCCTGAAGGTCGTCGGCGCCGTGCTGCCGGGCCTGAGCACCGAACGCGAGCCCAGCGCCCGCGAACTCGCCACGCTGATCGGCGCGGTGAAGAAGAGCGGCGCCCGCGTGATCTTCACCGAGAACTCCGTGAATACCCGTCTGGCCCAGACCCTGGCGGCCGAGACCGGCGCCCGGATCGCGCCCCCGCTCTACACCGACTCGCTGGGGCCCAGGGGCAGTTCCGGCGACACCTTCCTGAAGGCGTTCCGGGCGAACGTGGACACGATGGTGCGGGCGCTGCGCTGAATCGAGGGGGCGCTGAACTGAGGAGGGCGCTAAATCGACGAAGGGGCTGGATCAAACACGGCGCCGGGTGGCCGACGGGCCTGGAGGAACCACGTCAGCCGCTCGATTCCGATGGGCTCTCTCCCACACCACAGGCGAGGCTTGGCGCTGCTCAGCATGACCAATTTGACTGAATGAATTGAGCGGCTCAAGACGAAGCCCATGTCACCCTGAGCGCAACGAAGGGGCTCGCGGCTCCGCTCGAACAGCGCCCGAATCGCCCATTCGGCAGCTCAGCGCGTCCAGACATACGGCGTGGTCGTCGTGACCCGGCGCAGTCCGCTGCGTTCCAGGATCGGGCGGGAATATTCGGTGCAGTCGCTGTGCAGATAGCGGACGCCCCGGTTCAGGGCCGACCGGGCGCGGGCCGCCGTGAGCGCGCGGTAGATGCCCTTTCCGCGCCACTCGGGCAGGGTGCCTCCACCCCACAGGCCCGCGAAGTCGCTGCCTGGAACGACTCCAAGCTGCCCTATGCAGACGATCTCACCGGCCGCCTCGGCCACCCAGAGTTCGAAGAGGTCTGGACTCCTCTCGATCTGCCGCAGATAACCGCCCACCCCGAAGCCGTAGCCAAACGCCTTCTCCTGCGCGGCGGCGGCCCGCACCACGTCCGGGAGGGGGTCGGGCTGGTCGTCGATGCGGCGTAGGGTCACGCCCTGGGGGAGCGGCACGGGCTGGGCCAGCAGAGCCGCCTCGCCCACCATCACCGTTTCCACGGCCTGCGCCTGGAACCCGTGAGTGCTCAGGCGCTGCGGAAGGTCGGCGGGCGCGTCGTGGCCACGGGTCTTCCATTCGAAGGTCTGGATGTCCGGGTCGGCGGCGTAGTGGGCCACGGTATCCGCGATCAGGGCGTCCAGGGCTGGCCCGGTCAAGCCGTCCAGCGAGCGGTAAGACACGAAACCCCGCCCGCCCTCCTTGCCGCGCCAGAGCGGCCCGGCCCGGTCGAAGCTCGTCATGGATACCATCTCGGCCCCCTCGCGGAGCTGGGCGTCGTAGGCGTCCAGCAGACGCTTCAGGTCGCTGTCTGGCGCAGGGTCGGGCATGGGGCCAGCTTAACGCCCCGACCAGAAGTTCGAGATTCTGATAGCGATTTTCCATTATCAATAGCGGCGCGGTATCCTGCCGGGATGCTGGGCGTCGAGCACCTGACCGTCACCTATGGCCCCCAGGTCGCCCTGGAGGACGCCACCGTGCGCTTCGAGGCCGGACAGTTCAGCGCCATCATCGGCCCGAACGGCGCGGGCAAGAGCACGCTGCTCAGGACTCTGGTGGGTCTGCTGCCCGATCACGCCGGCGCCGTGCAGTTCGACCCCGGCCATACCGCGCAGGGGTGCATCTCCTACGTGCCGCAGCAGCAGACGCTCGACTGGGCCTTCCCCGTGACCGTCTGGGACGTGGCGATGATGGGCCGCACCGGGCGGCTGGGCTGGCTGCGCTGGCCGGGCCGCAAAGACCGCGAACTCGTGCAGGCGGCGCTGAGGGAGACCGGCGTGTACGACCTCAGACACCGCCACATCGGGGCGCTCTCGGGGGGGCAGCGCCAGCGCGTGCTGCTGGCCCGGATGCTGGCCCGCAGGGGCCACCTGCTGCTGCTCGACGAGCCCCTGACCGGCGTGGACGCCGCCACCCAGGAAAGCCTGATGGCCCTGCTGCGCGCCGAGGCGAACCGGGGCCGCGCCGTCGTGATGGTCACCCACGATCTGGAGCAGGCCCGGCGCTGGTGCGACCAGCTCGTGCTCATCAACCGCCGGATCATCGCCGCCGGCACGCCGGAGCAGGTCTACACGCCGCAGAACATCGAGGCGACCTTTTCCTCCAGCCACCTCGGCCACACGCACGCGGAGGCATGAGGAGAGTGATGAGCGGGGAGGCAGGAGTGATGAGGGAGGCCGTGTCTCCTGCTCCTCCTCATTCCTCATCTCTCGTCACTCATCACTCCACCCCATCCCCAAGGCGCACCTGTGAACCTGCTCACTGACCCCCTCCAGTACGACTTCTTCGTGCGGGCGCTGCTGGCGGTCGTGCTGGTCAGCGTGCTGTGTGCGCTGATCGGGGCGTGGGTGGTGCTGCGCGGGCTGAGCTACATCGGGGACGCCATGAGCCACGCGGTCTTTCCGGGGATCGTGGCGGCCTTCCTGCTGCGCGGCAACCTGCTGCTGGGGGCGCTGCTGGCGGCGGTGCTCACGGCGCTGGGGATCGGGGCCATCGGGGGGCGGGGCGGGCTCAAGCAGGACAGCGCGATCGGCATCGTGTTCGTGGGGATGTTCTCGCTGGGCGTGGTCATGCTCTCGCGGGCGCCCACCTTCACCACCGACCTCAGCGCCTTCCTGATCGGCAACCCGCTGGGGGTCACGGACGGCGACCTGTGGGGCGCGCTGGGCGTGACCGTGGTGGTGGGCGGTCTGCTGAGCGCGCTCCAGAAGGAGCTGCTGCTGGCATCCTTCGACCCCACCGAGGCCCGCGCCGTGGGCCTGCCGGTGGGCCGCCTGAACAACCTGCTGCTGGTGCTGATCGGGCTGGTCGTGGTGCTGACCGTGCAGCTGGTCGGTACGACCCTGAGCGTGAGCCTGCTGATCACCTCCAGCGCCGCTGCCCGCCTGCTGGCCCGCTCGCTGAGGAAGATGATCGCGCTGGCGGCGGCACTGGGCACCGTGGGCGGCGTGACCGGCCTGTACCTGAGCTATTACCTCGATACGGCTCCGGGGGCGACCATCGTGCTGGTGAACACCGCCATCTTCCTGCTCGCACTGATCTTCAGACGGCGTGAGTAGGCCTGGTCAGAGGTCATCGAGCTGCGTCAGGACGCACTCCACCCCGGCCTCGACCGGCTGGGCCACATCCACCTCGATGGCGCCTACAGGCGGCTCCAGGGCCGCGAACTGGGTGGCGAGCAGCGAGGGGGGCATGAAGTGGTCGCGCGCCTTCATGCGGGCCTCGATCAGTTCGCGGGGGCCGTGCGCGAACACGATCCGGACGCCGGGCAGGTCGCCGATCAGGGTGCGGCGATAGCTCTCCTTCAGGGCGGAGCAGGCCAGCACGAGGGGGCGGCCCTCCCGGAGGTGCCGCGCCAGGAGGCCGTGCAGACCGGCCAGCCAGGGGGCGCGGTCGGCGTCGTTCAGGGCCTCGCCGCGCGCCATCTTCTCCACGCTTGCCACGCTGTGATGGTCGTCGGCATCGGCGAAGGCCCAGCCCAGGCGGACGGCCAGCGCCCGGCCCAGCGTGGTCTTGCCGGAGCCGGACACGCCCATGACGAGGATGGCGGTGGGGGGCATCTGAGCCCGATTATCGCTCCTGTCCGCCGTCCGTCACCGTGAACCAGCCGGAGCCCGCCACGATCACGCGCCAGGGATCGTAGGTGGCCTGGGCGGCGCTGCGCCCCGTGCGGGCCAGGTAATCGCGCACGACGTGGTAGCCCAGCGCGTAGCCGGCGTAGGGGGGAATGCCCAGTTTCGCCTGCTTCCCAGAGAGGCCGCCGAAGTTCTCCATGACGGCATCCCCGAAGATGTAGCCGCGCACCAGGCCGAAATCCTGCTCCAGCAGCGCGGCCCCGTAGCGGGGGGCCAGGGCGCGCAGTTCCGGCTCCCGCAGCGTGGTCGTCCAGGAGCCCAGGCTGGCCTCGCCGTGCAGCTCGGCGGCGAAACACTCGGCCAGTCCCTCGGCGACCAGGTAGGCGCCCAGCGTCATGGGGAACGTCCAGTCGGGCTGAGCGAAACGGACGTTGTGGTTGAACTCGTGCGCCGTGATGGCCGGCAGCCGGCAGAAGTTGTCGGCGCCGTCGGGCAGGGCCTGGGGCCAGACCGACAGCATGACCCAGCCCGGCGTGTTGCCCGCCCCGGTGTACCCGTCCTCGCCCAGGCCGCCCGGCTCGGCCAGGGTCAGCACGAGATGGACTTCCTGCAGGGAAATTCCGTTCTGCCCAGGGTTCAGCGCCTGGACGGCCTGCTCCAGCGCCGCGCGGTTCTGGCCGAACACGTCGGCCGCCGCCAGCGTGTCCAGCGCCCCCAGGCCGGACTCGGCGTCCAGTTCCGGCCGGTAGAGCTTCAGAGTGCGGGCAACGGCCAGGGCGGGGTCGGCCCCGTCGGCCCCCGGTGGCATGTACCGCCGTATGGGCTCCCAGACGGGCCGCAGGGGTTCCATGACCTGCTCGCGGAAGCGCTCGGGCTGGGCCTCGGCCGGACTGGTCAGCACGCCCCGCAGGGCCTCCAGCAGATTGACTTCGATGATCTCCACAGAGGTCACCTCCTGCGCCACCCTAGACCCACGCCGCGTCCGGCTCAAGCTCCGCATCATGGCCTAGTCGGGCCAGCCCGCGCTACCCTGGGCCCAACGCTTCCGGGCTCCCCGGCGTTCCCCTCCCCTGCTCTCAAAGGACTCCGCTGACGTTGCGCGCCTGACCCCTGTCCAACCGGTTTGAAGCCACGTCCCGCACAGCCGGATATCCGGCCGGGACGGCTCGCCCGATGGGGGTTCCAGAGTGCTGTTACGTGTGAACGAGGTCGCCCGGACGTTCGGCGACCAGAAGATATTCGAGGACGTGTCCGTGGAGGTCGGGGCCGGAGGGCGGCTCGCGCTGATCGGCGAGAACGGCAGCGGCAAAAGTACGTTGCTGCGGCTGATGGCGGGTCTGGACGCGCCCGACGCCGGCACGGTCTCGCTCCAGGGCTCGGTGGCCCTGCTGACCCAGCACGCCGAGGGAGGCGAGGGCAGCGTGCTGGACGGCGTGACGCCGCCGGAGGTGCGGGCAGCGGGCGAGGCCTTCGAACGGGCCTCCGAGGCGCTGGGGGGCGGAGACGAGACGGCGCTCCAGACCTTCGCCGATGCCGAGGAACGCTACCGGCAGGCCGGCGGCTACGACTTCGCGGCTCGGGCGACCTCTGTGCTGGCCGGGCTGGGGCTGGACGCCGGAGCGAGCGCGGCGGCGCTGTCGGGCGGGCAGCGGCGGCGCCTGACGCTGGCGCGGCTCCTGCTCTCCCCTGCCGACCTCTACCTGCTGGACGAACCGACCAACCACCTCGATGAGGAGGGCGGGCGCTGGCTGGAGGGCTGGATCCGGGACTCGAAAGCCGCCTTCGTGCTCGCCAGCCACGACCGGGCCTTTCTGGACGCCGTGGCGGCCCAGACCGCCGAGCTGGAACGCGGCACGCTGAGCGTCTACCCCGGCGCCTACAGCGAGGCGATGGCCCTGAAACAGATTCTGAGGGAGGCGCAGCAACGCGATTATGCGGCGTACAGGCGCAAACGCTCGGCGCTGGACGAGGAGCAGTCGCGCCGGGCCAGCAAGGCGCGCAGCGCGGGTCAATACAACCCGAAGCGGGCCAGCGACGGCGACAAGCTGCTCGCCAAGGGCAAGGCCCAGAACGCGCAGAACGTCAATGCCAGCCACGCCCGCAGGCTGGAGCGTCAGATCGAGCGCCTGGACGCGCAGGCCACCGACCGGCCCTATCAGGATCGCCGCGTCCTGCGCCTGGAGCTGCCCCCGGCGCCGCCCGGCCCCTCGGAGGTGCTGAGCGTGCGTGACCTGTGCGTGTGCCGGGGTGGACGAGCGGTGCTCTCGGGCGTGCGCCTGGACGTGCGGCGCGGCGAGCGCGTCGCCCTGACCGGCCCCAACGGCGGCGGCAAGAGCACGTTGCTGGGCGCGCTCCTGGGCACGCTGCCCGGCGCGGGCCCCATCACCGGCATGGTTCGCTGGGGCGTGGGCCTGACCCGGTACGTGGCCGGGCAACAGGGCGAGGAGCTGGCCGGTCTGGAGACGGTCGCCGACGCACTGCTGGACGCCAACCCGCTTCTGACGCCCCACCAGCTGCACGAGGTGGCGGCGGGTCTGGGCCTGCCGGGCGGCCCGGCCTTCGCGCTCGCGGGCCTGTCCGGGGGGCAGCGCACGCGCCTGAGCCTCGCGCGCCTGAAAGTCACGCGGGCGCAGGTGCTGGTGCTCGACGAACCGACCAACCACCTCGACATCCGCGCCATCGAGGCGCTGGAGGCGCTGCTGCTGGCTTTTCCCGGCACGGTGCTGCTGGCCAGTCACGACCGGGCGCTGGTGGGCCGGGTCGCCACGCGGATCTGGCGCGTGGCGGGCGGCGGGGTGGTCGAGAAGGAACCTGCCCGGCTCTGAAGCATTTGTCCGAATTACAGCGTCAGACAAACTGCGTCTGATGCTTTCATCCTCTGCTTCGCAGCTTTGCAAGCCCCAAATACTCCGGCAAATTCACTCACTGGGTTCGGTCAAAAATGAACAGCTCTTTTGACAAATGCTTGAGGTCAATCTGCGCTGGCCTGCTGTTCGCGGGTGCCGGTGGACGGAATGCCGCGCAGCACGCCCAGGATCAGCAGGGTGCCCGCCACCGAGAAGGCCGCGCCCATCAGGAAGGCGGCGCCGGGAAGGCGGAAGGGGGCGCCGCCACCGTTGAAGTAGGCGAACACGGCGGTCGACAGCACCGGCCCGACCACGCCCACCAGACTGTTCAGGCTGGTAATGGCGCCCTGCACGCGGCCCTGTTCGGTCTCGCTGACCTGCCGGGAGATCAGTCCCTGGATGGCGGGGCCGGCCAGCCCGCCCAGCGCGCCCACGACCAGCGACAGGTACAGCAGCGGGCCGCTGCGGGCGATGCTGAGCACCAGAAATTCCAGAATGGACGCGATCAGGCCGGTCATGATCGTGCGCCGCTCGCCGAAGCGGCTGATGAAGCGGCCGATCAGCCCCGCCTGCACCCCGGCGGTGAGCAGCCCGAAGAAGGCCAGCGCGAGGCCGTTCTGGGCCGGCGTCCAGCGCAGCACGCCCTCGGTGTACAGCACCCAGGTGCTGAAGATGACCTGCCCGGCCAGCCCCAGCAGCACGAAGGTCAGCGCGAGGTTACGCAGCAACGGGTACTCGCCCAGCGCCCGCAGCGGCGTGAAAGGGTTCAGGTTGCTGCGGTTCAGGCGCTTGCCGCGCGCCGAGGCCGGCAGCGATTCGGGCAGCACGAAATAGCCGTACAGCAGGTTCAGGAGGGTCAGGCCCGCCGCCACCAGAAAGGGCACGCGCAGCCCGTATTCGCCCAGCAGGCCGCCCAGCGCCGGCCCCAGGATGAACCCCACCCCGAAGGTCGCGCCCAGCAGGCCGAAATTCTTCGCCCGGTCTTCGGGCGGCGAGACGTCGGCGATATAGGCGTTCGCCACGGTCAGGCTGGCGCCCGTGATCCCGGCGATCAGGCGGCCGATCAGCAGCCACCACAGAGTGGGCGCGAAGTACAGCAGCAGGTAGTCCAGCGCCATACCCAGCAGGCTGAGCAGCAGCACCGGCCGCCGCCCGTAGCGGTCGCTGAGCGTGCCCAGGATCGGCGCGAAGACGAACTGCATGATGGCGTAGGCGGCGGTGAGCCAGCCGATGAAGCGGGCGCCGCCGGCCTCCGATCCGGCCAGATCCTTGACCAGCCCCGGCAGCACCGGAATGATCAGGCCGATGCCCATCACGTCGATCAGGACGGTGATCAGGATGAAGATCAGGGCGGCGGGGCGCCGGGAGACGGCAGGCGGGCGCATAGGGAAACACTGTACGGGAATGGGCCGAAGGGGAGTGGCGGCCTTTCTTCATGTCGCCTCTTAACGTCGCCCCGGTGGGGCCACCGCTCATCCCGGCTCCAGCAGAACCTTGCCGAGGGCGCCGCCGCTCTCGGCAAGGTGGTGGGCAGCGGCAGCCTCGGCCAGCGCGAAGCGGGCGCCGATCTCCACGCGAAGCTCGCCGCGTTCCAGGTGGCCCAGCGCAGCCTGGGTGATGGCCCGGGCCTGCTCAGGCCGGTGCTGGCGCAGGGTGCCGCCGCTGTAGCCGACCACGGCGCGGTGCTCGCGGTGCAGCGGCGCGGTGGGAATCCGCCCGCCCACCCCGCCCGCGTGCCCGAAGGTCACCAGGCGGCCGAAGCGGGCGAGCAGGCCGGCCCCGCGCTCGGCCGTCTCGCCGCCCACCGAGTCGAGGATCACGTCCACGCCCCGGCCCCCGGTGAGTTCCAGCGTCCGGGAGACGAAGTCCTCACGGCGGCGCTCGATGACGTGGTCGGCCCCGAGCCGGCGCACGAAGGCGGCGCGCTCGCCGCTCCCCACCACCCCCAGCACCAGGCCCGCCCCCAGCGTCCGCGCGAGCTGCACCGCCAGGTGCCCGACGCCGCCCCCGGCCGCGTGGATCAGCACGCTCTCGCCCGCTTCCAGGCGCGCGGCCCGGGTCAGCACGCCGCAGGCCGTCGAGAGCTGCGCCAGGGCCGCGGCCGCCTCCGGGGGCACGCCAGGGGGCAGAGGCAGGCACAGGTCGGCCTGCGCCAGCACCTGCGTGGCGTAGCTGCCCCCCACCGTAAAGCAGGCGACGCGCTGGCCGGGGGCCGGGGACGTGACGCCCGCGCCCAGCGCCTCGACGGTGCCCACGGCGTCCAGGCCGGGCACCAGCGGCAGCGTACCGCTCGGCCCGTAGCCCCCCCGCCGGGCCAGCAGGTCGGCGTGGTTGACCCCGGTGACCTCGACCCGCACCCGCACCTGGCCGGGGCCGGGCCGCGGGGTCGGCCGCTCCTGCCAGGTCAGGACCTCGGGGCCGCCGTGCTGGTGAACGACGATGGCGTGGCTCATGCCACCATCAAAGCAGAAAGAGCCGCCCCCAGTGTGGGAGCGGCTCTGGTCTGGTCGCCGGGCGTCTGGTGGCCTGGAAAGGATGCGCCCATGAGCATGGGCCCGTCACCCCTTCCAGGCTCACCTGACCGGGATCAGTAGAACTTGGTGATGCGCTCGACGGCGTGACGGTGGTGCGGGAAGCCTTCCTCGGCGCGCTTGCCGATGGGCAGCAGGCCGGCGAACTGCACGTGCTCGGGCAGGCCCAGCAGCTCCTTGACCTTGTCGGGCTGGAAGCCGAGCATGGGCACGGTGTCGTAGCCCAGACCACGGGCGGCCAGCATCACGAAGCCGAAGGCGATGTTGGCCTGCGACAGGCCCCAGGCGCCGCGCTGGGCAGTGTCCTGTCCGCCGAAGGCGCCGTTGAAGGTCTTGCGCTGGCCGGTGCGGCCCTCGTCGCCCATACCGGGGTGGGCGGTTTCTTCCACGGTGTTCAGCGTGTCTTCCATGTCGGAGTACACGACGATCACGGCGGGGGCGTTGGTGACCTGGCCCTGGCCATAGGCCGCTTCCTGCAGCCTGGCCTTCAGTTCGGGATTCTGCACCACGGCGAAGCGCCAGGTCTGGGCATTCCAGGCGCTGGGCGCCAGGCTGGCCAGACGCAGGATCTCGTGCAGGTCGTCCTGGTTCATGGGTTCCTGCACGTACTTACGGATCGAGCGGCGGGTCTGGATAGCCTCGCTCACGCTCAGGGCTTCGGTGGTGGGGCGCTGTTCGGTCATCGTCATGCCAGGAGGCTATCAACATCACTTTAGAAAGTCAATCGATGTAACTTCGGTTCCACTTTAGGATGCGTTTAGGTGTAGAGTATCATCATGAGCACTGAGCACACTGGATTCTGCCCGGTTTACCAGGCTATCGGCGTGTTGCAGGAGAAGTGGGTGCTGCACATCGTGCGCTCCCTGCTGGACGGTGAGAAAGGCTTCAACGAACTGGCCCGCGCGGTCGGCGGCTGCAACTCCGCCACCCTGACCCAGCGCCTGGAGCATCTGGAAGCCCTGCAGATCATCTCCAAGCGCACCGAGGACACCCACGGCAAGCTGGCGCGCAGCGTGTACACGCTGACCCCCGCCGGGCGCGAGCTGCAGGGCGTGATCGACGCCATCGACACCTGGGGCCGCAGCCACCTGCAACAGAGACTGTCCGAGCACTCACTTCCCCAACCGCAGAGCGCCTGAACTGGCCCCTGCCCCCCACCGGCGCCCCCGCAGTACTGAGCGGGGCGCCGCTTTTCTTGTGATCCGCTCAGCGGCGGAGACCCGTTCCCCCCATCTGCGACCTGGGATACTGACTCCATGATCGCCTTCCTGCTGTTCATCGTGCTGCCGCTGCTCCTGCTGGTGGTGGCGTGGCGGATCAGGCCGCTCGTGCCGCGCGACGAGCACCAGACCGACCCGCTCGGGGGCAGTCTGGCAGCGGGCGGGATGTTCGGGAGTCATGGCCTGGAAGCCGACAGGGTCAGCGTCCGTGAGGAGACGGAGCAGGTACGTTTCCGGCTGGATGACCTCAAGGAACGTGAATAGACTCCCAATCTGCAGCGGGCGAGCGGGGCTTACGCTGACCACATGAGCCTGAAAGACAGCTTCACCAGAGACGAGTGGTTCAAGGTCATGACCGGCCCCGGCCGGGCGGGCGCGGCGGTCGTCACGGCCAGTCCCAGCGGGCTGACCGGCCTGCTGGCCGAGGCCCAGGCGATTGCCGCCAGTGTGCGCGAGAGCGTGAGCAGCGGGGGCCGCACGCCCCTGATGGAAGCCATGGCCGCCGACCTGCTGGGCAAGGCGCCCGATGCCAAAGAGCTTCAGGAGATGGGCGGCGAGCGGGCCAGGAATATCGAGGAGGCCAAGGCGCAGAGCATCGAGGGCGTGCGTCAGGCCGTGTGGCTGGTGTCCAGCAAGGCCAGCCCCGAGGATGCCCAGGCCTACAGGGACATGCTGATGCAGGTCGTGGAGCGCACGGCGCAGGCGGCCAAGGAGGGCGGCTTCCTGGGCATCGGCGGCGAGCAGGTGAACGACAAGGAACGCGCCGTGATGCAGGAGCTGCAGAGCGTGATCCGGGGCCCAGACAGCGGCGCCTCCCTCTCCCCCTCTCTGGCCCCTTCCCCGGACGGCAGCGGCAACAGCAACTGACAGAAGGAGCCACCTTGAACCGTAGGATGGGTCATGACCGACCCTCCTGCGGTTCGTTTCATGACGGTGACAGCGCTGGGGCGAGCAGATCGTCACTCTCCTCTCGTCAGCGCTTCAACCAACTGCACCTCCTCAGAATGTGCTGTGATTCCAATTTCGGCTATACTTATGGTGCCCCTGGGGCGAGTTGCATGACAAGCGGGTACAGAGAGGCCACTCCTCGATCAAGAGGAAATGCAAAAGCCGTCGCTCTAACGACGGCCAACGCAGAAAGGTGGTGCTCTGTATGCACAGAAAGCCTACCAGAAAAAGGAAGTGGCCTCAACCCAAGCGCGTTCTGGAGTGGCTGGCGGTCTTGACCGCCCTCACGACCCTGATCAAGCTGGCGGTTGAGGTGTTCCGACTCCTCTCCTGACCTGAGCCTCTTGTGCGTGCCCGCCGCGTTTCAGATCCGCCCTGTGGGTAAAGACCCCTGGCTCCTCAACGGGCTGGGGGTTTTTCGGTTCATCCTGTAGACTGCCTCCAGCGCGGAGGCAACTGGCGCTGAACGTGGGCAGACCACGGGGAAGCCTCCGGGAATACACCTGATCGCGCGCCTGGGTCGAACGTCCTGCCTGTTGGGGTGAGGGTGTTCGTGGACTTCAGGGAGGACGGCCATGGCAAGACGGGCACTGATCTCGGTGAGCGACAAGACCGGCGTGGTGGACTTCGCGCGGCAGCTCGCCGAGCGCGGCTGGGAGATTCTGAGCACCGGGGGCACCTTCGCCGCCCTGACCGGGGCAGGCATCGCGGCGCGGCAGGTGAGCGACGTGACCGGCTTCCCCGAGATGTTAGGTGGCCGCGTGAAGACGCTGCATCCCGCCATCCACGGCGGCATCCTGGCGCGGCGGGAGGAGGATCACCTGGCCGAGCTGAGTGCCCAGGGCCTGAGCACTATTGACCTCGTGTGCGTGAACCTCTACCCCTTCCGCGAGACCGTGGCACGCGGCGCACCGTTTGATGAGGTGGTCGAGAACATCGACATCGGCGGCCCGGCCATGATCCGCAGCGCGGCCAAGAACCACGCGGGCGTGCTGGTGCTGGTCGACCCGGCCGACTACGCGCTGGCGCTGCAGGACGAGGTCTCGGGGGCCGACCGCCAGCGACTGGCGGCCAAGGCCTACCGCCACACCTCCGAGTACGACGCGGCGATCACGGCCTACCTGGAGGGCGCGTCCGACGTGCTGCCCACCGCGCTGCCAGACACCCTGAGCCTGAAGCTGAGCCGCGTGGCCGCCGTGCGCTACGGCGAGAACCCGCACCAGCCCGGCGCGGTCTACCGGCTGGGCGGGGCACGCGGGCCGGTGATCGACGCGCGGGTGGTGGCGGGCAAGCCCATGAGCTTCAACAACTACGCGGATGCCGACGCCGCCTGGGCGCTGTGCCAGGAATTGAACGTGCAGGAGGCGGCGCTGCCGGAACACGCGGCGGTGTGCGTGGCCGTCAAGCACGCCAACCCCTGTGGCGTGGCCCTGGCCGGTGATGTGAAGACCGCCTGGGAACGGGCCAGAGACGCCGATACGCTGTCGGTGTTCGGCGGCGTGGTGGCGGTCAACCGGCCGGTGGATCTGGCGGCGGCCCAGGCCATGCGCGGCACCTTCCTGGAAGTGCTGATCGCCCCGGACGTCACCCCGGACGCGGTCGAGTGGTTCGCGGCCAAAAAGCCTGACCTGCGCGTGCTGATCGCCGGCCCCAGCCAGGACGTGAGCGTGCTGGACGTGCGCCCGCTGACCGGCGGCTTCGCGGTGCAGGAGAAAGACGCGCGCCCCTGGGACGACCTCTGCCCGGAGGTGGTCACGACCCGCCAGCCCACCGAGCAGGAATGGCTCGATCTGCGCTTCGCCTGGGCCACCGTGAAGCACGCGCGCTCGAACGCGGTCGTGCTGGCACGCGGCGGCGTGAGCGTGGGCCTGGGCGCCGGAGCGGTCAGCCGCATCTGGGCGGCCGAGCGGGCCGTGGAGAACGCGGGCGAGCGGGCCCAGGGCGCCGTGCTGGCCTCCGAAGCCTTTTTCCCCTTCGACGACGTGGTGCGGCTCGCGGCCTCGGTGGGCGTAAACGCCATCCTGCAGCCGGGCGGCGCCAAGCGCGACCCCGAGGTCGTGGCCGCCTGCAACGAGCTGGGCCTGAGCATGGTCTTCACCGGCTCGCGGCACTTCAGGCACTGAATGCAGAGGGCAGAGGGCGGAGGGCAGAGGGCGGAACCGCAGGCCCTGAGCGGTAAGGGGCTGGCCGAGGACGTCATGGCGGGCGTGCGCGCTGCGCTGGCCGAGTGGGCGCAGGCTGATCCGCCCTTCCAGCCGCATCTGGTCAGCGTGCTGGCGTCCAGCGACCCGGCCTCGGCCGTGTACGTGGACGCCAAGGCCCGCCGCGCCCGCAAGCTGGGCCTGAGCTTCAGCGTGCGCGATCTGGGCGCGGGGGCCACCCAGGACGAGTTGCAGGGCGTGCTGGACGAGCTCTCGCAGGACGCCGCCGTACACGGGATCATGCTGGAACTGCCGCTGGCCCCCGGTCTGGACGCCGAGGAAGCGCTGCTGCACGTGGCGCACCGCAAGGACATCGAGGGCCTGACCCCTGGCAACCTGGCCCTGATCGCGGCGGGCCGCGAGAGCGAGGCGCTGCTGCCGCCCACGCCTCGCTCAGTGCGCTTTTTGTTGCGCTCGGTACTGGGCGACGACCTGCGCGGCCTGCGGGTGGCGGTGATCGGGCCGGGCCGCACGGTGGGCCGCCCGCTGACCTTCATGCTGAACAACCGGGGCGTGACGGTCACGCTGTGCAACGAGCACACCCGCGATCTGGGCGGGGTGCTGGCGGGTGTGGACGGCGTGGTGATCGCGGTGGGGCGGGCGGGGCTGCTCAGGGCGGAACACGTGCAGCCCCACCACGTCGTGATTGACGCCGGCATCAACGTGCGGGAGGGGGGCGGGGTGGTCGGGGACGCGCTGCCCGATCTGCCGGTACGTGCCCAGTCGCCCGTGCCCGGCGGCGTGGGGCCGCTGACCAGCGCGCTGATGTACCAGAACCTCGTGCGGGCCGTGAAGCTCCAGCGCGGGGAGCGGGTGGAGTAGGCCAGGGGTGGGCCGCTCAGTCGCCGGTCGTGGGCAGGGACTCGCCGGGCTCGGCGTGGCGGGTGCTCTTGTCCCAGGTGCGCCGACCTGTGAAGTGGTGCCTGTAGGCCATGGGCAGGCTCAGGAACAGCGCGAAGCCGTAGACCGGCAGGCTGGCCAGTGTGAACAGCACGCGCGCGGGCGAGAGGCCGTTCTCACGCTGGTAGCGGGCCACCCACTGCAGCTGCAGGCCGATGTTCAGTGCCGTGATGACCGCGCTGACCGTGGCGTCCAGCACCAGCCCCTGCGTGCCCATCAGCCAGCGCAGGGGCTGGGTCAGCAGCGAGAGCACGATCACGGCGTTCATCCACGGGCTGAGGATGAAATAGGTCAGGTCGAGCCGGGCCAGCCAGGGCACCCGGGAGGCCCACAGGCGCGGCAGGTAGGGCAGGCACTGCATGGTGCCCTGCGTCCAGCGGGCGCGCTGGCGCGAGAACAGGCGCAGATCCGGCAGGCCCTGCTGGGTCACGGCGCTCTCCAGAAAGGCCATGCGGTTCTCCGGGCGGGCCAGGCGCATCTCCAGGCCGCTGGCGAAATCCTCCGAGAGGCAGTCGGGCCAGGCCGGCACGCCGCGGGCGAGCTGGGACGCCAGATACGAGGCCCGCATGAACTGCCCGTTGCCGAACAGGCCCACCGAATGCCAGCGCTCCCGCAGCCGCTGCACGTGGCGGATGATGAAGAACTCCAGATCCTGCTGCTGCTCCAGCATGCGGCCGACCAGGGTGCGGGGGCTCAGGCGGGTCACGCTGGGTCGGATCCGCACGCGGGCCTGCGCGCCCACCACGTGGCCGTCGGCCAGCGCGGCGCGCGCCTCCGCGAGCAGGCCCGGCGTGATCCGGCCGTCGGCGTCCACGACCACGAAGATCTCGCGGCTCAGGTCGGCCCCCGCCGCCTGCAGGGGCGTCAGGAGCTGCTGCACGGCCCAGTTCAGGGCCTGGCCCTTGCCCTCGCGGGCCTGCGGGGCCGTGCGGCTCAGCAGGCTCACCCGGGCGTCCTGCACCGCCAGCCGGGTCATGATGGCGGCGGTGGCGTCGTCGCTGGCGTCGTCGATGACCGCCACGCGCGCCTCGGGGGCCAGTTCGCGCAGGGTCAGCACCGTCGCCCCTATCACCCGCTCCTCGTTCAGCGCCGGGATCAGGAAGGTGAAGTGCAGGGTATCGTCCGGCCGCAGCTGGCGCCGGGGCGTGGGCAGTAGCGCCGACAGAAGCATCTGCAGGAAATACAGGCCCAGCATGACCAGTCCGGCAAGGTCGAGCAGGGTCAACAAGACTGTGAGTGCGTTCGTCAAGGCTCACCCCGAGGGGCCCGGCACCGACCCTGCTGGTCAGGCGAAGCGGCCCGGGCGAGTGCTGGGAACTGTGCTCTCCAGGGTAACGGTTTCAGGATGAGAGCGGCGGCGCCTGCCGCCATCGCGCCTCCAGGCACCCGCCTTGCCGGGCTCGGCCGTGGCTCAGTCTGAACTGAACTGCGCTTCGGCCGGGTGGGCCTCGCGCCTGTGCGGCTCAGCCGGAACGTGGTCGTGCGTCAGTTCGTCGTGGCGTTCACTCTTGTACCAGCCCCGCTGACCGCTGAAATGCCGGATATAGGCCAGCGGCATGTTCAGCAGCAGCGCCGCCGAGTAGATCGGCAGGCTGACCAGGGTGTAGGGCACGGCCGACCACGGCAGCCCACGCTCGGCGCGGTAGCGCAGCGCCCAGTTCAGTTGCAGGGTCAGCGGCAGCAGGGTCAGCCCCAGTCCCGCCCAGCCGGGCAGCGCCAGGCCGTCCCAGCCCGTCAGGCGGCGCAGGAGCTGGCTGCCGATGCTCAGGATCAGGATCAGGTTGAGCCAGGGCGCCAGGATGAAGTAGCTGAAGTCCAGCCGGGTCAGCCCGTGCATGGGGCGCTGCCACAGCCGCGGCAGGTAGCCCAGGCACTGCATGGTGCCCTGTGTCCAGCGTGCCCGCTGCCGGATGAACTGCCCCAGGTCGACCAGCCCCTGCTGCTGCACCTGGGCACTCAGGAAGGCGACGCGGTGGGAGGGATCGTGCAACCTCACCTCGACCGCGCTGGCGAAATCCTCCAGCAGCACGTCGGGCCAGGGCTCCACACCGCGCCTGAGCTGATCGGCGAGGTAGCTGGCGCGCATGCACTGGCCGTTGCCGGTCAGCGAGGCCGTGCCGCCCAGCAGGCGGTAGCGCTGGATGTGGCCGGTGATGAAGGCCTCGAGATCCTGCTGGAACAGCAGCATGCGGCCGGCCGCGCCCCGGGCACCCGCCGGGGCGCCGGTCTGGCGAAAGCGCATCCAGCCCTGCGCGGCCATGACCCGTGGATCGGCGAAGGCGCCGCGCACCTGTGGCGCAAAATCCGTGCCGATCCGGCCGTCGGCGTCCATGACCACGAAGACGGTCTGTGACAGGTCGCGCCCCCGGAGATCAGGGCTGGCGAGCAGGGTGCCGACGGCCCAGTTCAGCGCCTTGCCCTTGTTCTCGCGCGCCTGGGGAAACTCGCGGCGCAGCAGCGTGACCAGTGGGTCGCGGGCGGCAAAGTCCCGCACGATCGAGGTCGTCCAGTCGTCGCTGGCGTCGTCGACGACCACCACGCGCGCCTGCGGCACGGTGGCGCGCAGGTTCTGAACAGTCGCCCCGATGACCTGCTCCTCGTTCAGCGCCGGAATCAGGAACACGATGTCCACCCCGCTGCCCGCCTGTGGAGCCTTTGGGCGCGGCCGGGTGGCACTCAGCACTTGTTGAAGCACGTACGCGGCGAAGAGCAGCAGTCCAAGTACGTCGAGCACGGTCAGCACATTCGTCAAGTTCACCCCGGCAGGCCGGCTCCGGCTGCGCAATCTCGGTACTATGCCGGACAGGTCATGTGGTTGGCCAGGGACAGACGGCCTGGGGTCAGGCTGGTCTGGGTCTGGAGACAAGCGGGACTGAAGTGGAGCGGTGTCCCGTCTCCCCTGGTCTTTATACCCGAGCCGACCGCTTCATGCTGAACGAATTGGGGGAGTGCTGTGGGGGGTGGGCGTGACGTCTGCGCCGGGCCAACCGCGCCGCACCTCGCCCCGTATGCTGTGCCCCATGAGTCTCGTGACCCGCATCGCGCCCAGCCCCACCGGCGACCCCCACGTGGGCACCGCGTACATCGGCCTGTTCAACTTCACCCTGGCCCGCCAGGGTGGCGGCCGCTTCATCCTGCGCATCGAGGACACGGATCGGGGCCGCTATGTGGCCGACAGTGAAACGCGCATCTTCCAGATGATGCAGTGGCTGGGCCTGAGTCCCGACGAATCGCCGCTGCAGGGCGGCCCAGGCGGCCCCTACCGCCAGAGCGAGAGATTTGACCTGTACGGCCAGTACGCCCGGCAACTGGTCGAGTCCGGCCACGCCTACTACGCCTTCGAGACGCCGGAGGAACTGAGCGCCCTGCGGGAGGCGGCGCAGGCCGGCGGGCACGTCATCGCGGTGCCCAGCCGGGAGCTGGAGCCGGCCCAGGCGCAGCGCCGGGTCGATGCGGGCGAGGCCGCCGTGATCCGCCTGAAGGTGCCGCATGACGGCGAGACGGTCGTGAACGACGTGCTGCGCGACCCGATTCATTTCCAGAACCGCGAGATCGACGACAAGGTGCTGCTCAAGGCCGACGGCTTCCCCACCTACCACCTGGCGAACGTGGTCGACGACCGCCTGATGGAGGTCACCCATGTGGTGCGCGCCGAGGAATGGATCACCTCCACGCCGATCCATGTGCTGCTCTACCGCGCCTTCGGCTGGCCCGAGCCCGTCTGGGCGCACATGCCGCTGCTGCGGAACGCCGACAAGTCCAAGATCAGCAAGCGCAAGAACCCGACCAGTGTCGAGTGGTACATGGAGCAGGGCTTCCTGCCCGAGGCCATGCTGAACTTCCTGGCGACCATGGGCTGGACGCACCCGGACGGCCTGGAGATCTTCGATCTGGACGAGTTCGCGCGGGTCTTCCGGCTGCAGGACGTGACGCTGGGGGGCCCGGTCTTCAGCCTGGAGAAGCTGCGCTGGTACAACGGCAAGTACCTGCGCGAGGTGCTCGGCGAGGCCGAGGTCGCCCGCCGCCTGCACGCCTACCTCTCCGGGCACAAGGTCGACCTGCCTGACGACGCCTACTTCCGCGCCGTGACCCGCCTGATGACGCCGCGTATCGAGGTGTTCAGCGAATTCATGGACAAGACGCCCTATTTCTGGTCGGAGAACTACCCGGTCACCGAGAAGGCCCAGGGAGCCATCGACGCGGCCCAGGAACTGCTGCCCGAACTGGCGGCGCGTCTCAAGAACCTGCCGGAGTTCGACGCCCCCAGCATCAAGGCTGCCTTCCACGCCTACGCCGAGGAACAGGGCCTGAAACTGGGCAAGGTGATGCCCCCGGTGCGCGCGGCCGTGGCGGGCACGCTGGAAAGCCCTGATCTGCCCGACCTGCTGGCCACCCTGGGCCGGGAGCGGGTCGTGAGCAGGATCGAGCGGGCCCGGAAGTAGGAGCGCTCGCCCCTGGCCAGAGAGCGAGGCTGATCCCGACCCCAGCGCCCTGCGCCGATCGACTGCCCATGAGAACGCCGCCGACCCTACAGGATCGGCGGTCGCGTTCATCCGGGCTGGGGTTACGGCGCGGGAGGCAGCAGCACCGTGTCGATCACGTGGATGACCCCGTTGCTGGCGGGCACATCCGTCTTCGTGACGGTCGAGTTGCCGTTCAGCGTGACCGTTCCCCCACTGACCGCGATGGTGACGTTCGCGCCGTTCACGGTTTTCGCGCTGGTGAGCTTGACCACATCGGCGGCGAGCACCTTGCCGGGAACCACGTGGTACAGCAGGATCGCCGAGAGCTGCGCCTTGTTCTCGGGTTTGAGCAGGGATTCGAGTGTGGCCGCAGGCAGTTTGGCGAAGGCCGCGTTGGTCGGGGCGAACACGGTGTACGGCCCGGTGCCGTTCAGGGTCTCGGTGAGGCCAGCGGCCGCCAGCGCCGCCTTCAGCGTGCTGAAGTTGGCATCCGCCGCGACGACCCCTGCGATGGTCGGGGTGGTGTCCATCATGGAGCTACAGGAGGTCACGGTCATCAGAAGGGCTGGGCCTACGATTAAAAACGTGCTTTTCATGTTTACTCCTCCAAAACAGCGAATAGCCGAAGGCTTCCCTGAACTCCGCATCGGAGAGTCAGGAAACAGGCACACAAATCATCACTTCGACGCCGATAGTGTAAGCAGAGGCAGGGTTGAGGACGTGTGGGCTCTCATACCATCCCGCCGACGCGGCCATTAGACCGCACCCGACATCAGCACTGTTTCTGCTGTCTGGCATTAAGAGGATCGCGCGATTTTGACCTGGCCCAAAGCGGGGAACGACCGGGGTTCAGCGCTCGGGCCGCGCAGGAGGATCGCCTGCCCCACGGATGAACTTCAGGAATCCAGCCGGGCCGGAGATCGTCAGGGTCTCGCCCTGGAGTTCGTAGCGGGTGGCCGAACCGAGCAGGAACGTGAAGTCCTCCCGCAGGCTCAGCGCGTGATCCGGGCAGCGGTCGCTGGAGCCGGCGTCGATCCCCCGGATCACGATGCTCTGCCCCCGCACGCGCACGCTGGCCTTCAGGGGGCTGCAGCCGGTGGTGCCGGTCAGGGAGGGGCCGGTCAGACTGGGGCCGGAGAGCCGGAGGCTGGGCCGGGTCAGCCGCCGTCCCGGCGCGATGGACACGCCACCCAGCGACAGCGAGGTCAGTGTCCAGATGGTGTCGCCCAGGGCCAGGGCAGGCGGTGTCATGGCGGCTCCTCCGGGGCCGGCGGCTCCCGGCCCACCTCCGAAGGTCAGGGCCAGCAGGGCGAGCAGCGGCAGCATGACCCATAGTGCGCCACTTCGGGCACGCCAGCGGTCCGGGCCGAGGGTGTACCCGCCCCCACGCGGCGCGTAGAATGCAGCCGAACGCTCGTTAGGAGGGCCTCACTGATGGACGACCGCCGAATTCGGGTCTTGATCGCCAAACCGGGCATGGACGGCCACGACCGGGGCGCCAAGGTCGTGGCCCGCGCCCTGCGCGACGCGGGCATGGAAGTGATCTACACGGGGCTGCGCCAGACCGCCGAGATGATCGTGAACGCCGCTGTGCAAGAAGACGTGGACGCCATCGGCCTGAGCGTGCTCTCGGGCGCCCACATGCACTATTTCCGCGAGGTCATGGCGCTGCTGAAAGAACGCGGCGCCGAGGACATCATCGTGTTCGGCGGCGGGATCATCCCGGATCAGGACCTGCCGAAATTGGAGGAGCTGGGCGTGGGCAAGGTCTTCACGCCGGGCGCCAGCACCCAGGACGCCGCCGCCTACCTGCGGGACGCCGCGAGGCAGCGCTGGCAGGCCCAGGGCGAGGCGTGAGCCGTCTGCCGTCCCTGATGACCCATGAGTGAGGCCACCTCCGCCCCGGCCGCCCGGCTGGATCTGGGGCGGCTCTTTCCGCTGTATCTGGCGCAGGCCCTGGCGACCGGCGCGACCACGGTCAGCACGGTGCTCTCCAGCCTGATCATGTCGGGGCTGGGCAGCGAGAGCCTGGCCGGGCTACCCAGCACGCTGATCCAGGCCTCGGCGGCGCTCTCCGCCGGGGCCTTCGGCGCGCTGATGCTGCGCTCGGGGCGACGGCTGGGGCTGGGGCTGGCCTTCACGCTGGGAGCGCTGGGCGCGGCCGTGGGCTTCCTCGGCGCCCGCGCCGGCCTGATGGGACTGTTCCTGCTGGGCGCGGCCATGATGGGCGGCGCCCAGGGCGGCTACCAGCAGGCCCGCTACGCCGCCGCCGAGAGCGTGCCCGAAGCCCGGCGCGGCACCGCCCTGGGCGCCCTGATGCTGATGAGCGTGCTGGGCTCGTTCTTGGTTACCGGCTTCTCGCGGCCCATCGAGGGGCTGGGCGGCCTGCTGGGCACCACCGCCGAGGTCGCCGGCTGGCTGGTCGGCGGCAGCCTGCTGGGCGTGGCGGCCGGGCTGATGCTGGCGTGGCGGCCCCTTCAGGCGCCGGCGCTGGGAGCGAAGACGGCGCGGCTCTCCATGCGGGCCGCCTTCGCCATTCCGGGGGTGCGCTCCACCGCCCTGGCCCTGGCGACCGCGCAGGGCGTAATGGTCACGCTGATGAGCCTCACGCCGCTGCGGGCCCACCACATGGGCGTGGAGCACGCGGGGGTGGCAGCGCTGATCTCGGGGCACATCCTGGGCATGTTCGGCTTCGGCTGGCTGACCGGGCCGCTGATCGACCGCTTCGGCCTGCGCCTGGGCTACGTGGGCGGCGCGGCGCTGCTGCTGTCGGCGGCCCTCACGGCCGCGCTGCCGGGCACCGTCTGGCTGGGCGTGAGCATGTTCCTGCTGGGCCTGGGCTGGAACCTGGCCTTCGTGGCGGGCTCCAAGGCCCTGACCCGCTTTCCGGCCGTGCAGGGCGTCACGGACGGCCTGGGCTACGTGGCCTCGGGCCTGGGCACGCTGCTGGGCGGGGTGATCATCGCCCGCGCCGGCTTCACCACTCTGGCGGCCCTGTGCGCCCTCTGGGCGCTGCTGCCGCTGTTCAGCGCGTGGCGGGTGCGCCCGGCCGCGCCGGTCAGTACAGCCCGGGGATAAAGCGCCTCACGCGGGCGCGGTAGGCGGCGTACTCGGGAAACCGCCCCAGCAGCGCCGCTTCCTCGTGGTCGGCCTTGAAGTGGAACAGCACGCCCAGCGCGGCCGTCCAGCCCAGCGCCACACCGCTCCCCCGGTAGACACCCCAGCCCACGGCGGCGAGCAGCAGCGCTGCATAGATGGGGTGTCGCACGACGCTGTAGGCCCCGCCCGTGACCAGGTGCCCGCCTGGCAGGGGCTCCGGCAACGGCGTCAGGTTGCGGCCCCCGCGCAGGCCCAGCGCCCCTCCGGCGAGCATCAGCGCCAGCCCGAGCACTGAACCTCGCCGGCCCGACCTCGCCCCGCTCAGGCCGATCAGAAAGAGCAGTAGAACCTGCCCGACCACGAACGCGCCGCCCCGCGCCATGAAAGCCGACACTGCACGGTCTTGCCCTGGACTGCGCATGCCTGGAGTGTACGCGCCGCTGGGTATTGGACGGTCTGTGTGGGAACGAAAAAACCTCCGGGCGCTGTCGCCGGAGGCTCCTCGTCCACATCCTGCCTGCTCAGCCTGCCTGCTCAGCCGAAGCGGCCGCTGATGTACGCCTCGGTGCGCTCGTCGCGCGGGGAGGTGAAGATCTGGTCGGTGACGCCGTGCTCGACCAAGTCGCCCACCAGGAAAAAGGAGGTGGTGTCGCTCACGCGCGCCGCCTGATGCATGTTGTGGGTCACGATCACGATGGTGGCGATCTGCTTAAGCCCCTGCATCAGATCCTCGATACGGGCGGTGCTGGCGGGGTCGAGGGCACTGGTGGGCTCGTCCATCAGCAGGATCTCGGGCTCCACGGCCAGCGCGCGGGCGATACACAGCCGCTGCTGCTGCCCGCCGGACAGGCCGGTGGCCGGCGCCTTGAGGCGGTCTTTGACCTCGTCCCAGAGAGCGGCGCCCTTGAGGCTGCGCTCGGCGACCTCCATGAGCTGGTCGCGGTTGCGGACGCCCGCCAGCTTCAGGCCCGAGACCACGTTCTCGAAGACGCTCATGGTGGGAAAGGGATTGGGCTTCTGGAAGACCATGCCCACCCGGCGGCGCATGCTCACCGGATCGACGCCGGGGTCGTAGATATCCTGGCCGTCCAGCAGGATCTTTCCGGTCACGCGGGCGCCGGGGGTCAGGTCGTGCATGCGGTTGATGGCGCGCAGGAAGGTGGTCTTGCCGCAGCCGGACGGGCCGATCAGGGCGTTCACGGTGCCGCGCTGCACGTCCAGATTCACGTTTTTCACGGCGTGGTTGGCGCTGTAGTAGATGTTCACGTCTTGCGCGCTGAGCAGGGGGGTCATGGAAGGGCGTCTCCTTGGATGCGGTGCAGCTGAGAGCTTTGAGCTATGGGCTATGAGCAACACAGGGACTGGTGGTGGCTCAGAGCCCACAGCTCAGAGCCCCAGTCCCCTATCTGCGGCGGCTGAAGCGGCGGGCCAGCAGGCTGGTCACGAAGATCAGGCTGATCAGCAGCAGGGCGCCGGCCTTCGCCAGCCGCTGGTTCTCGTCGTAGGCGCTGGTGGCGCCCCGGTAGATTTCCAGGGGCAGGGCGCTCATGGGCTTACCGGGGTCGAGGTTCACGTTCGGGTTGCCGAAGGCGGTGAACAGCAGCGGCGCGGCCTCGCCCGCCACCCGCGCCAGCGCCAGCATGATCCCGGTGATGATGCCCCCGGCCGCCGCCGGCAGCACGATCCGCAGCGTGACCAGCCATTTGGGCAGCCCCAGCGCCAGCCCGGCCTCGCGCACCGTCTGGGGTACCAGTTTGAGCACTTCCTCGCTGGTTCGCACCACGATGGGAATCATCAGGAAGCCCAGTGCCAGCGCGCCCGCGAAGCCCGAGAAGCCGAACTGCAGCACGATCAGGCCGTAGGCGACCAGGCCCATGACGATGGCCGGAATGCCGGCCAGCACGTCGCTGAGCATCCTGATACTGGGCATCAGCGGGTGGCGCGGGTACTCCGAGAGGAAGATGCCGCCCGAGACCCCCACCAGCACGCCGATCACCGAGGCCATCAGCAGCATCTGCACCGAGCCGGTGATGGCGTTGAGCAGCCCGCCGCCAGTCTCGCCCTCTGGGGCCGGCACCTTGGTGAAGAAGTCGGCGTTCATGGCGCCCAGGCCCTCGCGCAGCAGGTAGATGAAGATCAGCACCAGCGGCGCCACCACGACCAGGGTCGCCACCAGGATCAGCGCCCCCATGATCAGGTTCTGGGCGCGGCGGGCCGGACTGAGCCGCGTGGGCGCGTTGGCGCGTGCAGGGGTGGCGGCGCTCATCACAGGATGCCCTTGGGCGTCAGGCGGGCGATGATCAGCCGGGCCACGTAGTTCACGGCCACGCTCAGGAAGAACAGGCTCAGGCCCAGCGTGACGACCGAGGAGCGGTGCAGCCGTTCCTGCGCGTCGCCGAACTGGTTGGCGATGACGGACGCCATGGTGCTGGCGCCGCCGAACAGGCTCTTGAGGAGTTCCTGGGAATCCCCGATCACCATCGCCACGGCCAGGGTCTCACCCAGCGCGCGGCCCAGCGCCAGGATCACGCCGCCCATGATGCCGGCGCGGGCGTAGGGCAGGATGGCGCGCGAGATGACTTCCCATTTGGTGGCTCCCAGCGCATACATCGCCTCGCGCTGGTCGGCGGGCACCAGCCGGATCACGTCGCGGGCCACCGAGGCGGTGTAGGGCAGGATCATCACGGTCAGGATGATGATCGCCAGCGCCAGCCCGCGCCCGTCGAAGGTACTGGGCACGAAGAAGCACTGCAGCGTGGTCTGTCCCTGATCCCAGAGGTTCTTGCAGGCCGTGTAGGTCGCCACCTTGTCGGGCTGGGCGAAGAAGCCCTGCTCCCAGCGGCTCAGGATGGGCGCGATCACGAACAGCGCCCACAGGCCGTACACCACGCTGGGCACGGCGGCCAGCAGCTCGATCAGGTAGCCGACCGGGTTTGCCAGCCACTTCGGGGCGTACTCAGCGACGAACAGTGCGCTGGCGATCGCCAGGGGCACGCTGATCACCAGCGCCGCCAGACTGGTCACCAGCGTGCCCGTGATCATCGACACCGCGCCGAAGGAGTTGTTCACCGGATTCCACGTCCGCTCGGTGAAAAAGCGCCAGCCGAACTGCTGCAGGGCGGGCCACGACTCCTTGGCGAGCTGCCAGATGCTGGTCAGGAACACCAGCACGATCACCGAGGCGAGCGCCAGGATCACCACCTCGAAGGTGCGGTCGCTGCGGCTGGACAGGCCACGGCGCGGGGCGGGTTTGGCAGGTTCACTCATGGGGTCATGACCTCGGCAGGCATCTGGCGCACAGTTCACTCTGGATTCGTCAGGGGGAAGTCAGCCCGGTGTCCGGCGCCCGCGGATCGCCGCGCTGCGCCGCCTCCAGCGCTCCAGTCCTCTTACACAGCAAACAGGCGGCCTCCACATGGAAGGCCGCCCCACAGAGATCCAGTTCAGGTCAGATCTTCTTGCCGTCGAAGGTCAGCGAGTTGATCAGCGCTTTGGCCTTGCTGGACACGTTGTCGGGGAGTTTGGCGTAGTCCAGGGGCTCGTTGAACTGCTGGCCCGTGGTGACCATCCAGGTCAGCATCTTCTTCAGGGCCGCCGCCTGGGCCGCCGTGCGGTTGCCGTACTTCTGCTCCTTGTAGAAGATCAGGTAGGTGAAGCTGGCAATCGGGTAGGCGTCGGCGTTGGCCGAGTTGGTCAGCGAAACGCGGGTGTCGGCGGGAATCACGACGCCCCTGGCCGCCTGGGCAGCGGGGCCGTTGTCGGCCAGCACGAACTTGCCGGCGCGGTTCTGCACGGAGCCGAAGGGCAGCTTGTTCTGCTTGGCGTACACCAGTTCCACGTACCCGATCGCGCCGGGCGTGCTCTTGACCACACCGGCCACGCCGTCGTTGCCCCGGGCGCCGGTGCCGACCGGCCACTGCAGCGAGTTGCCCACGCCGACCTTGCTCTTCCACTCGGTGCTGACCTTGGACAGGTAGTCCGCGAACACGAAGGTCGTGCCCGAGCCGTCGGAGCGGCGGGCCACCGTGATGGGCAGCGGGGGGATGGTCACGCCGGGGTTCAGGGCGGCGATGGCCTTGTCGTTCCAGGTCTTGATCTTACCCAGGTAGATGTCGGCGAGCACCTTGCCGGTGAACTTCAGGGGCTCAGTCACGCCGGGCAGGTTGTAGGCGGGCACCACGGCGCCGATGGCGGTGGGGATATGCACCAGCGCGGCGGGCGCAGCCTTCATCGACTCGTCGCTCATGGGGTTGTCGGAGCCGGCGAAGTCCACGGTGCGCTCGGTGATCTGCTTCTGGCCGGCGCCGCTGCCGACCGACTGGTAGTTCACATCGACGCCGCTTTCCTTCTTGTACTCGGCGAACATCTTGGAGTACAGCGGGAAGGGGAAGCTGGCGCCCGCGCCGGTCAGGCTCTGCGCGGAGGCGGAGGTTACGACAAGGGCCAGGCCCAGGAGGAAGGTCTTCTTCATACGTCATAGCCTGCCGAAGGTTTGTCAGCGGGCGGTCAAGGCCTGTCATGGCGATGTCAGGGCCGTGGCCTCCCAGCCCGGCTTCCCGAGCCGGGGGCGGGGCCTGAGGCCCCACATACCCCTCCGTCCGCTGGATTCGGGCGCATTCGTCAGCTCCGCTTCAGGGTCAGCTCACACCGGGCACATGAAACCCCCGCCGGCGAGGGCGGGGGCGTTCATTCATCTGACCGTCGTCAACGGTTCCGATATCGCTTGGCGGAACGGGAGAGATTCGAACTCTCGAACAGGTTGCCCCGTTACACACTTTCCAGGCGTGCTCCTTCAACCACTCGGACACCGTTCCAGCGCTGAGCAGATTAGCAAGGGGGGGGAGGAAAATCAAACCCGCGGCCAGGGGGGCGTGTCAGGGGACAGTCCGCGGAACTGCCCTAGAATCCGGGCGTGATCCTCCTGACCGTGCTCGCCCTGCTCGCCTCGTATCTGCTGGGGGCCATTCCGGCGGCCGCCTGGGTGGCCCGTGGGCGCGGTGTGGACATCCGCAAGGTGGGCAGCGGCAACAGCGGCGCCACCAACGTGCTGCGCTCGCTGGGCAAGGGCCCGGCGCTGACCGTGGCCCTCTTCGACATCCTGAAGGGCGGGCTGGCGGTGTGGCTGGCGCGCACCCTGGGGCTGGAGCCGGGCTGGGACGGGCTGTGTGGGCTGGCGGCCGTGCTCGGGCATAATTTCAGCCCCTTCCTGCGATTCCGGGGCGGCAAGGGCGTGGCGACCAGCTTCGGCACCATCGCGGCGCTCGATCCGCTGGTGGGGGCCAGCGTGTTCGTGCTGGGTATCGCCACCATGTGGCTGACCCGTTTCGTCAGCGCGGGCAGCATCCTCGGGGCGGTGGGCGCCGGGCTGATGGTGCTGGTGCTGAACCGGCCGTGGTGGCTCAGCGCCGTGGTGATCGTGCTGGCGGCCCTGCTGATCGTCCAGCACCGTGAGAATGTCCGCAAGCTGCAGGCCGGCACCGAGCGGCGGCTGGGCGAGCGGGTGGATGAACAGGTGAACTGAGCCGGCCCCTGGAGCAGTTTCGCCTTCCGGTGGTTCCGGCGCGTTATCCTGTGCGGGCACCACAACCTGACCGTCATCAACCCTGTGCGGCGGCCCGACGCCGTTTCATCATCGCCCAGTCCCGTTCCCGTTCCCGATCCGTTCAGCCCCGGAGTCATCCATGCCCGCCAGGATTCGTATTTATGGCCAGGAAGCCGTGTTCAGTGAGGGCCGCTGGATCTGCGAGGACGAGAGCCTGCAGGCCATGTTGCAGGCACTGGCCGACCCGCGGGCGCTGAGCGAGGAGGCCGAGCAGGAGCACGCCCGCTACGCCGCCGGGCGCTACGGCGGCCTGGTCGCCACTGCACTGGGCTGGGAGGCCGCGCCGCACCCGGAGGCCGAGATCAAGCTGGAGGACTTCGCCCCGGCACGGAACCCCGAGCGCGCCGGCTGGCTCAGCTTCATGCGAAAGCGCAAGTAGCGCCCTCCACGAACGCGGCATAGGCAGCCGCCTTGACCACGCCCCCGCCAGCGTCTACCCTGACACGCATGAACGCCCGCGCGACCACCATCACTCCCTAGGGGCGGTGTCGTGAGGACAGCCGCCCGCAGGACATGCGCGGCGGTTTTTTCGTGGAAGGAGTGATCATGCGCGTAGCCATCGTCGGAGCCACCGGAGCTGTAGGACACGAACTCATGCAGGTGCTGGAGAGCCGCCTGAAGTTCGACGAGCTGCTGCTGTACGCCTCGCCGCGCAGCGCCGGAAGCAGACTGACCTTTGGGGGCCAGGAACTCACCGTGCAGGTCACCCCGGAGGGGCCCATCGACGCCGACGTGATCCTGGCGAGCGCGGGCGGCAGCGTGAGCAAGGCGCTCGCCCACAGGTGGATCGAGGGCGGCGGCGTGGTGATCGACAACTCCAGCGCCTTCCGCTACGACGCCCAGGTGCCGCTGGTCGTGCCCGAGGTGAACGGCGAGGCCGCGCTGAGCCACCGGGGCATCATCGCCAACCCGAACTGCACGACCGCCATCGCTGTGGTCGCCGTGGCGCCCATCCACCGCGAGTACGGCGTCAAGCGCATGATCGTCAGCACCTACCAGGCCACCTCCGGCGCCGGCCAGAAGGGCATGGACGAGCTGTTGGAGCAGACGCGCGTGCAGCTGGAGGGCGGGCAGGCGACCCACGAGGTCTTCGCCCACCCGATCCCCTTCAACGTCATCCCGCACATCGACGCCTTCCAGGACAACGGCTACACCAAAGAAGAGATGAAGGTGGTCTGGGAGACCCACAAGATCATCGGCGACAGCTCCATCCGGGTGAGCTGCACCGCCGTGCGGATTCCCACCCTGCGCACCCATTCGGAGGCCATCACGCTGGAGCTGGAGCGGCCCGCCACCCCGGCGCAGATCCGCGAGCTGCTCGCCCGCTCGGCCGGCGTGGAGGTGCGCGACGATCCCGCCGCGGGGCTCTACCCGATGCCCCTGACCGCCTCCGGCAAGTACGACGTGGAGGTCGGCCGCATCCGCGAGTCGCTGGTCTTCGACGGCGGGATCGACCTGTTCGTGTCGGGCGATCAGCTCCTCAAGGGCGCCGCACTGAACGCCGTGCAGATCGCGGAATACCTGCAGGAGAAGGGCGCGCTGAAAGAGCGGCAGCGGGTCTGAACCATAGCGGTCTGGAGGGGCGGCCGCGCAGAATTCCGCAGGCGCGGGGTCGCCTTCCGACCTGGGGTTGGCCCCCTCCCTTGACCCCAGCCCCCCACCCCTGTACTCTCCCCCCCATGAGCGAGCAGACAGCCCCCCACACCCTGCGTGTGGGTGCGGGCCTGCCCGTGCTCCCGCCACCCTTTGGGGTGTAACTCCGCCAAGACAGACCATGCGCGGTTTACACGCGCCGGCTTGACGTTTTTACACTCCAATCGAGGTCGAGATGCGGGTATCACAGGGACTCTTCCGCACCTGGCGGGAAGCGCCCACGGGCGCCGAGACGCGCGGCATCACCATGTTGCTGCGCGCCGGGTACGTTCATAAACTGGGCAGTGGGCTGTACACGAACCTGCCGCTGATGCAGCGCACGCAGGCGAAGCTGGAGGCGCTGATCCGTGAGGAACTCCCTCGCGTGGCGCAGGAGGTCAGTTTCCCGGTGCTGCAGCCGGGAGCGCTCTGGCAGGAGTCGGGGCGCTGGGACGGCTACACGCAGCCGGGGGGCATCATGTTCAGCCTGCGCGACCGGACCGGGCGGGCGCTGGCGCTGGGCCCCACCCACGAGGAGGTGGCGGTGGCCACAGTTCGGGAACTCGTGCGGAGCCGGCGCGACCTGCCGGTCAGCCTGTTCCAGATCGGACGCAAGTTCCGCGACGAGCTGCGGCCCCGCTCCGGTCTGCTGCGAACGTGCGAATTCACCATGAAGGACGGCTACTCCTTCCACGCCACCCCAGGGGAACTGGCCACACACTTTGAGGACATGGCGGGCGCCTATGCCCGCATCCTGACCCGCCTGGGCCTGCAGTGGCGGGCGGTGGACGCCGACAGCGGCTCCATCGGCGGCAGCGCCAGCCGTGAATTCACGGTGCTCTCGGAGGTGGGCGAGGACGAGGTGCTGTACACCGACGACGGCCTCTACGCGGCGAATGCCGAGCGGGCGGTGTCGCGGGCTGCGGAAGCTCCGCCCAGTCCGTTCCAGGGCTTCGCCCGGCACCACACCCCCGGCACCGTGACCGTCGCCTCGGCCTGCGCGGCGCTGGGCTGCGAGGCCGCCCACATGCTCAAGAACGTCCTGTACGACGCGGCCTTCCTGACCGCTGACGGCGAGCGGCGCCGGGTGCCGGTGCTGGTCAGCCTGCGGGGCAACCATACGGTCAATCCGGTCAAGCTCTGGAACGCCGTGCAGGAGCGGGAAGAGGGCACCCTGCTGAGTCTGGAGGTGGCGCAGACCGGGCAGTGGGCCGCCTCTCCCCTGCCCCTGGGCTTTCTGGCCCCCGATCTGCCGGACACGGTGATCGCGCGCCGGGAGGGCCTGCAGCCGGCCTTCCTGCGGCTATGCGACCTGGCCGGGGCGGATCTGCGCGACTTCGCCACCGGCGGGAACGAGCCGGACATCCACGTCAGCGGCGCGAACTGGGGCGCCGACTACGCGCTGCCGGAGGTCGCGGATCTCCGGCAGGCTCAGCCGGGCGAGGCGAGCGTACACGACCCGCGGCAACCCCTGCGCTCGGCCCGCGGGATCGAGGTCGGGCACGTGTTTCAGCTGGGCACGCGCTACACGGCCGCCATGAACGCCACCTTCGTCGACACGGGCGTCAATACGGGCGTCGGCGCGGACGGCGCGGCCCACCCACTGCAGATGGGCTGCTACGGCATCGGCGTCAGCCGGCTCGTGCAGGCCGTGGCGGAACAGCTGGCCGACGACCGGGGCCTGAGCTGGCCGGACGTGATCGCGCCCTACCACGTCCTCCTGACGGTGGTGGATGGAGGCGATGCCGCACAGGTGGACGCCGCCGAGGCCCTGTACCGCATGCTGCGGGCCGCCGGTCTGGACGTGCTGCTGGACGACCGGCCGGAGCGGGCCGGGATCAAGTTCGCCGACGCCGACCTGTGGGGCATTCCCTACCGGGTCACGCTGGGCCGGGCGCTGAAGGAGGGGCAGGTCGAGATCAGGGTCAGGCGCAGCGGCGAGGAGCACCGGCTGGCGCCAGAGGAGGTGCCGGACTGGCTGGCCGCGCGGCTGGACTGGCAACGCGGCTGAGCTGACGCTGGGGGTTGACCTTGGGTGCCGGCACCGACCGACGCTGGAGCCGACCCGAGCTCCGTGAGCCGGCCGAAGACTTCGACCTACAGCATTTGTCAAATAAGCTGTTCTCTTTTGACCGAACGGAGTGAGTGAATTTGACGGAGTATTTGGGGCTTGCAAAGCTGCGAAGCAGAGAATGGAAGCATCAGACGCCCTTTGTCTGATGCTGTAATTCGGACAAATGCTCTAAACTTCGGCCCGGCGCTGGAAGATCCAACGCCGGGCCGAAGCAGGGAGGTCAAGCTACAGTTTTATCTTTACTCGTCGTCGCGGCGGGGGGTGTTGCTCCAGCCACGATCCGTACGGGCACGCGGGCGATCCGCAGCGCCGGCGTCGGCCTCGCGGGGGACCGCCGTATCGCGGGGGCGGAACTCGCGGTCGGGGGCACCGCCACGGTCTTCACGGGGACGGTCTTCGCGCGGGCGGAACCCGCCGCCCTGGTAGCCACCACGGTCTTCGCGCGGCCGGAACCCGCCACCGCTGGAACCACCACGGTCGCCGCCGCCCTGATACCCACCACGATCTTCACGGGGACGGAACCCGCCACCACTGGAACCACCACGGTCGCCGCCGCCCTGGTAGCCACCGCGGTCTTCGCGCGGCCGGAACCCGCCACCGCTGGAACCACCACGGTCGCCGCCGCCCTGATACCCACCACGATCTTCACGGGGACGGAACCCGCCGCCACTGGAACCGCCACGGTCGCCGCCGCCCTGGTAGCCACCACGGTCTTCACGGGGACGGAACCCGCCGCCGCCGGAACCACCACGGTCGCCGCCGCCCTGGTAACCGCCACGGTCTTCGCGGGGACGGAACCCGCCCTGTCCACCGGGACGGTCACTGCTGGGGCGGTCGCCGCTGGGCCGCTCGCTCGGGCCGCCGGGGCGCAGGCCAGTCTGGGCCTGGCTCTCGCGCAGTTCGCGCATCTCGCGGCGCAGGCCACGGATTTCCTTGCTCTGGGTTTCGAGCATGTCCTTCAGTTCGGCCAGCAGGCCCAGCAGATCATCGGCGTCGATGAACTCGTCCTCGCCGTCCTCGTCCTCGCCCTGCTCACCGCTCACGGCGCCCTCGGCGCTCAGGCCCGCTTCCTGCTGGGCCTCCTGTTCATCCAGCACGGCGTCCTCGTCGGGCTCGCCCTGAAGCTGGGGAATGATCTCGCGCAGTTCTTCGGGGGTCTGCTCACCCTGGCGCGGTTCCTGGTTCTCGGTCATCTGGTCTGCTCCTTTGCTCTGCGGAACCGGCCTCTGGTGGGTCTCGGGCCGCAGACGTGCCCTGGAGTCTACCACCCCCGACCCCCGCCTCCGGGACGTGAACGACCCCATAACGCGGCCTCATCCCGGAGCCGCCCCGGTGCGCTGTACCCGTGGACAGGGATCATGGGGGCGTCACCTGACGACCCTATACTTCCCGGCATGAGACGCGCGACCCTCGCCACGCTGAGCCTGCTCGCCCTGGGCAGTGCCGGGGCCCAGACCGGAGCACAGACCAGTGCACCCACCCGTACCGTCACCATCGGCCTGGGGTACTTTCCCAACGTGCAGTTCACGCCCTTCTACGTGGCCGACCGGCTGGGGTATTTCAAGGCCGAGGGCCTGAACGTGAAGTTCCAGCACGGCTTCATCAACGAGCTGATGCCGCTGCTGCTGCAGGGCAAGCTCGACTACGTGGTCGGTGATCCCGAGGACGCGATCTTCGCGAAAAACCAGGGCGCCGACGTCCGCTACGTCATGGCGATGTACCAGAAGAGCCCCGTGACCGTGTTCAGCCTGAGCCCCCTGAACTCGCCCGCCGACCTCAGGGGCAAGACGGTCGGGATTCCCGGCCCCTTCGGCAGTTCCTACAACGCCATCCAGGCGCTGCTGGACGACGCAAAGCTGAGGGAGGGCCAGGACGTGAAGCTGGCCACCATCGGCTTCACGCAGCAGGACGCGGTGCGCTCGGGCCGGGTCGACGCTGCCGTGGGCTATATCAACAACGACGTCGTGCTGCTGGGCAAGGCGACCGGCAAGAAGGTCTACAGCCTGGATCTCAGCGGCCCCTACCCGATGGTCGGCGCCGGCCTGATCGCCACCGGCCGGAGCCTGGGCGGCGACGTGGTTCGCAAGGTGGTGCGCGCCTCGCAGCGTGGCCTGAAGTTCACGGTGGCCGACCCGGCGCGCGCCTTCAAGCTGGCCCAGCCGGTCTTCGGCGCCGAGGGCGGGTCGCTGGACATTCTGAAGGCCAGCACCGCCCTGATGACCAGCGCCTACACGCAGCAGAGCGGCCTGGGCGCAATGAATCCCGCCGCCTGGACGAAGGCCGTGGCCGCGCTGGTGGGGCAGAAGAAACTGCCTGCCGGCGCGAAGGCCACGGACTATTACTCCAACAGCTTCATCAGCAAGACCCTGAAGTAAGGGGGGCGGGAGGTCGAGACGGGCGTCGGAACACGCGAGTGAGACGGCCTACGGGCGCCGTCTCACTCTGACCTCCCTCCCCCCGTCTGCGGTCGACCCTCCTCGGGGTCTGATACGCACTGCGCTCCATTCCGGAACATCCAGGACAGCACCGGATGTTCCTCCATACCGCACAGCACGTCCTTTTGTCTCACCCCACGCCCGACCCCCGGTTCGGTGAACGGCCGCACCCCGGCGGCGTCACCGTACCCACATCCGTTCGGCAGGCCGAGCTAGGGCCTGAGCGCGCAGGGTGGCCGCCGTGCGGAACGACCACTTCAGCGGCGTCCCGTTGACCGTCACGCTCACGTGATAGGTCTGTCCGGCGACCAGGGGCGAGCGTGGGATCACGAACACCGCCCCGTAGCCCCTGAGGATGCTGCGCCCGATATCCTGCGCGCTGCGGGGGCCGCCGGGGTAGTTGCCGGGGCTGTCCGTGGTGTTCACGTACTGCGTGCTGCCGAAGGCACACACCTCCAGCGCCCCGCCCCCCTCCAGGGTCAGGGTCGCGTCCGTGGCGGTCGTGTCGCCATGCACGCGGCTGGACGCCACCAGGGGCAGGCCGGTGCGGCGGGGATCGAAGCCCGCGCAGGGCGTCAGCGGGTTCGGCCACTCGCCGCCCGGATACTGCCCCATGTCCGTCTCCCGGCCGTTCCCCGGAAACGTGACCGGCTGCCCCGCGCCCGCACCGTCGGGCCGGATGGACGTGATCCCGCTGCCCGTCTGCACGTACCCCTCGTCATTCGGCCCACCCCCATTCGGCCCACCCACGTCCGGTGAGCGCCGCGCGAACGAGCCGATGCCCACCCGCGCCTGGGCCGAGTGCAGCATCCCCACCGCATGGAAGGGCACGCTGAACAGCGTATCGGTCGCCGACGTGCTTCCGGCCAGCTCCGAGGCCCGCTGCACGCTCCACGACAGGTTGCTGTTGGCCGCGCAGCTCAGGCCCTGCGGGGTCGCCATCGGCAGGGCGGCATCCTCGTTGTGGCCGTACACGCCATTGACCACGCTGTAGCGGCCGTGCAGCCAGCAGTTCATGCTGGCGTCCTCGTCGAAGGCCACCGCGCCCAGGCCGGCCTGGGCCCGCACCGCATTGAAGCGCGCGAACTCTGCCGCGATGCGTGTCCCGATCTCCACCCCGATCCGCGTGCTGGCCGTCTGGCCGCCGCCCTCCACGGTCACCGTGACCGGCACCAGCCCCTGTGGCAGGGCCCCGGCCGCCGCGCGGATGGAGACACCCGCCGCGCCCTGCAGACTGACCGCCAGCAGGTCACCGTCCGGGCTCTGCACGCTCACGCGCACGTCGTCCACCCCCTCCGGGCGCGTGATGCTCAGCGGCACCGTCAGCGCTGCTCCCGGTACCAGGCGCTGCGCGGGCACGGCCGCCACGCCCAGACGCACAGGCTCGGGCTTCGGCTCGACCAACTGCTTCACGGCCCCGCAGCCCCCCAGCAGCAGGGCCAGTCCAGCCAAAGTCCAGAGCTTCATCCTTCCCCCCTTCCCTGTTCTATGGGTCGCTGAACACGTTGTCCGGTGTGTTGCCGGTCAAGGAACCGCCGGGCTGGGCGTAGGCCCCAACACGGGTGTTGAACACGCCGCCGCCATTGCGGGCCGAGTTGCCCGTCACGCTGCCGCTCTGGATGGTGAGGCTTCCGTCGTTCCAGACCCCGCCGCCGTCGAGGCCTTCCGCCCGGTTGCCGCTCAGGGTCGCGCCCGACAGGACAAAGGTGGAGGTCGGCGAGGCCTGGAAAGCGCCGTTGGTCTCGATGCCGCCGCCGTACCAGGCGCTGTTGCCGCTGATCGTGCCGCCGCTGGCGGTCATGCTGGCCCCCGCGTACAGGCGCACACCGCCGCCGCCCCCTCCCGTATCCGCGCCGCTGGTGCGGTTGGTCGCTCGGTTGCCGGTGATCCGGCCGCCCGTCATGGTGACGCTTCCCCCCACGGTGATCCCGCCGCCGGTCTTGACGGCCGTGTTGTCCCGGATCTCCCCGCCCGCCAGGGTCAGTGCGCTGCTGCTGAACACCCGCACGCCGCCCCCCCCATCCACGGTGCCGGTGAGCCGGTTCCCACTGATGACGCCGCCCTGGATGGCGCTGGAGGTGCCGCCGCCGAAGGCCAGGCCGCCCCCGCTATTGACGGCCGTGTTGCCCTGAACGATGCCCCCGGTCATGGTGAAGGTGGTGCGGTCGACCAGGATGCCGCCGCTGTGTTCTGCAGCCCGGTTGCCCCTCACGGTGGCCGTTCCGCCAAGCGTGACGCTGGAAATGACAGTGCGGGCGGGCGGGGTGTACACCAGCAGGCCCCCACCGTGCTTCGTCCGGGCTTCGTTCCCCTCTATGGTGCCGCCCGTGATGCTGGCGTCGCGGAACACCGCGATTCCGCCCCCATAGGGCGCCGAGTTGCCTTTCACGGTGCCGCCCGTCATGGTCAAGGTGCCGCTGATCCAGAAGGCGCCACCGCTGCCTCCACCGGCGTCGTCGGTGACCCGATTGTTCTCGAAGCTGCCGCCACTGAGGGTCACCGTGGGGATGGTCACCGTTCCCTGGGGATCTACGGTGGCCTGGGCGGTGACGCCTGCTCCAAAATAGGCCGCAGTATTGCCGCTGACGCTGCCGCCACTGATCAGGAGGCTCCCGTTGGTCAGGATGCCGCCCCCGGCGCTGCCGCCCGCCACGCTGTTCGAGACGGTGAGAGGCGCGGTCACCGTGTTGGTGTCCACAGCGCCGGCGCTCAGCGTGATGCTGCCGAGGGCGGAGCCATAGATCCCGCCGCCTGCGTATACGGCCGTATTGCCGCTGACACTGCCGCCGCTCACGGTCAGGGTGCCCTTGTTGAAGACTCCGCCGCCGATGCCCTGGTCAATGGTGGTGTCGGCCGGATCGACCAGTTCCGCCGTGTTCCCCGTGACGCTGGTGGTGCCCTTCAGGGTCAGGGTGGCGCCGGCCGCGTTGTAGATCCCGCCGCCGAGATTGGCCTTTCCGCCGGTCACGGTCACGCCGTCCAGGGTCAGGGTGCCGCTGTTCAGCAGCACGCCGCCCGCCGTGGGCGCGGCGGCCTGAGCGCGGAGGCTCGCGGCGCTGAGCTTCGGTGCCGCAGGATCTGCCATGCGGGGCGGGCCGAAGCGTTCACCCAGTCGGGCAGCGTTCAGCCCGGCCGGGAGCACCTGCCCCACCCCGCCCTTGAAGGTGCCCCCCAGCACCGTCACGTTCGCCCCGCTCCCCACCTCCAGGGCGCGGCCCTTGCCGGCGGCGTCCAGGGTGACCCCAGTGGCGATGATCGTGAGGTTCTTGTCGATGCTCAGCGGACTGTTCAGGCTCAGGGTGCCGCTCTGGGTCAGGCGCAGGGTGGCGCCGGCACTGGCCGAGGCGATGGCCTCGCGCAGGCTGCCCGCACCGCTGTCGGCCAATGAGCCGACGGGCGTGCCGGGCGGGGGGCCGCCGCCCCCGCAGGCGGCCAGACTCAGGGCGAGCGAAACGAAGATCAGCGGTGTCCTCCGGGATACCCTCATCCATTCCCTCCTCCCTCCGGGTCGGGCGGGCGGGAGGGAATGCCGCGCCCACCCGGACCGAAGGTGGACACAGGGTCGGTCAGGGGCCGTCAATTCACCGTCAAGTCCACCCGGGGTCAGAGGGCAGGGGCACGGGCGGCCCGCAGCCGGGCGGCCAGATCGGCCAGGATGGGGGGCGGCGCGTGAAAGAGCACCACCTGCCGCAGCGCCGGGGGATGCACCGCGTGCCCGACCACCGCGCCCGACTGGTACAGCCCCTCCAGGGCGCCCACCACGCTGCGCCGGGGCCATCCCAGCACGCCGCTCAGCAGGTCGACCTCCAGGGGCTCCCCGTCACTCAGGGCCAGCAGGCGCAGGACATCCAGTTCGGCCGCGCCCAGCAGGGTGAGCCCCAGGTGCAGCCGGGCCTCCTCGGCGGCGCCCAGACTCAGGCGTTCGGGCAGACCGCCCCGCCGGACGGCCTCCTGCAAGACCGGCACCAGCAGGCCGGGAATGCCGCCGGCGTACCCATGCAGCTGCCCGACCTGCGCGTCCGTGAGCCCCGGCAGGAAGCGCTCACCCACCGCGGCGACCTCCTCCAGGGTCAGTGGGGGCAGCGGGATGATCACGCCGCGGCCCTGGTCGATACAGCGCAGGATGCTCCGGCGGCACCCGGCGCTCACCTCGCCGGGGCGGAAGGTGTTGATCACGCCCGCACGGGGGCTCTGGGCCAGCAACCGGGGCGAGTGGCGGGCCACCACCAGGGTCGAGGCGTCGTCCCAGTGGTGGATGTCGTCGCCCCAGCTGATGAAGGGCTGCTCGAAAGCCTCGGCCAGCAGGGGCCGGGCCAGGGGATCGAGGTCTCCCGAGCGGCGCACCTCGGGCCGCCGCGACAGGTGGGCGGCCACCTCGCGGGAGGGCAGTTCGGGCAGGGAGCGGCCCAGCTCCAGGCCCCGCTGCAGATCCCGCAGGGCGCGGTAGATGGTGGTGTACGGCCACGCCCGGTCGGCGACCTCGCTGGCCACCGGCATGACCAGCTGCCCGAACAGCGGGGCGAGGGCCGCCTGCAGGGCAGTCTTGCCCATTCCGGGCACGCCGCTCAGAAAGACCATCTGATGACGCTCGACCGCCGCCGCCACCGCGTCGAGCACCTGCTCCCGGCCCACGAGGGCGGGGGGTGAGCCACGGGCCGGCGCCTGCTGGCTCTCGGCGCCCGAACTCCGGAGCAGCAGCGGGGCCGGGGGCACCGGCGCGGGGGCCAGCCATGCCGAGAGCTGCCGGGCCCGGCGGCGCAGGCGGCCCGACAGCGGCTCCGGGTGCAGGCGGGCCGCGCGGCGCAGGTGCTCGATGTGCTCTCCCAGCAGCCGGTCTTCGGTGTGCTGCGCCCACTCCAGCCACGCCTCGCTGCCCCGGCTCCGCTGACCGCTCAGGAAGCCCCGCCAGTGGCTCAGCAGCGCGTCCGGGTGCTCGGGCACCGACAGTGCGTCCACCCGCAGCCGCTGCAGATCCAGTTCCAGGAAGGAGGAGCGGCGGCGCAGCACGGCCGCGTGTTCCCCCAGGCCCAGGCACAGGTGATGCACGGTCATGCGGAGGTTGTGCAGCGCCTTGTGGGTGGTCGTCTCCCACAGCAGATCGGCCAGCTTCAGCCGCTCGGACGCGCCCTCCAGCGCCAGGATCGCCAGCAGCCGCAGGCCCATGTTCCGGCAGGGGAGCGGCACGCCGTCCAGGCAGAGCTGCGGCTCTCCGAGCAACTGTAGGGTGACGTCCGCCATGTTCAGGTTCCCCCAGGATAGAGCACGCGCACGCGCCTCCGGGCCGATATTGACGCCGGCACGATCCTCCGGCTTCCCCTCTCGGAACCCTCCACGTCTGTCCAGCGGCCACCATCGGCGCCTGTCCTGGGGTTTCGGGCGGCCCGGACGGCTCGGACAGGTGAGGCCCGCGCCCGTCCTGTTGCCCTGGGCGCGCCTAGGCCTGATGGCTTAGGCGCATCCGGATGGCGGGCCGGGCTGCTACCCTGAGGCCATCACCGAAAGGAGGTGCCGCATATGACCAACATCGACATCGTGTTCCTGAAGGCCGCAATTCCCGCTTCCCGCCCCGCTTCATGGAGTCATCTTGACGAGTTCTGCTCACCTGCCGCGCCCACCTTCGGGCACCCGATCCGCCAGCACTAAGCCCCCGGAGACGCCATGAGCGCCCGCTGGCTCGACGACGAGCTGGCGGACGCCGACACGCGCCCGGCCCCGAAGGGCAAGACCAAGACCAAACGCCCGCTGGGCCGCCGCAAGCTCGCCACCCTGACCACGGCGGACGAGGGCGGAACCGACGAGATCATCCTGCGGCTGCTCGACCTGGGGCACATCACCGAGGTGGTCGCGGAACTCAAGAGCGGCAAGGAGGCCACGGCCTACGTGGCGCGTGGCCCCCGGGGCAGCGTGCTGGTCAAGCTCTACCGCGAACTCGAGGCCCGCTCCTTCAAGAACGACGCCATCTACCGCGAGGGTCAGGTCGTGCTCGACGCCCGCGCGAACCGGGCCATGGGCGGCCGCTCGCGCAAGGGGCTGGGGATGCTGCAGAGCGGCTGGGTGAACGCCGAATACGCCCACCTGTGGACGCTCTGGAAGGCGGGCCTGAGCGTGCCCGAACCGCTGGTCGGCCCGGCCCCCTTCGACTACGCCGCCACCACTCCCGCCGTGCTGATGCGCCTGATCGGCACCGAGGACGAGATCGCGCCGCGCCTGAGCGACGCCTCCCTCAGCCCGGACGAGGCCTGGAGTGCCTGGGAGCAGAGCCTGGACGGCCTGGCCGGGATGCTCCGCCTGGGCTACGTGCACGGTGACTACAGCACCTACAACCTGCTGTGGTGGGAGAACACAGTGACGATCATCGACTTTCCGCAGCTGACCACGAAACAGAACCCCCACTTTCAGGATCTGCTGCGCCGCGACGTGCAGAGCCTGGTGACCTCCTTCCGCAGGCACGGCATCCAGGCCGACCCCGACACCGTGCTGCGCGACGTGCAGCGCCGCGTCACGGGGCCGGCGCCCGCACCCCGGGTGCTGCTGCCGTGACCGGGCCGGCGCGCACGCTCCTGCTGCGCCCCGAACAGCCCGCCGACGCCCCCGCGACCTTCGAGGTGACCCGGCGGGCGTTCACCTGGGACGACGGCGTGGCCGAGAACGCCATGATCCAGTGCCTGCGCGCCAGCCCCGCCGCGCGCTGCTGCTGGGGCCGATGAGCGTCCTGCCGGAGCAGCAGCGCCAGGGCATCGGCAGCGCCCTGATGCGGGAGGCGCTGAGCCGCGTCCGGGACTCCGGCGAGGCGATGGTGGTGCTGTGGGGCCATCCGGAGTTCTATCCGCGCTTCGGCTTCCGGCGGGCCTCCGACTTCGGCCTTCTCCCCGACACGCCCGCAGCGATGGTGTACCCCCTGCAAGCCGATCTGCGCGCCTACGCCGGCCTGTCTCTCCCCCACTGAGGTTTCATTGCATATTCCCGAATGTTACGGCTACCTGCGCCGTTCCCGGCGTGACCTGTGGGCCTGCCTGGAAGGCGTGCCGGACGAGGTGCTTTCCAAGCCTGTCCTGCCCGGCAAGCGCTTTCACTGCGTCAAGGATCTGATCCTGCACATCCCTATGATCGAGGATTCCTGGATCCACGAGGACATCCTGCGCGACACGCCCGTCTGGGAAGGGGTGGCGGCCCTGGCCGGCGCGAAGGACGGCCCGAACTACGCCGCCTTTCCGCTGGACACACTGCTGGACTACTGGCGGCAGGTCGAGGCGAGCACGCTGGGGTATCTGGAGCGTCTGGGCCCCGAGGAACGGGCGCGGCTGGTGGTGGTGAACGGCTCGAAAGGAGAGGAACACTTCACGGTGGACGGCCTGCTGTGGCACGTCATGGTGCACGAGATCAGGCACGGCGCGCAGATCGGCGTGCTGCTGCAGCAGGCGGGCATCAAGCCCCCGTTTCTTGATCTGCTGAACTATCTGCCCACCGTTTAGAGCCTTGGCCGTCCTTCCGTTCCCGGAACTCATCGCCGCCTGCAGCGTCCAGACCTCGCCGGTCGCGTCTCCTCCGGCGAACACCCGCCCGTCCAGGCGTCGCTCCAGTGCTTCCGGGGTCTGAAGGAACCTGGGCCGGGCATCATGAATTCCGGAAGCGCGGTGGGAGAGGCAGAATGAAAAGGTGGACAGGCGGGAATGTGGCGGGCGGCTGGCCCTGTGCGTCGGGGCCGTCTGGATCGGCAGTGTGGGTATCGGGGGTGTGGGCCGGGCCGAGGCGGGCGCTGCCGGCTCCCTTCTCAGCACCGGCGCTCTCAATGCTGGGGCAGGGCCGGGCGTGACCCGCCCGGCGCCGGCCCTCCTGAACGCCCAGCTCCTGAAGGCGGCCGAACTCGGGGACGCCGCCCGGGTGCGCGCGCTGCTCCAGGCGGGGGCGGACGTGAACGCGCGCGACGCGTCGGGCCGCACCCCGCTGACCTGGGCGGCGCTGGGCGACCGGGTGGCGGTCGCCCGCCTGCTCGTCGCGGCCGGCGCCGACCCGGATCTCCAGGACGCCCAGCGCAACACCGCCCTGCTGGTCAGCGGTGAGACCGGCTCGGTGGCGATGCTGCGCGAGGTGCTGCGGGCGGGGCCCGACCTGACCCGCACCAACCGCTTCGGGGGTACGGCGCTGATTCCGGCCGCCGACCGGGGCCACCTGGCCTACGTGCGGGAGATTCTGGCGACCACGACCATCGACGTGAACCACGTCAACGACCTGGGCTGGACGGCCCTGCTCGAAGCGGTGATCCTGGGAGACGGCGGTTCCACCCACACCGAGATCGTGCGCGTGCTGCTGGCCCACGGCGCCGACCCGGGCCTGGCCGACCGGGGCGGCGTCACGCCCCTGAAGCACGCCCGGCAGCGCGGCTACGCCGGCATGGTGAAGTTACTCCAGGCCACCAAGTAGGCGGCGCCGGGGCGGGATACTGCGGCCATGACCCGCGTCCCTGTTCCCCGCCCGCTGCGCTTCCTGCTGGCCCTGTTGCCCTTCCTGCTGGCGTCGAGCGCGGCCCGGCGCCGCCCCGCGAGACAGGACACCCGTGAGCGCTGAGCCCCTGTTGGACACGCTGGTCGTCGGCGCTGGGCTGGGGGGGCTGGCCTGTGCCCGCGACCTGCAGGCGGCGGGCGAACGCGTGCGCGTGCTGGACAAGTCGCGCGGCGTGTCCGGGCGGGCCTCGACCCGGCGCCTGCCCCTGCAGGGCGGCCCGGAGGCCCGGCTCGACCACGGGGCGCGCTTCTTCACCGTCCGCCATGAGCGCACCCGCGACCTGGCCGCCCGGGGCGTGCAGGCCGGCTGGCTGGGCGAGTGGGCCCGCGGCTTCGCCCGCTGGGACGGCGGAACGCTGCAGGAGGCCCATCCGGACGGCCACCCCCGCTATGTCCCCCTGGACGGCATGAGCGCGCTGGGCCGCCACCTGGCGGGGGGACTGGACGTGCAGACGGCCGTCACGGTCACGCGGCTGGAACGCCAGGACGGGGCGTGGCAGGTGTCGGATGCCACGGGGCCGCTGGCCCGCGCCCGGCGCGTGGTGCTGAACCTGCCCGTGCCGCAGCTGGGGCCGCTGCTGGCGGGCGTGGGCCAGGACGCCCCGGGGCCGGTGGAATACGCCCCGGCCTGGGCAGTCGGCGCCGTGCTGAAGGCCGACCTGCGGGCCGACTGGCCGGCGCTGGAACTCCGCGGGCACCCGGCGCTGGAGTGGATCGCCCGTGAGCACACCAAGCGGCGCCCCGGCCACCCGCCCGCGCTGATGCTGCACGCCAGCGCCGACTGGTCTGCGGCGAATCTGGAGCGCCCGCCAGAGGACATCGTGCCCGAGCTGCTGGACGCCGCAAGTGGGGTGCTGGGCGAGACACTGGACGTCCTGGAGGCCTTCGCCCACCGCTGGCGCTACGCCACCCTGCGCCGGCGCGTGCCCGCGCCCGGCCACTGGGATGCGGAACTTGGCCTGGGCATCTGCGGCGACGGCTTTACCCCCGACGACCACGGACCGCGCGTGGAGGCCGCGCTGCTCAGCGGCTGGTGGGTGGCCGCGCAGGCGACAGGCCGGGCTCCGTGACTCAGCCCCCTTAGCATGGCGGGATGACCCCCTCCTCCCCTCGCTCCGGGCCCTTCCGTTCCGTGCTGTACGTGCCGGGTGACAAGCTCCGCGCCATCGAGAAGGCCCGCACGCTGGAGGCCGACGCCGTGATCCTCGATCTGGAGGACGCCGTGGCGCCCGAGTTCAAGGCGCAGGCGCGGGAGAACGTGCGGGAAGCGCTGCAGACGCCCTGGCGCGTGCCCGTGCTGGTGCGCGTGAACGGCCTGGGCAGCGAGTGGGCGCACGACGACCGCGAACTGGCCCTGACTGCCGGCGCGGCCGGACTGGTGCTGCCGAAGGTCGAGGACGCCCACAGCGTTCACGCCCTGAGTCTGGGCCTGCCGCTGTGGGCCATGATCGAGACGCCCCGGGGCGTGCTCAGCGCCCCCGCCATTGCCGCCGTGCCGGGGGTGGCGGGCCTGCTGGTGGGCACCAACGACCTCGCCCGTGCCCTACGGAGTCGCCCGCACCCCGACCGCCTGCCCCTGCTGCACGCCCTGAGTGCCGTGGTGCTGGCCGCCCGCGCCGCCGGCAAGCTGCCCCTGGACGCCGTGCACAACGACGTGCGCGACCCGGACGGCTTCGCCCGCGAGTGTGAACAGGGCCGCACGCTGGGCTTCGCCGGCAAGACCGTGATCCACCCCGGTCAGATCGCCGCCGCCAACGCCGCCTTCGGGGTGTCGGACGCCGAGGCCGCCGAGGCCCACGCCCTGATCGCCGCCTGGGACGAGGCACGCGCCCAGGGCAGAAGCGTGGCCCCCCACCGCGGCGCCCTGGTCGAGCAGATGCACGTGGACGAGGCGCAGGACACCCTGAGGCTCTGGGAGGGAACGCGGGGGGAAGGCGGGGAATAAGGGGCCTGGACTGCATAGGGGTGGTCACACGCCCCCGCTGCTCCGCAGCTGTACCAGCCCCCCCAACCGCTCTCTGCTGGGCAGCTCCGCGAGTCCCACGAGGGGAGAAGGGGGTTCGTTTCCTGGTTCTCACAGTCAGCCAGCCGGAATAAGCGTCCTGCCCGGCACTCACCTCCCACTCCCACCGGCCTTCGGGCGCGTAGGACACGGCCTAGCTCGTTGCGGGATGCCCAGCGCTGCGAAGCAGAGGATGGCATCGAGGCGGACACGTCAGCATCCGACCCAAGCGCGCCCCAGCAGTCGAAACACTGGTCCAGTGCAAGTTGAGCCTCACGGCCCTTTGGCTAACTTCTCCTTATCCCCCTTGCTTTACTCCAGCCTATCCCTTTACTCTGCTTAAGCCGTGCCGCTGACCGAACGAGAACAACACCTCCTGGCCCTGATCCGCGACACGCCCCTGGCGACGCCGGAAGAACTGGCCCGCCGCCTGGGCACCTCCCGCGCGGCCGTGAACGTGCATGTCAGCGCGCTGGTTCGCAAGGGCGCCCTGCTGGGCCGGGGCTACCTGCTCCCCCTGGACACGGCGGCTCCACGGATCGTGGTGGTGGGCGGCGCGAACATGGACGTGAAGGCCCGCACGCTGGGCCCGGCGCTGCCCGGCACGAGCAATCCCGGCGTGAGCGTGCAGTCGCCGGGCGGCGTGGCCCGCAACGTGGCCGAGAACTTGGCGCGGCTGGGCGTGGCCGCCACGCTGATCTCGGTCGTGGGCCGCGACCCGCTGGGCGAGCGCCTGCTGCGCGAGACCGAGGCGGCGGGGGTGGACGTGCGGCCCGTGCTGCGCGCCCCTGGCGTGACGACCGGCACCTACACGGCGGTGCTCGACGACCGGGGCGAACTGCTCGTGGCGGTCGCCGCGATGGAGGCCGCGGAGGCGCTGACCCCGGCGACCCTGCACGAGCGCCGGAGCGTGCTGCGCGGCGCGGCCTGGGTGGTGGTCGACGGCAACGTGCCCGGAAACACGCTGGCGCACCTGCTGACCCTGGCGGCCGAAGCCGGGGCGCGGGTGGTGTTCGAGCCGGTCAGCGTGCCCAAGGCCGGCCGGCTCCGCGCGGCGCTGGCGGCGGGGCTCTCGCCCTACGCCGTGACGCCCAACGTGGCCGAGCTGGGCGCCCTGCTGGGCCGCAAGGTTCCGGACGAGCCCGGCGCCCTGCGGAGTGCAGCGGCGGAGCTTCAGGCCCTGGGGGTGGAACTCGTCTGGGTGCGGCGCGGCCCGCACGGCAGCCTGCTCTCGATTCCCGGCGGCGCCCACGACCTGCCCGCGCTGAGCGCTGCGGTGCGCGACGTGACCGGGGCCGGCGACGCCATGCTCGCCGCGTTCCTGGCCGCCCTGGCGTCGGGCCTGCCCCCCCTGGAGGCCGCCCGCTGGGGCCACGCCGCCGCCGCCCTGACCGTGGAAAGTGAGTTTGCGGTCTCCCCCGACCTGACCCTGGCCGCCCTGCGGGAGCGCGCCAGCCGTTCCTGATTTCCCTCCCTTCCAACCCCCTTTCAAGGAGTGCCCATGACCACCTCGCCCGACCGCCTGCACCAGACCCGCCCCGAGATCGCCGCCCTGATGGACATGCACCCCGACGTCGCCGCCGCCCTGCAGGCCGGGCGGGCGGTCGTGGCGCTGGAAAGCACCATCATCAGCCACGGCATGCCCTTTCCGCAGAACGTCGAGATGGCGCGCGGTGTGGAGGACGTCGTGCGGGCGAACGGCGCGGTGCCCGCCACGATCGCCGTGCTGGGCGGCCGCCTGAAGGTGGGCCTGACGCCCGAAGAGCTGCACCTGCTCGCCACCGATAAGGGCGTGGACAAGATCAGCACCCGCGACCTGCCGGTGACCGTGGCGCTCGGCAAGCACGGCGCGACTACCGTGGCCTCGACCATGCGGATCGCGGCGCTGGCCGGCATCCGCGTGTTCGCCACGGGCGGCACCGGGGGCGTGCACCGGGGAGGTGCGCAGACCATGGACATCAGCGCCGACCTGCTGGAGCTCGCCCGCACCGACGTGTGCGTGGTCAGCGCGGGTGTGAAGAGCATCCTCGACATCGGCCTGACGCTGGAGGTACTGGAGACGCAGGGCGTGCCGGCGATCACGCTGGGCAGCGAAGAGTTTCCGGCCTTCTACTCGCGCCATAGCGGTTTCCGGTCACCCCTGAGCGTGCAGACCCCGGAGGAGGCCGCCCGCGTGCTCCGGGCGAAGTGGGCGCTGGGCCTGTCGGGCGGCGTGCTGCTCGCCAACCCCGTGCCCGCCGAGTCCGAGATTCCTGCCGCCGAGATGAGCGAGCACATCGACCGCGCCCTGGCCGACATGGACGCGCTGGGCCTGACGGGCAAGGACACCACGCCGTACCTGCTGGGCCGCATCGTGGAGCTCACGGGTGGGCGCTCCCTGGACACCAACATCGCCCTGGTGCGCCACAACGCGGCGGTGGCGGCGCGCCTGGCCGTGGCCTACGCGGCGCTGGGCTGACCTCTGGCCTGTTCCCCCTGCAGGAACGCGCCACCTTCCGCATGAGAAGCGGGTGCTAGGCTTATGGGCGCTATGGATTCCTTCGATGTACTGGTGATTGGCGGCGGCCCCGCAGGCTATGTGGCCGCCATCCGCGCGGCGCAGCTCGGCTTCAAGACCGCCTGCGTGGACGCCTTCGAGCGCGGCGGCAAGGCCAGCCTGGGCGGCACCTGCCTGAACGTGGGCTGCATTCCCAGCAAGGCCATGCTGGACAGCTCCGAGAAGTATGAGGTCATGCAACACGACTTTGCCGACCACGGCATCAACGTACAGGGCGCCAGCATCGACCTGGGCAAGATGCTGGGCCGCAAGGCCGGCGTGGTGGACAAACTGACCGGCGGAGTGGCCTATCTGTTCAAGAAGAACAAGATCACCTCCTTCTTCGGCCTGGGCAAGCTGGTTCGGCAGGACGGCGACGGCTGGATCGTGGACGCGGCCGGAACTGAAGTGCGGGCGAAGCATGTGATCGTGGCGACCGGCTCCAGCCCCCGCGAACTGCCGCTGGCCCCCTTCGGCGGGCATGTGGTGGAGAACAGCGGCGCCCTGGAGTTCACGCAGGTGCCGCAGAAGCTGGGCGTGATCGGCGCGGGCGTGATCGGCGTGGAGCTGGGCTCGGTGTGGCGCCGCCTGGGCGCCCAGGTCACGGTGCTCGAAGCCCTGCCCGGCTTCCTGATGGCCACCGACGACGCCGTGGCGAAAGAAGCCCTCAAGCAGTTCCAGAAGCAGGGCCTGGAGTTCCACTTCGGCGTGAATATCAGCAAGGTCGAGCAGACGGACTCCGGCGTGAGCGTGACCTACACCAAGAAGGACAAGGAAGTCACCGCGCAGTTCGACAAGCTGATCGTGTCCATCGGGCGCGTGCCGCACACCGCCGGGCTGGGTGCCGAGAACGTCGGCCTGGCGCTGGACGAGCGCGGCTTCGTCAAGGTGGACGGCCACTACCGCACCAACCTGGAGGGCATCTACGCCATCGGCGACGTGATCGGCGGCGCCATGCTGGCCCACAAGGCCGAGGAAGAGGGCGTGGCGCTGGCCGAGATGCTGGCCGGGCAGGCCGGGCATGTGAACTACGACGTCATCCCCTGGGTGATCTACACCTCGCCCGAGATCGCCTGGGCGGGACTGACCGAGAAGGGGGCCAGGGAACAGGGCCTCATGGTCAAGACCGGTCAGTTCCCCTTCAGCGCCAACGGCCGCGCCCTGGGCCACGGCGACCCGCGCGGCTTCGTGAAGGTCGTGGCCGACGCGGGAACCGACAAGCTGTTGGGCGTGCACATGGTCGGCCCCAACGTCTCCGAACTCATCGGCGAGGTCGTGGCGATCATGGAATTCGGCGGCTCCAGCGAGGACCTCGCCCGCACGGTGCACGCCCACCCCACCCTGAGTGAAGTGGTGAAGGAAGCGGCGCTGGCGGCGGATAAACGCGCGCTGCACATGTAGGGTGGCAGAAAGCTGAAGGCAGATGGCTAGATTCCAGAGCCGTCTGCCTTCAACCTTCCGCCCTCCGCAGCGGCAGGTACTGCGGCAGCCACGCGCGCTCGCGGATCGCGGCCTCCAGCGCCTCGTCGTTCATGGAGCGGATCGAGCGCTGGGCGCACACACCATCGATGATGGCCTGGCGGGCCACGGCCACGGCGATCTGCACGCTGATCTCGCGCAGCTCACTGATGGGCGGGTAGACGTGGTCGGGGTGGCAGCGGCGGGTGTAGTCGGCCAGCGTCAGTGCGGCGGCCATGATCATGGCGTCGGTGATCTCGCGGGCGCGGGCGGTCACGGCGCCGAAGCCCAGGCCCGGAAAGATGAAGGCGTTGTTGCCCTGCCCGACCGGGTAGCGCTGCCCGGCGTACTCCACATCGGCAAACGGGCTGCCCGAGGCGATGATGGCGCCGCCCTGCGTCCACTCGATCAGGTCGGCGGGGCGGGCCTCGACGTGGCTGCTGGGGTTGCTCAGCGGAAAGATGATGGGCCGCGCGGTGTGCGCCAGCATGGCCTGCACGCTCTCCTGCCCGAACAGCCCCGGCACGCCCGTAAAGCCCAGCAGGGCGGTCGCGCGGGCGTTCACGATGACCTCGTGCAGCGTGGGATACTCGCCCGCATAGCTCCAGCCGGGCAACTGCTCCGGCGTGCGGGCGAAGGGCAACTGATGTTCCTCCAGGTCGGGCTGGCCGTGCATCAGCAGGCCGTGGCGATCCACGACGAAGATGTGCTGGCCCGCCTCCGGTGCGCCCAGACCCCGGAACAGCAGCCCCTGGAGGATGGCGCGCGCCACCCCGATACCGGCCGCCCCCGCGCCCACCACGACGAACACCTGATCCGTCAGGCGTTCCCCCTTCATGCCGCAGGCGCACCAGAGGCCCGCCAGGGCCATCGCGCCCGTGCCCTGGATGTCGTCGTTGAACGAGGGGATCACGCGGCGGTAGCGCTCCAGCACCCGGAAGGCGGTGCCGCGTGAGAAGTCCTCCCACTGCAGGATGGCCTTCGGGTAGCGGTGGGCGACCGCCTCGACGAAGGTGTCCAGAAACTCGTCGTACTCGGCGCCGCTCAGGCGGCGGTGATGGACGCCCAGGTACAGCGGGTCGTCGATCAGATCCTGGCGGTTGGTGCCCACGTCCAGCTCGACCGGCAGGGTCTTGTCGGGGCCGACCCCGCCCGCCGCCGTGTACAGCGACAGCTTGCCGATACTGATCGCCATGCCGCCGAAGCCCTGGTCGCCGAGGCCCAGGATGGCGCTGGAGTCGGTCGCCACGATCATCCGCACGTCGTTCACGGATACGTTCTCCAGCATCTCCTCGACCCGGCCGATGTCCTCGGTGCTGACCGCGAAGCCGCGCGGGTAGCGGTAGTTGCTGGAATAGGTCTTGACCGCCTCGCCCACCGTGGGTGTGTAGATGATGGGCAGCATCTCCTCGAGGTGGTCTTCCAGCACGCCGTAGAACAGCACCTCGTTGCGATCCTGCAGGGCGCGCAGGTATTCGTGCTTCTCCAGATCGGAGCCGCATTTCAGGTAGCGCAGGTAGGTGCGCTCCTTCTGCTCGTCGAAGGTGCTGACGTGCGGCGGGATCAGCCCCTCCAGGCCCAGTTCGCGGCGTTCCTTGCGGGTGAAGGCCGTGGTCTTGTTCAGCAGCGGGTTCTGCAGCAGCGCCAGGCCGCTGACCTGCACATCAATGACCCGCTGGCCGCGCTCGTCGCGGCAGACATCGTAATAGCGCGAGACGGGAGGAGTTCTGGGCATGACGCTCCAGCATAGCGGGGAGCGGCCAGGCGCAGCTGCAGACCGGCGGCCAGCGGTTCCGCCTTCAGCGGGCGCCGGCCCGGCGCCGCCGCCACGCCGTTCCGGCCACCAGCAGGGCGGCGAGCCCGGCTGCGGCGGCCACCACCGGCTGCGGCTGCGCGGCCAGATTCAGGACGGTCAGATTCTGCGCGGCCACGCCCCCCAGCCCCCACACCACGGCGGCGGGATAGGTCAGGGGCGCGCGGTGGCGGTTCACCCCCAGGTGCCGGATCACCACGCCCGCCAGCACCCCCGCCGCGCCCAGCATCAGCGCGGCCCAGGCCGGTTCGCTCAGCCCCAGCGGCGTCCGGATGCCGAGCTGGTAGAGGGTCGCGGCGGTGTTGGCGACCGTCGCCAGCGTGATGTAGCCCGCATACAGCCCCAGCGGCGCCACGACCAGCAGGCGGTCGCGCGGGGTCTCGGCCAGGGCCACCGCCCGCAGCAGGGCCACCAGCAGCGACCCGAACAGGGCGAAGATCATCGCCACCGTGCCCCAACTCAGCAGGGGCGGCGGAAACCCGGCCGCCAGCGCCCACAGCGCCGAAGCGCCGAACGCCAGCGCCGCCCACGGCCCGACCTGCCGGTGAAGCGGGCGCGCTCCCTGTCCCGGCCACGCCTGATAGGTGGCGTAGGCCAGGCTGCCCAGGTAGATCGGCCCCCAGATGGCGAAGGTGAAGGTGGCCGGGATCACCGGGGGGTCGCTGCTGCGGGCGTACAGGTCGGTGCCCGCCGTACTGCCCTGCACCTGCCAGACGATCGCCCCCACCTGCGCGGCCGCGAGCGCCAGCACGAGCAGTTGCCGGCCCCGGTCACGTCGGGGGTCGGGGGGAGCGGATGCGGACGCCATGAGCTGGGTCATACGAGCCTCCTGGAAGATAATTGAATCTGCGTTTAATTTAATCAGTCTCCGTTCGCAGACCGCATCAGGCGCCACAATGAGGCCGCGTGCCCGCACAGGGCGCCACCAGGAGTCCGTCATGACCAGTTCCCCCCGGCGGGGTCGCCCGCGCAAGACCGAGACGCCCGCCGATCTGGCGGCCCGCGCCCGCCGCGCCGCCGCCGAGCTGCTGGGCGAGCAGGGCTACACGGCGACCCGCATGGTGGACGTGGCCCGCCGGATCGGGGTGACCCCCGCCGCGCTGTACCACCACTACGCCTCCAAGGAGGCCCTGCTGGTGGCGCTGGTCGAGGAAACCCTGAGCGGCGAATACGCGGAGCTGCAGGCCCTGCCAATCAGCGACGCCCCCACGACGCTGCTGCGCCTGCTGGAACGTCAGCTGCAGCGTGGCGCGGCGCGGCACACGGCCCTGCGCGAGGCGCTGCGCTACCTGCCGCCCACCGCCCAGGCCCAGGTCGCCGACTTCTTCATCCAGCACCTCTACCGCTTCGTCCATGACACCCTGCAGCGGGGCGTGCAGGAGGGAACGCTGCGGTCTCACCACACGGAAATGGCCGCCTGGTCGTTCCTGAGCCTCGTGGGCGGGATCGGCGACCTGCCCCCGGAGGTGCAGGGCGCCCCGCAGGCCACGCTGGAACTGTTCCTGAACGGGGTGGCGCCCCGGTAGTGCGGCCTTAGCCCTGCGCCCCGACCCAACGCGCCCGCAGCTCCTCGAAATTCGCATCGATGCGCGCCTGGGGCAGCACCATCTGGGTGCTCGTGCCGGTGCCGATCTCGTCGCCCAGCGCGTTCATCGCCCGCATGGAAGCGAAGATGCGGCGGCCCTCCTGCCGTACGAAGGTCGCCGTGACGGTCACGCTCATGCCGGGCAGCGCCGAGGCCGTGTGGATCACCTCCACCTGGGTGCCGATGCCGCCCTCGCCGTCTTCCAGGAAGGGCAGGATGATCTTGCGCCCGGCTTCCTCGAAGTGCCGCGCCATCCAGTAGGTCGCGTAGACCTCATGCACCTTGCCCAGCTCGCCGAAATCGACGGTCATCTCCTCGGTGACGGTCACGCTGAGGGTCTGGGTGAAGCCGGCGGGGATGGGGCGCATGAACAGAGGCTAGCAACCTGGGGCGGCGGTCAGATACAGGTTCACCGTGGCCTGTGACACCTCTGCCAGACGGTGCCCTGCTGGTGCGCGATGGGAACTCGCTCAACTGGTGGCGAATGACGCCCTGAGGGCGGGCCCGTAGACTGCCCGGATGAGGCTGACTGCCAGCGACCTGTTCACCCTGATCCGCGAGGCGGCGCTGGCCTTCGGGCAAGACCGTGCGCCGCGGCTGGCGGCGGCCATCGCCTACTACGCCATGTTCAGCATCGCGCCGCTGCTGCTGTTCGCGGTGGCCATCGCCGGGCGCTTCCTGAGCAACGACGCCGTGACCGAGCAGCTGTTCGGCCCCGGCAGCCTGGTCGCGGAGAACCTGGGGCAGGGCGCCGCCGACTTCCTGCGGGGCCTGATTCCGAACGAGGCCTCCTTGCAGCAGGGCAGCGTCACCGCGACCGTGCTGGGCTTCGGGGCGCTGTTCCTGGGGGCCACCGGGCTCTTCGTGCAGCTTCAGGACGCACTGAACAGCCTCTGGGGCGCCGATCCGGCCCCGCAGCAGGGCGTGGTGAACATCATCCGCACGCGCGTCGTGTCGTTCCTGATGATCATCGCCATCGGGCTGCTGCTGTTCGTGTTCCTGGCGCTGAACACCTATCTGGCAGCCATCGCGCAGGGGCTGGGCGACCGGATCGGGGCGGGAGCCATCCTGGTGCGGCTGGGCACCTTCGTCCTGTCCACGCTGTTCCTGGCGCCGGTCTTCGCGGGCATCTACAAACTCCTGCCGGACGTGAAGCTGGAGTGGCGCGAGGTCTGGGTGGGCGGGCTGTTCACCGCCACGCTGTTCACGCTGGGGCAGCTCCTGATCGGCATCTACTTCGGCCGGGCCGCGCCGGGCAGCGTCTTCGGGGCCGCCGCCACGCTGGTGCTGCTGCTGCTGTGGATCTACTACTCGGCCATGATCTTCTTCTTCGGCGCGGAGGTGACCTGGGTGTATTCGCAGAAGTTCGGCACCCACGCGGGCGGCGCCGCCAACGTGGCGAAGAAGCGCGCGATGGCCGCCCAGGGCGCCGAGATCAGCACGGCGCCCAGTCCCCAGGAGCGGGCAGCCGCCGCACGGGCCAGCGGCCCGGTGCACGATTCGCGCGGGCGGGTGCTGGGGGTCAACGTGCCCCGGCTGCCCCGGGTGCTGCCCGCCGTGCCGCGCCACGGCGAGGGCCGGCTGCTGCCCTCAGTGCGCGGCGCCCTCTGGAACGCGCTGCTGGCGATCATGGCCGTGCCCGCCGTGATGGTGCTGCGGGTGCTGGGGCTGGCGGGGGGCAAGCGGCGTGAGTAGCCGGCGCTTCAGTCCAGCACCACCGGATAGCTCAGGGTGCCCTCGTAGATCGCCCGGCCCACGATGGCGCCCTGGATGCCCTCCTCCCGGAGCAGCCGCACGTCGTCCGTGTTCGCCACGCCGCCGCCCACGATCAGGGTGTTGAGCCAGAGCTGCCGTACCTGACGCATCAGCTCGCGGTTCAGGCCCTTTAACGTGCCGTCGCGGGTCACGTCGGTGAAGATCAGCGTTTCGAGGCCGGCGTCGGCGAGGCGGGGGGTCAGCTCGGCCACGTTCACGCCGCTGCCCTGCGCCCAGCCGTGGGTGGCGACCTCCAGGCCACGGGCATCCAGACTCACCACCACGCGCTCCGGGCCGTGCGCGGCGATCAGTTCAGGCACCAGTTCCGGCGACTTCACGGCGGCCGTGCCGATCACGACCCGGTGGACGCCCTGGCGCAGCAGTTCCTCGGCGCCCGCGCGGTCACGGACGCCGCCGCCGACCTCGACCGGCACGCCCAGCTCGCGGGAGATCTGGGCGATCACCCCGCGGTTCTCGCCCCGGCCGGTGGCGGCGTCCAGATCGACCAGATGCACCAGCCCGGCGCCCAGGGAGACCCAGTGCCGGGCCGCCTCCAGCGGGGACTCGAAGTACACGGTCTCCCGGTCGGGGTCGCCCTCGTAGAGCCGCACGGCGCGGCCGGACTGGATGTCCACGCAGGGGATGATCAGGGGAAGGGCCACGGAAGGGGCGGGCGCGCTCATGGCGTTCAGGATACGGGCCGGATCACGATGCCTGATCACAGTGCCGGATCAGACGGCAGGGGGCCGCCCGGCCCGGAGCGTTCCGGCTAAACTGCTCTCCAGCGTGCGGATCGGAATCGTTACAGCCACCTACCTGCCCTCGCGCAACGGCGTTGCGACGAGCACAGCGCTGTTCGCCCGCGGTCTGCGCGAGCGCGGCCACGACGTCCGCATCTTCGCCCCCCGCCACCCCCTGATGCCGGGGCACGAGGACGGCGTGTACCGCCTGAATTCCTCGTTCGCCGGCGCCCGCGCGCTGGGCGCCCCGGCCGACTATCCGGTCATGCTGGCGCCGGGGCCGCTCCTGACGGGGAGGCTGCCGCTGCGCGATCTGGACGTGCTGCACACCATGCACCCCTTCCTGGCCGGGCAACTGGCGCTCAAGTGGGGGCGCCTGGCCGGGGCGCCCGTGGTGTACACCGCGCATACCCAGTACGACCAGTACCTGCATTACGCGCCCATGCCCCCTTCCGTGGGCCGCGCCATCCTGCGCCCGCACATCTCCGCCTTCGCGCGGCGGGTGGACGCCGTGCTGGCGCCCGGTCAGGCGATGGTCGACATGCTGCGCGCCTACGGGTACGCGGGGGCAGTGCAGCTCTTCCCGAATCCGGTGGATCTGGCGGCCTTCCGTGCGGCGGGCGGCGACGCCTTCCGGGCCGAGTTCCACGTTCCAGCCGATGCCCCGCTGGTGATGTACCTGGGTCGCCTGGCCCCCGAGAAGAATCTGGACGTGATGATGCACGCCTTCAACGTGGCCCGCGCCAGCCGCCCCGAGCTGCGCCTGCTGGTGGTCGGCGACGGCCCCAGCCGCGCCCAGGCGCAGGCCCGGGCGCTGGAGGGCGTGACGTTTACTGGCCCCCTCCCCTACGCCCGTGTGCCCGAGGCCTTGAGCGCCGCCGACGTCTTCCTGACTGCCAGCACCTCCGAGGTGCTGCCCATGAGCATGATTGAGGCGCTGGCCGCCGGCACCCCCCTGGTCGCCGCCCGCAGCCCCGCCGCGCTCGATCTGATCCGCGAGGGCGTGAACGGCCTGATCCGCGACGCCACCCAGAGCGCCCTGGCCGACGGCCTGCTGGCCGCCCTGCACCGGGACGCGCTGGCCGGCCTGCAAGCCCGCGCCCGCGAGAGCGCCGCGCAGTACGACCTGGGCACCCTCGCCGGAAATCTGGAAGGGGTCTATCAGGCAGTCATGGGGCGGGGGCGCCGCCGCCCGGCCGGCTGACGGCGAAGAAGACGGCTTGGGTTCCCCCGGGCGAACCCGCTCGGCGCCGTTGAGGGTCTGGGGCCCAGCTCAGCGGCGCAGTCGCCGCAGCACGCCCGAGACTTCCGGCACCCTCAGGGCCAGCGCCCCGGCCAGGTAGGCCGCGAGCCCCGCGCCGCCCGCCACGCTCAGGCCGATCACGCCGGGCACGATGAAGCCGGGCGCCGGCATCAGGCGCGAGACCAGCCAGGCCACCCCCCCCGCCAGCACCGAGAGGGGCACCACCCGCAGCAGGTGCGTGGCGACCTCGCGGCCCGGAAAGCCCAGGGCGCGGCGGTAGAGCACGATCAGCGCCCCCGACATCAGCAGGCCACTCAGGGCCGTGCTGACACCGAAGCCCAGGAAGCCCAGCGGCGGCACCAGCAGGCGGTACAGCCCGACCTCCAGCACGAAGCCCAGGGCGCTGACCACCACGGCCTCCCGCGTGCGTTCACGGGCATAGAAGGTACGCAGCAGCACCGTGACGAGCGCCCAGGGCACCAGGGCCAGCGCCCAGCCGGTCAGGATGCCCGCGCCGGCCTCAAACTTCGTAGTGACCCCGAGGCCGCGCTGCAGGTTGAAGAGACTCACGGCCCAGGGGGCGAGCACCACCAGCAGGGCGCTCATGGGCGCGGCCAGGAAGGTCGTGGTGCGGATGGCCTGGGCGGTCAGGGCGCGGAAGGCGGCCCAGTCGCGGTCGGCGGCGTGCTGCGAGAAGCGCGGGAACATCGCCAGCACCGGCGAGACCACGAACAGGCCGTTGACCGTGGTGAACAGCGCCTCGGCGTTGCCGTAGCCGGTGGTCGTGCCTGTGGGAAACTGCGCGCCGTTGGTGAGCAGGCGGGTCACGTAGACGTTCAGGATCTGCCGCGCGCCGGCGGTCAGGGTGAACGGCGCCATCTGCACCAGCACGCGCCGCACTGCCGGGTGGGGGGTCAGGGCGGGCGTGGGCAGCAGGCCGTATCTCCGCAGCGCCGGCAGCTGCACCAGTAGCTGCGCGACCCCGCCGATCAGCCAGCCGAAGGCCAGCCAGGTCGCGGTGTCGGGCAGCAGCAGCAGCGCCACAATGCTGGCAAGGTTGAAGGCGACCGGGGCGAAGGAGCTTTCCCGGAAGTGCTCGTCGGCGTTCAGCAGGCCCATCGCCACCGCCGACAGGCTGATGAGCGTCAGGAAGGGCATGACGAGCTGGGTCATATAGACCGCCACCGCCCGGTCAATATTCGAGTCGGCGGCGGTCAGCAGTCCCACGATCCAGGGCGCCGCCAGGATGCCCAGCGCCATCAGGATCAGGTTGACCGCGATCAACACGCCTGAGAACGTCGCGGCCAGCTTGCGGCGTTCGGCCGCGTCCAGCGACTTGTAGACCGGGATGAACGAGTTGACCAGCGCGCCCTCGGCCAGCAGTTCGCGCAGCAGGTTGGGCACCTTGACCGCCACGTTGAAGGCGTCGGTGAGCGAAGTATCGAACAGGTTGATGATCTGCTGCCGGACGATGCCCGAGAGCCGCGAGCCCAGCGTGCCCGCCATGACGATCAGGGTGTTGACCCGCAGCGACCGCCGGGGCAGCGGCGAGGGCTGCGCGGGGCCCTGCGGCGGCGCGGCGGGATCGGGTTCGGCGGGCGGAACGGTCACGCGCCCAACTGTACTGTGCCGGCTGCCGGGTGGTGGCTGGCGGTCGCCCTGGGGCCTGGCCCCGCGCGACCGCTGAGGCCGTCAGCGTATGAGACACAAAAAACCCGCCTCCTGAGCGGGTTCCTGTCTTCTCTGGAGCCAGGGGTCGGACTTGAACCGACGACCTGCTGATTACGAATCAGCTGCTCTACCACTGAGCTACACTGGCCGGCCTGTGCAGGCTTGAAAAGTATATGGACGCCCCGGGGGGGTGTCAAGCTCGCCACATGCGCCCGGAATGAGCATGACGCCCTATCCTGGCCGCATGAATGCTGCTTTCGAGACCGTGTATGGCGCCGCCGAACCGCTGGACTGGCTGTGTCTGGCCCCCCACCCGGACGACGCCGAGATCGGAGCGGGCGGCACGCTGATCCGGCTGGCCCAGGCGGGGCGCGCGGTGGGCATTCTGGAACTGTCGCGCGGTGAGAAGGGCACCCAGGGCACGCCGGACATCCGCACCCAGGAGTGCGTGCGCTCGGCGCAGCTCATGGGGTTGAGCTGGCGGGGGCAACTGGGACTCATCGACGGGGAGATCGTGGACACGCCCAAGTCGGCGCACCGGCTGGCCGCGGCGCTGCGGGTTCTGCGGCCCCGGGTGCTGGTGGTGCCTCACTTCCAGGATCGCCACCCGGATCATTTCGGGGCCTACCATCTCAGCAAGCGCGCCGTGCATCTGGCACAGCTGCAGAAGGCCTACGTGGCCGGCGAGCCGCACCGGGTCTCGCGCGTGCTGCTCTACCAGGGCAACGCGGACATCACGCCCACGCTGCTGGTCGATGTCGAGGGCGTGCAGGAGGTCTGGGCCGCCGCCATCCTGGCCCACGAGAGCCAGTTCGCCGGCGCGGCCATCTCGGAGACGGTGACGCCGGAGATCGTGGAGCGCCGCCGCGCCCGCCAGAGCTACTGGGGCACCCTGGGGCGCGTGCGCTACGCCGAGGCCTTCGAGGTCGAGGACGCCCTGCTGGTCGACCCGGCCGCGCTGTAGGCGTTCCAGCGGGAGAGATTCAAGCGGGCACGGCCAGCAGGTCTTCGAGTTCGTCCGCGAGATCGAGGCCGTAGCGGTACGCGGCCTGCCCGCCCACCAGGCCCCCGCCGTACTTATCGCGGTAGGTGCCGGTCGGCCGGTCATAGGTCATCGCCTCGGCGCTGGCGTTGGTCTGCGGCAGGATGGTGCCCAGGATGGGCGGGGCGCCCTCGCCGGTGCCTGCGAAGGCGCGCTCCAGATCGCCCGGCAGCCGCGCCAGCCCCTGCCGGTGCTGGGTGCTGCTGGACTGGTACTTGGTGATGACCACCCCCAGACAGCGGATCGTCAGCGCGCGGGCCCGGCGGATCTCGGCGATGCGCCCGGCGATCTGCCCGATGCCGTAGGTGCTGAGCCGGTCGGGGATGGTCGGGATCAGGTAGTGGTCGCTGACCTCCAGCCCGTTCTGGGTGATGAAGCCCAGGTTGGGCGGACAGTCGATGAGGACGTGATCGTACCCGGCGAACCGGGGCGCGACGAACTTCCGCACGACCTCCATCGGGTTGACCGCGTAGAAGGAGCGGCTGGCGATGTCCTGCATCCGGTCTTGCACGTCGATCAGGCGGATGGAGCTGGGCAGCACGTCCACCCGGCCGTAGCGGGCGCCCTCGGGCAGCTGCTCGATCAGGCTCGCCGGCACCCGGTTGAGGTTGCTGGCGCCCTTGATGACCGCCCGGTTCACGTCGAAGACCTGGGTGCCGTTCACCTGATCGAGAAAGAGCTGCGCGAGGGTCTGCCCCTCCTCGTCGGCCTGCGCCCAGCGCTCCTCGCCGATCAGGGCCAGGGTCGCGTTGGTCTGTGGATCGAGGTCGAGCACGAGCACCCGGCGCTGCTTCATGAAAGCCAGCGTGTCGGCGAGCTGGACGGCCGTGGTGGTCTTGGCCACGCCACCCTTGAGGTTGATGAAACTGAGAACGGAGGGCATCGGGCCCCGTTCTAGCACCCGCACGCCTGCGCCCTGAACCCAGGTGCGCGGGGGGGCAGTCACCATTTCTTCAGGCAGCGGGGGCGGGCCTACAACTCCCGGAGTTTCGCCAGCACCACTTCCGGCCGCACGGTGTAGTCACCGGTCTTCGCCTCGACGTGCTGGAAGCGCACCACGCCAGACTTGTCGATCAGAAACACGGCCCGGCCGCTGATGCCCCGCTCGTCGATGGCGACCCCGTACTGGCGGGCGACCGCCAGGGTCATGTCGGCCAGCAGGGGCACCTCGATGCCGTATTCGGCGGCCCAGGCCTTGTGGGCGTGCACCGAGTCGCGGTTGATGCCCAGCACCGCCGCGCCGGCATCGGCGAAGTCGTCCTGGCGGCCGGAATACTCGGGCAGCTGCATGGAGCAGACCGGGCTGAAGTCCAGCGGGTAGAAGATCAGCACCACGTGCTGGTGGCCCCGGTACGAGCTGAGGGTGATGGTCTGCCCGGTCGAGGCCGGCAGGCTGAACTCGGGCGCGGTCTGTCCGACGAGACTCATGGGCCGAGTGTAGCGGCCGGGTCTGGCGGGAGACACTGGCCCGTCTGTGGCAGGGTTCATCAAACAGCACGGTGCGGGGTTCTCCCTGACGGGGCGATGAGCTCCCGCTCTGCGAGACCGCAAGAACTGTGCCCTTGAACCGCGTACCAGCTCACGGCCCCCCGGCTGGGCGGCGCGTAGGGTGAACCCATATCGTCCGCACCCTGTCTTCACGGACGTCCCAGGAGGAACCCCGTGGCTGACCCCACCGCCGACATCATGCCGCCAGACACCCTGATCGACCGCCCGCCCACCCCGGCCGGGCTACTCAGCAACCGGGAAAAAGACCGCCTGATCGAGCGCGGCTTCCTGGGGCTGTACCGCTGGTACACTGCCCGCAGCCAGGAAACGCGCAACTGGAACCCGGACAAGTCCTTCGACTGGCGGGCCATGAACAAGGCGCTGCCGCCGGAGATCATCACGGTGATCCAGGGCTTCTTCGCCGTGGAGCAGTACGCCCCCGACTTCACCTCCAACCTGATCCACCTCGTGCGCCGCAGCCACGGCCGCAGTCACTTCCAGATGCGCTGGGGCAGCGAGGAGGAAAAGCACGCCGACGCCTGGGAAAACGCCGTGCTGTTCAGCGGCCAGCGCAGCCCCCAATGGATCGCGGACTACAAGGATCGCCTGAAGTCCCAGACCTGGGAGCTGCCCTTCCCCGACGCCATTCACAACCTCGTGTACACCGTGTTCCAGGAGCGCGCCACCCAGCTCAACTACCTGAACATGATGAAAATCGCCCAGGGCAGGAGCGACAAGCCGCAGTTCCAGGGCGTGCAGGACGCCGTGCTGGCGAAGGTCGCCCAGACCATCGCGGTGGACGAGGCGGCGCACTACAACTTCTTCCTCGAAGGCGTGCGGATGTACCTGTACTATTACCCCGAGCAGACCCTGAAGGCCATCCAGAACGTGATCGGACAGTTCTCGATGCCCGCCGCCACGCTGATTCCAGACTGGCAGCAGTTTCAGGAGACCGTCTACCGCGCCGGCATCTACGGCCCGCGCGATTTCCAGCGCGACGTGATGCAGGTGGCCTTCCGTAACATGGGCATCGAGAGCCGCAAGGCCCTGGAACATGGCATCCGCAAGACCCGCGAGGTGCCCGATTTCGACGGCGGCAACTTCAAGACCACCGCCATCTGGGACACCTTCGACTACGGTCAGGTCGAGGGCGACGTCAAACGCCTGCACGTCAAGATCCAGGACTACGAGAAGGACATCGGCTTCGACCTCTACGACCCGACCGGCTTCGTGGAGAACCCCGAGATGCCGCGCCCGCAGGTGCAGGCGGCAGACGACTGAGCGCCGCGTATTCGAGCTACAGCCCTGGTGTCCGCCGGGGCTGTTGCTTTTGGCCTACCGACTCCCGACCCCTTACCCTGTTCCCCATGCGTGCCCTGGAGGTCTTTCTGGTCTTCCTGCGCCTGGGCCTGAGCAGTTTCGGCGGGCCGGTGGCGCATCTGGGGTACTTCCGCACGGAGTTCGTGGCCCGGCACGGCTGGCTCAGCGAGGACGGCTACGCCGACCTGGTGGCGCTGGCCCAGTTCCTGCCCGGCCCGGCCAGCAGCCAGACCGGCCTGGCGGTGGGGTTGTTGAGGGCCGGCTGGCCCGGCGCGCTGGCGGCCTGGCTGGGTTTCACGCTGCCCAGCGCGGCCCTGATGGTCGCCTTCGCCCTGGGGATCACGCGCATGGGCGAGGTGGGCGGCGCCGGCTGGCTGCTGGGCCTGAAGGTCGCGGCGGTCGCCGTGGTCGCGCAGGCGGTGGCGGGGATGTGGGGGCAACTGGTGACGGATCGCCTGCGGGCCGGGCTGGCGCTGGGCGTAGCGGCCGCGCTGGTGGTGTGGCCGGGGGCCGGCTGGCAGGTCGGAGCGCTGGTCGTGTGTGCGCTGGTGGGCTGGCGCTTCCTCCGCGGACAGGCGTCAGCCCAGGGACACCTTCCGGCCGTTCCGGTCTCCAGGCGCGTGGGGCTGGCGCTACTGACCGCCTGCGGAGCGCTGCTGCTCCTGCTGCCGCTGCTG